>NZ_JACOQH010000001.1:0-543003 GCF_014297335.1 Roseburia yibonii
CTGTAGCTTGTCGATCGGTTTGTACATTGTTTTAGTCCCTCGTATGCTCAAAATCTGTAAAAAACTGCAAGAAAAACGATTTGTTTTCGTCAAAATCCTTGCTATCATTATACCAGAAAATGGGGCAAAAGTCAGTACAATCAAGTGTTTGCGATAGTGTAAGTTTGTTGTAGGAATTAATAGAGCAGACTTACCCCTTGAACCAGTCAGAATTAGTTGACTGATTTTAATATAGCTGTATTTATTATTTTCTACAACCCCCAAATGTGATTCTTTAGGGATGCAATTTTTTTGATTTGTGGATATGGTATTGAATACACCGGAATATCTGCCAATTCTCCAAGCTCCCGTTTGTTCTTTCTTTCTGAACTCAATATATTTGCTGCAGACAATTCTAATGCTTCGGCACCTGCAGCCATTGGCAGCTGCATTTTCTGGTATCGCACCAGTTCCAGCATACTTCTTCCGTTGCGCTTATACACTCTTAACTGAGCCATTTTATCTGCGCCAATAACAGACCAGCCCAGCGGTCTGGAACTTAATCTGTCCGAAAAAATATGACTGATATGCCCTTCAGCACTGCAATGAATGTTGTCTTTCCTGTTTCTTACGCCAGTCATAATGGCAGACCAGTGCCCAAGTATATATTTCTTAGATGCCTCCACTGCCTTTTGCTTACTTTCAGCTTCCGTTAATTCAATTATCTCGTCAAATGTTTTTTCAGCCAGCTTCTTGTTTTTCTTGTTTATGGCATGCCAAATTTCACTTCTGGCATCAGATGCGGAGTCCATAAGGTGTGAAGTTGCCGCTACAATGTATTTATGCATATGATATTTATCCAGTACGAACTTTGCTTTGCTATGAACCTTTGCTCCATACTTAATCCAGTCTGCTCCATCCCCATTTACATAAATGTGTTCGATAGAATCCTCATCATAAGCATTTGCAATGTAATCAAATACTTCCTTCCACAGACGGTCCGTTCCTTCTGGACCCTGATACCCACCACCGAAATATTTAGCATTAATTAATTCATGTCTATCATAGTCAGCATCAATTCCCTCATAAATATAAACTAATTTAGGCATAAAGGTGTTGCTATTAGAAATCTTTACATCACCCTTCTTCTCTAAATGCTGGAGAGATACATGGTCTTCATCAGCATCTATATATAAAGTTTTAACTGACTTCTTTTCATCTGGAGCCTCGAGTAGTGGAAAACATAATGGATGAAGTTTCTCCATAACGGTTTCCTTGCTTACTACAGCACCGGAAATGCATGCATTTGTCCCACCTTTGCGATAACTGCTATCTGCAGCCTCTTCAAAAATCCTCGCAACAGCATCCTCTGTTAAATATTCATTTTTTTTAAATCCAATAAGAGTGTCTGACAGATAGCAGCGTTCTCCTGTCTTCTTATTCCTGAAATATGTTCTGAAATAAGTGACTTCTCCAAGCGAAGTCAGCCTGGTAATCGGATCACGACGAATTATTTCCCAATCAGGACGAAGATTCCTGCGTTCACGTAAAACGGTATCATAAAATTCCCATTCTTCTGCAATCATGGAACATCCTAATTCCACTACACTTTTAGTTACTCCTTCTACCATTTCAGCAATTTTAGAAAGATTTGATGAATAGGAAACAAAAATATCTTCTAATTTTTTTACCCCTTCTGTCTGAAAATGTTGTATACTTTTAATCATGAAAGCACCCTCCTTTGGATTTTTGTTTTTCGTCAAACTCAATCCTAACATAAGGAACAGGTGCTTTCTTCTTTTTCTATTAAATTTTCCTACAAAAACTTTACCCTAGCAGTGTTTGCGGCTTAATCAGCAGACACTATTTAATAGTGAAGGGTATCTAAAACATTTAATCTGCTACATCTAATAGGAATCCATATCTTCCATTATTTTTTTCTTTTGTGAAATGAATTATATTTGCATCTTTATAGTTAATCTCTGGTATCTCGTTTTCAATTACAATTGTCTGTATTCCTTTTTGGTTATCAACAATATTTTCAAATAAAGTATTTCTCATAGTTTCTGATGGCTTTTTTGTTTTCTTTTCTTTAAGCGATAAGATAGGCGAATCCAATACAAGGAAATCAGGAGAATACTTTGCTTTGCTCTCCATGTATCTTGATAGAACAATAGCTACTACCGAATTGAAATATGCATTATAACCTTTTCCATTTGAACTTTTCTTTTTCCCGTTTATAACAATGTCCATATCAGCTTTGTCGAATATTACTGAAAGCAAATTATCATAATTACAATTTTCAAGAAACGATTTAATACCACTACTTAACTCGTTAATAAAACTATAATCAAGATGTTCTTTCACCTTGAACTTTAGTTCACTTTCTTCATCTGTGTCATTTTCAATCATATCAGCGGTCTTTTGCTCTGATAATTTCTTGAGAATATCTATTTCTTTTTGACATTCAATCGCATCTTTGTAGACTGATAGTTTTTCTTTTAGATTAAACACCTGTGGCTTTAGCTCTTTTCCGATAAGTTCTTCAATTGATTTCTTTTTTGCCATCAGTGTACCAATTTCTTGTTCTAAACTGAGTTTTTCAGAACGTAGCTCTTTAGAAGCACTTTCCAAATCTTTTGCTTGTAATTTTATTTTTTTATAATCTGATTTTGCAGCATCAATATAGTTTTGATTTTTCTTAACAACTACTTCGCCATCACAAAACGGGCAATGAGTTGAAAAAGAAGCGTTTAAGTTCGCTTCGCCATCAACAATAAAATTAAGTCGTTTTAAATCTGCATCATACTGAGTAGTCAGTTCATCATACCTATTTAATAGCACATTGCATTCTGATAAATTCTCATTTTTCTCATATAATTGGGCAAGAATTTTTTGATTTTCTTCAATAGAACTATTTATTCGTTTCTCATTCGTGGAGATTTCCGCCATAATTTTTTCAATTTCTACAGCAATATCTATATTGGGATTTTCCTTTAATTGAGCCAGTAATTCTTGATTTCGTTCCGATAACCTAAACAATTCTTTATTTATATACGCTTTTACAGCATTCTTTTTTGCTTCTTTGATTTCCTTAGTGTCTTTAGTCTCTGTCTCTGCAAAATCTTGACCAGATAAAAGAAAAATTAAGGATGCAATTACAGCTGTATTTGATGTATCTCTACCAGATAGTATAGCTGAATACTCAGAAATAATTTTTGTTTCTGTAAGCATAAACATGTGGCTAAAGGTTCGCCAAGACAATATCTGCTTCTTATAATTTTCATTACTGATAACCAAATGCAAATCATTGATACCAATTAACGATAGCCATACGGAATTTATAGTTTTATCATAATTGGTTCTACTTGCTTTAGTAGCATATTTTCCTGAGGGGACATTATTATCGTTACTACTAACTTCAATTTTGTTTTCCCCGATTTTTCGACTCATTGTTATCGTACCGCATTGAGTCCTCACGATTATTTTTATATATTGATAACCTGTTGAAATATCAATCGGCTCCCGTTTTGAACCAAACATATAATCGATACATTTAACAATATATGTTTTTCCTGTATTTGATGGACCATATATAATGTTCACACCGTTCGATAACTCAATAATCGAATCCGTCTTTCCTGAACCTGTGACGATTATTTTTTCAATATAGAAACTCATGATTTTTCACCTCTCAACATAGCTATTGCATATTTATTTATACAATGGGTTAATTTTCTATCGGAATAGTCAAGAAACAACACATTAGCTTTTTTTACAATTTCAATAAAATCTTCTGCATATTTATCATTAAGAGATTCACAAAAAGTAACTCCTTCTTTTGATATACTATAATTAAAACCACTTTTATTGCAATGTGGAGTGATGTAACCTCTTAATACAAGTTCTTTTATTGCCTTGGATACGATTTCTCGCTTTGATGTATACTCACTAAATCTATAATCGTTATCTCCGTGCAAATTATATTCTGATACTCCAAAATCTTTCCCATATATTGCTATAAAATCCAAAGCAGTGATTCGGTCAATAGATAATCTGGTCTGTACCGTATTCAAAATTATCAGTATTCTTAAGGATACTTCAAATGAAGTGTTAAAAATGTTATTCATTCTTCATTCACCCACCTCAATTTATTATCATTAACTAGCATATGGCAAACTCCCTTTCGTTCGCTATTTCCTATGCAATGCAGTTTGCTATCCAACATAGATTTGGATGTATTAGTTACAGCTGCTTGCTTTAAATCTTCTACCAAGCGTTTATACCCGCTATCGTATTCTTGCTCATGCGTATCAATTATTCCATTGTATATTTCTTCTTTCAATACATCAAATTGTTGAGAATCGGTCAAGGTATCTCTAACAAACCTGCGTATCGTTTCGGCAGAATAATAATCTTTTCTTTGTCTGTTTAAATGCTTAAAGTAGGAACTATATGCTTCTAAAGATTTTATAGTATCAATTTTAATATTCAATTCGTCCGAATATGCTTCTAACAAAGCAGAAATATAAGGCATCTCTTCACTCTCAACCGTGTCAGTTGGTGTTAGTGTCGTAGGAAGGCTGAGTCTACGTCCTCCAAAGCGAATATTACCATATATCGTATCTAAATATTCATCTATAACCTGTGCAATAGGATATGTTTTAATTATTGTAAAATCAAAAGACTTTATATAATCCAAAAATGACTTATCTAATGGAACTTCTTTGGTTTTAGTAATTTTTGTTTTACAGTATGTATCCCAATTCTTTATAAGGCTGGTTAGGAGGTCGGATGGCTTATCTATCAAGTCTTGCAGTGAAGAGCCTACATCGTTTGAAGCAATAATAAAATACTCCTTTGGTATGGGGATTTCTTTTTTATATGTATAATAACAGAGTTTACCTAATTCCAAATAATAATTCGTTGGAGCAAGTCCCGTATTGTAATGCTTGCATTGATAATAATCTACAGTACCATCACTATAATAACCAATAACATCTCGACCCTTATCTCCAGCACCTCCAATTCTTTTAATTGAGGAATACTTCGACTTTTTGCAGCCAAATAACCATTCCAATGTGAATTGCTCAAAAGAATCTTCATCCATAATATGAACTTTATCAATAGGTGCGATATTAGTATCCGTTCCATACAATTCGATGTCTATATGAGGTTTATCTAATTGAACAAATGATAACATATCCTCACCTCCATCCCTTTACTTTAGTGTCCCATATGTTTTGCCACTCTTTCTCATTCACTATCGCATCAAACACAGGCTCAAGAAAAGTCTGGATTTCCGTAATGACGAATGAAAACTCAAGCGTATTATCTTTTATGGTTTTCAAAAAGAATTTCCAACGCTTCTGCATATCCTCATCATCGGCAAGTGCAACAACACGCTTAAAGCTATCTCTGTCATAGGGAGTACCACGCCGCTGTAAGGTTTCAAATATAGCTGCCTGCAATTTTTCACCCTCAAAATCGAATGTCCTTGAAAGATAATAAATATCGTAAAAATCTTTCATTCTACCTGTCAGTTCAAAACGTTGCAGTATGGCATCAAATTTCTCGGCAGTGGTGCTTTCAAGGGAATAAGTTTTAATTACAGGTGCTTCAAAGTCTGGAAGCTGCGTGTTGATTGTGCGTTCTTCGGCACGGGGGACTATAATATCACCCACACCTATGTCAACATTGAACGGCACACGCACATTTTTTATTTGAGCAATAATCTGTGTACTGATACCGTGATATTTTCTTTGCGGAGAAATTTCCTCAAAGCCTTTTGCTCGCATTTCTATATAATCGTTACCTGTCGGTGTATCGATGATTTTACAAATCAAATCTTTTACATCATCTATTGAATTAGAGTATCCACGGAGCAGGAAATCGACATCAATTGTTGCTCTACTTTCAAAATTAGTTAAGGTATAAATGAACAATCCACCTTTGAGTATTAGCGTATCCTCACACCCAGATTTTGATAGCTTTCTCAAAAATTCTTCCTGCACAAAAAGCTGCAAGCATTGCTGATAGCTGATACCGGAAGCTTTTGCTTTATTTCTCAGCTTTGCCAGAACGGAAGCTGCAATATCTGCCATTACAACCACACTCCAATCAATTCTTTAACCTTTTTCTGCACACGCAGTTTTTTGGCATACATCATAAGGTTTGGTATATTCTTTTTCGGGTCATTAACATACCCTTGTATTGCTTTATTGAAAATTTCTTTATCCATTTTACTCATATTTTTCAGGACATCACAAATTGTTCGGTCACGGTCATAAATTCGCACTTTTGTAAAATCAATCTCACCTGTTGTTTCACCAATCGTAACCAAATCGGACTCAAGGCGATATACTTTAATGAATGGATACTCTATATTGGTTCGTAATTTTGAAACATTCCTGTCTATGGCAAAATTCCACTCAGCGGGGTTTCTATCGCTGTATTCATAATAGAATAGAGCAGTTTCCATACAAAGAATAGCATCGGGAAACAAACTATTAATGATAACTATTTCTTTGGCTTCGCCGTTTTCAATCCAGTGATAATAACCTCGTCTTATTCTTTCAATAAAACCCTCATCTAAAAGTTGTTTAATGTCTGCATAGTATAGCTTAGCTTCAAGAAGCTCGGCAGTAGTCATTACATAGTGATGCCGATTGAACAGCTTTCTCACATTTTTAATATCATTTTCACGAAGCATTTGTCCACCTCTATTTAATTGCCTCAATTTTTTTATTGGTTGGGTACTTTACTATATTATATGCAATTTCCATATAGAAAGTCAATAGTAAACTGCCCACTTAAAAATAAACAAGTGGGCAGTTTACTATAATAGAAATATGCGATATTTCCGATGCTTCTCTGGGGTAAAAAAATAAGCGTACCACTATTTCTAATGATACGCTTATCGTATTTAACTGTTAATCAAGGTCTATGAATACCCTTATAGTGGTATCTCTCCACTGATTTTTCCTTACATACTGTCCGTTAGCCTTTCGATAGGCTGCTGCCTGCTCGAAACTAAGCGGCAATTCAAAGGAAAGAGAACTTCTACCTATTTGCAATCGCTGCCTGTGCTGCTGCAAGTCTTGCGATCGGCACACGGAACGGTGAGCAGGATACATAATCCAGACCGATCTTGTGGCAGAATTCTACGGAAGACGGATCTCCGCCGTGCTCGCCGCAGATACCTACATGGAGCTTCGGATTTACCGGTTTTCCAAGTTTGATCGCCATCTCCATCAGTTTGCCGACACCGGTCTGATCGAGTTTTGCAAACGGATCGTTCTCAAAGATCTTGGTATCATAGTAAGAATTCAAGAACTTTCCTGCATCATCACGGGAGAATCCAAACGTCATCTGAGTCAGATCGTTTGTACCAAAGCAGAAGAAATCTGCCTCTTTTGCGATCTCATCCGCAGTAAGCGCTGCTCTTGGGATCTCGATCATCGTACCTACTTCGTATTTCAGATCGATACCGGCTGCCTTAATTTCCGCATCCGCGGTCTCTACTACAACTTTCTTTACATATTTTAACTCTTTAACTTCGCATACAAGCGGGATCATGATCTCCGGCTCTACGTTCCAGTCCGGATGTGCTTTCTTCACATTGATCGCCGCGCGGATCACTGCTTTGGTCTGCATCTTTGCAATTTCCGGATAGGTTACTGCAAGGCGGCATCCTCTGTGTCCCATCATCGGGTTAAACTCGTGCAGGGAAGCAATGATCGTCTTGATCTGCTCTACTGACTTATTCTGCGCTTTTGCAAGCTTTTCAATATCCGCTTCCTCTGTCGGAACAAATTCATGAAGCGGCGGATCTAAGAAACGGATCGTTACCGGGCATCCTTCCAGCGCTTCATAGAGTTTTTCAAAATCTCCCTGCTGATAAGGAAGGATCTTTTCCAGTGCCGCTTCTCTTTCCTCTACGGTATCGGAACAGATCATTTCACGGAATGCCGCGATTCTGTCCTCCTCAAAGAACATATGCTCCGTACGGCAGAGTCCGATGCCTTCTGCGCCAAGCTCACGCGCTTTCTTCGCGTCCGCCGGTGTATCTGCATTGGTGCGTACTTTTAATGTTCTGTATTTATCTGCCCATTTCATAACGCGGCCGAACTCTCCTGCGATCGTCGCATCCACGGTCGGGATCTGACCATCGTAAATATTACCGGTCGTACCATCCAGAGAAAGGAAGTCTCCTTCATGATACTCTTTGCCTGCCAACGTAAATTTCTTATTTTCCTCATCCATTGCGATATCGCCGCAGCCGGATACACAGCAGGTACCCATACCACGCGCTACAACCGCCGCATGGGATGTCATACCACCACGAACGGTAAGAATGCCCTGAGAAGCTTTCATACCGGTGATATCCTCCGGAGAAGTCTCCAGACGTACCAGAACGACCTTCTCTCCTCTTGCTGCCCATTCAACGGCATCCTCTGCGGAAAATACGATCTTGCCGCACGCAGCGCCCGGAGAAGCTCCAAGTCCCTTTCCTGCCGGTTTTGCTGCCTTTAATGCAGCCGCGTCAAACTGCGGATGAAGCAGGGTATCAAGGTTTCTCGGATCGATCATGGCAACCGCTTCTTCCTCGGTTCTCATTCTCTCATCCACCAGATCGCAGGCAATCTTTAATGCCGCCTGAGCGGTTCTCTTACCATTACGCGTCTGTAACATATATAACTGGCAGTTCTCAACTGTGAACTCCATATCCTGCATATCTCTGTAGTGTGCCTCCAATGTGTTGCACACGATCTTAAACTGCGCATACGCTTTCGGGAATTTTTCTTCCATCTCGGAGATCTTCATCGGAGTACGCACACCTGCAACTACATCCTCGCCCTGTGCATTGGTAAGGAATTCTCCAAACAGACCTTTCTGTCCGGTTGCCGGATCACGGGTAAACGCAACACCGGTACCACAATCCTCACCCATATTTCCGAATACCATCGCCTGTACATTGACTGCGGTACCC
This sequence comes from Roseburia yibonii, assembly GCF_014297335.1. Classification (NCBI taxonomy): domain Bacteria; kingdom Bacillati; phylum Bacillota; class Clostridia; order Lachnospirales; family Lachnospiraceae; genus Roseburia; species Roseburia yibonii. The sequence continues at coordinate 8,972 of NZ_JACOQH010000001.1, forward strand.
CAGGAATACGGAATATCATTATCGCGGCGGTAAACATTCGCACGCGGATTATCCCAGGAACGGAATACAGCCTTGATCGCTCCCATCAGCTGTTCCTTCGGATCATCCGGGAAATCACTGCCGATCTTGGACTTATACTCTGCTTTGAACTGATTTGCAAGCTCTTTGAGATCCTCGGCGGTCAGGTCGACATCCTGCTTTACGCCTCTCTTTGCTTTCATCTGATCGATCAGTTCCTCAAAATATTTTTTACCGACCTCCATAACGACATCGGAATACATCTGGATAAAACGGCGGTAACAATCCCACGCCCACCGCGGATTGTTTGATTTTTCCGCAATTACATTTACAACGTCTTCATTAAGACCTAGGTTTAAGATGGTATCCATCATACCCGGCATGGAAGCTCTCGCTCCGGAACGAACTGATACAAGAAGCGGGTTCTCTCTGTCACCGAACTTCTTGCCCGTGATCTTTTCCATTTTTACTATGTACTCATTAATCTGAGACTGTATCTCATCATTGATCTCTCTGCCATCTTCATAATACTGCGTACACGCTTCTGTCGTGATCGTAAATCCCTGCGGTACCGGAAGACCAATATTCGTCATTTCTGCTAAGTTAGCACCTTTTCCACCAAGAAGTTCACGCATATTGGCATTACCTTCTGTAAACAAATACACCCATTTTTTTGCCATATCAACAGTTCCTCCTAAAATTAGTTGTAGTTCATTCGTGTTTTGCCACTTTTGAACAATATATTGTGTCCGCTTTCCGTTGCACATTATATATTTTAACACATTTTTAGATTATATCAACATTTTTTTGTCGTCTTTTTACAAAAGTCCTGATGATTTGTTTCATTCTTTAAAAGATCATATGTCAGAAATGACGGGATTATGTATGCCCGGATGCTGTCTTTTCCCCATAACAAAAAAAATTGCATAGATATGCAATTTTTTTGTTATCATTTTTAGTTGTCCTCTTTTGCCAGCGCAAGCACTGCCCTGACACATGCGTCCACACCTATTCTCGATGAATTGAGCGCGATATCATACTGCTCCATACTTCCAAAGCTTGTATTGGTGTAATACGTACAGTATTTTTTCCGCACACGGTCGATCGCACGGATCTCATCCGCCGCCTGTGCCTCGGTCAGATGCTCCATTCTGTCTTTCATACGATTTAAGCGCCAGTTGAAATCAGCACGCACAAATACATTCAGACAGTCGTCATATTCCTTTAAGATCGCATTGGCATTTCTACCAACGATCACACAATGTCCTTTTTCTCCGATCTTGCGGATCACCTGCTTCTGCGCCTGAAAGATCTTTTCACTCAGAGGCTTGTTATAGAAATTGAACAGGCTCTGCGTAAATCCGAAATTAACCGGGACTTTCTCATCCCATTCGATCAGGCTTGAAACATCGATATCCGCCTGCGCAGCTGCCATCAAGATCAATTCCTTATCATAATAATCATAGCCAAGGCTGTCTGCCAGTCTTCTGCCGATCTCTCCGCCGCCGGCGCCGAACTCTCTGCTTATGGTTATAATCTTTTTCATGAATCTCCTGCTCCTGTTATAAAACTTTATTTAAGAAATCTATGGTACGCGGTTCCTTCGGATTGGAGATCACCTCTTCCGGTGTTCCCTGTTCCACAATATAGCCGCCATCCATAAATACGACACGGCTTGCCACTTCTCTGGCAAATCCGATCTCATGGGTAACAACGACCATTGTCATTCCATCTGCGGCAAGTTCTTTCATGACTGCGAGAACTTCTCCAACCATCTCCGGATCCAGCGCACTGGTCGGCTCATCAAAAAGCATGATATCCGGATTCATTGCAAGCGCACGCGCGATCGCAACACGCTGTTTCTGTCCACCGGAAAGCTGTGGCGGATACACATCTGCCTTTGCATCCAGTCCGACACGTTTTAAAAGCGCCATGCCCTTTTCACGGGCTTCCTCCTTGGTCATCTTTTTTAATTCTACCGGTGCCAGCATGATGTTCTCTAAAACCGTCATATGCGGGAACAGATTAAAGTGCTGGAATACCATACCGATATTTTCTCTCAGCTTGTTGATATCTGTCTTTTTGTCATCCACATGAATGCCATCGACGATGACTTCTCCTGCCGTAATATCCTCAAGACGGTTCAGGCAACGGAGAAACGTTGATTTTCCGGAACCCGAAGGTCCAAGGAGCACAACAACCTCTCCTTCTTTTATTTCCATATCAATGTCTTTTAAGACTTCGAGCTTTCCGAAACTCTTCTTTAAATTTTTAACTACTACTTTAGTTTGCTTCGAGTTTTCCAACGTTTATCCTCCTTTCAATCCTCTTTGCTACCCGGGATAACGTGATGATGACAACCATGTACATAACCGCTACGATGCCCCATACCTGAAGCGCCTTAAACGTGTTACCTACGATGATATTACCTGCCTTTGTCAGTTCCGGGAATCCGATAACCGAAAGAATGGAAGTATCCTTTAAGGAGATGATGAACTGGTTGATGATAGATGGGATCATTGTACGGATCGCCTGCGGAAGAATTACCTTTCGCATGGATTTTCCATAACTGAGACCCAGGCTTCGTGCCGCTTCCATCTGTCCTTTGTCCACCGACTGGATACCTGCGCGGAAGATCTCCGCCATATAAGCTCCGGCGTTCATGGAAAGTGAGATTGTTCCTGCCACAAGTGCGGTCAGCTTAAAATCGGTAAATCCGATTGCCTTTACCGCTGCCGGGATACCAAAATATATGAAATACGCCAGTACGATGAGCGGCACCCCACGGATGCCGTCCACATATATCGTACCGATACAATTCAATATTTTTGATTTGCTCACGTTCATCAATCCGAAGATCAGACCTATTATGAACGCGAAAATGAGGGATAATAAAGTCAGAAGAAGCGTCTGTCCCAGGGACTGAAGCAACATGACCTTATATGTCTGTATAATTGAAATCATACCTGTCTGACCTGCTTTCGCTTTTTTCTATTCGTTTATTTTGTATATTTATCCACAATTTCCTGATATGTTCCGTTTGCCTTGATGTCTGCAAGACCTTTGTTGAACATTTCAAGAAGTTCTGCATTCTGTCCCTTCTGTACTGCAAAGCCGTAAGAAGAACCTGCTGCTGTTGTGCCTTCCGGCATTTCCATTCCGGCACCCTGTTTGATGTTATATGCCATAACCGGATAATCTTCAAAACATGCTACGGTGTTTCCGGTGATCACGTCCTGATACATTGTCGGAGAATCTTTAAACTCTACGATGTCAAATCCGTACTGATCCGCGATGGATTTTGCGTAATCGGAACCGTTTGTTGCTGTCTTTACTGCTACTTTCTTTCCGTTTAAGTCATCATAGGAAGCGATGGAAGAACCTGCTGCCACTGCCATGGTAACATCCGCATCATAATATGCGTCTGAGAAATCGAACGTCTCTTTTCTTTCATCTGTGATAGACATTCCGGCGATCACACCATCTGCCTGTCCGGACTGTACGGCTACAAGCGCTGCGTCAAATCCGAGAGACTGTAATTCATATTCAAATCCCTGATCCTTTGCGATCGCATCTAAGAGATCCACATCGATACCTACAAATGCTCCGCTCTCATCTGTAAATTCAAATGGTGCAAATACCGTATCGGTTGCGATCACATATTTCTTTCCGCTTGCGGAAGATGCAGTGTTTCCGCTTTCTGTTGCAGATGTTTCTTCTTTTGCTGCGGAAGATGTATTGCTGCTGTCATTTCCTGTAGATGAACCACATCCTGCGAGCATGGATGCTGTCATTCCCAATGTTAAACAAATTGCCATCATTCTTTTTTTCATAATAGTTACCTCCACGTATTATTTTATCCATATTATCGCGCAAAATGCCACGAATATGCTTTTGATTATATCGGAAAACAAAACTTCTGTAAAGCCCCAAGCAAAGAAAAGAGCCTGTCCATAAAAATGGAAGGCTCCTTTGTCTTACATTAAAACGCGAATTTTTCTGTAAAATACGCATCAAGATCTGAAATTTTAATACGTTCCTGTTCCATGGTATCTCTGTCACGGACAGTTACTGCCTGATCTTCTTCGGAGTCAAAATCGTAGGTTACGCAGAACGGAGTACCGATCTCATCCTGTCTGCGGTAACGCTTTCCGATATTTCCTCTGTCATCAAATTCACAGTTATATTTCTTGGAAAGCTGTGCAAATACTTTCTCCGCGCCTTCGTTTAATTTCTTGGAAAGCGGAAGCACACCGATCTTGATCGGAGCAAGCGCCGGATGGAAATGCAGTACGGTACGCATATCCGGTTTTTCCTCGGTTCCGATATTTTCCTCATCATATGCAGCACATAAAAACGCGAGAACTACACGATCCGCGCCGAGTGACGGCTCAATGACATATGGAATATATTTCTCGTTCTTGGTGTCATCAAAATAAGTAAGATCCTGTCCGGAAGTATTCTGATGCTGGGTCAGATCGTAATCGGTACGATCCGCAATACCCCAGAGTTCACCCCAGCCAAACGGGAAACGGAATTCGATATCGGTTGTTCCCTTGCTGTAAAAGACAAGTTCTTCCGGTGAATGATCGCGCAGACGGATTTCATCTTCTTTGATGCCAAGGCTGTATAACCAGTCACGGCAGAACGCTCTCCAGTACTGGAACCATTCGGTATCGGTTCCCGGCTCGCAGAAAAATTCAAGTTCCATCTGTTCAAACTCACGGGTACGGAACGTAAAGTTACCCGGTGTGATCTCGTTACGGAACGATTTTCCGATCTGTCCGATTCCAAACGGGATCTTCTTTCTGGATGTTCTCTGTACGTTCTTAAAGTTTACAAAAATACCCTGTGCGGTCTCCGGTCTTAAATAAACCGTGTTCTTTGCGTCCTCTGTAACGCCCTGGAAAGTCTTAAACATCAGGTTGAACTGACGGATATCGGTAAAATTGTGCTTGCCACAGCTCGGGCACGGAACTTCATGCTCGTCGATGAAGTTTTTCATTTCTTCCTGAGACCAGCCGTCTACCGATCCGCCATAATCAATCCCGTGTTCATCACAGAAATCCTCGATCAGCTTGTCCGCGCGGAAACGCTCGTGACATTCTTTGCAATCCATAAGCGGATCTGAGAATCCTCCCAGATGTCCGGATGCTACCCATGTCTGCGGATTCATAAGGATCGCGCAGTCTACACCGACGTTGTACGGATTTTCCTGGATAAATTTCTGCCACCATGCTTTTTTTACATTGTTTTTCAGTTCCACACCGAGATTTCCATAATCCCAGGTATTCGCAAGTCCACCATAAATGTCGGAACCCGGATATACAAATCCTCTTGCCTTTGCCAGCGCAACAATCTTGTCCATTGTCTTTTCCATATCTCTAACCTCACATTTCATTATTTGTATATAATATATGCCAATCCGGTATCTGCACTGTCAGAACCCTCACCGTAAACGGTTGCCGTATCTTTTCCGGTAACCTTCACATGATCCGATACATAGAGGATCTCACCCTTCACCTTGACATCTGTATCCTGTTCTAAAATAAGTACCTTGCGGTCTTCCTCGGAAAGCACTTCATCTGCGGAAATCCCGGATACGGTCTCTGATGCCGGTTCCCATGCAGTTTCCGTGTTTTCTTCTATGATCTGACCCTGGATCACATTCTCCGTAGCCGCTTCTTCTTCCGGTACCGTGGCTGCTTCTGTTCCTGTCTCCGCACTCTCATCCGGTGTCTTAAAATTCACATCAAAATCATAACCGTCCGCCTGTGCCTGCAGCAGAGTTCCCGTATACAGCTTTGCCTCGTTGAAAGACGCGTAACTGTCGTAACCGTCATACTCCATCAAAAGACGCGCAACACCGTTTTTCACTTCGTATTTCTTTACCTCGACGCCGGATTTTCCGTTCTCTTCCTGATAAGAAGCCACTGCATCATCAATGTAACTCTTTAACTCATCCTCATTATAGTAATCCTCGCCGAAGTCCTCTACGATCACCTCGGTGATCTTCCCGTTTGACCCTACATACAGCGTATTGGTATCCACGTCCATGGATACTCCGCCACAGCCCGACAGAGAAAGCGCCATAATAAGAATCGCCGGACAAAGTCCTGCTGTTTTTTTCATAAAGTTCCTCCTCACTGTCACCAAAACAGTCTTCGCTCCTGTTAATCTTATGTATTATACTATTTTCATATTCTGATTTCAAGCCGCAATCTCATTTTACCGGCGACTGGTTTAAAATCTCCAAGGACTTAAAGTGATGCGGGATATAACTGTTCCAGTAATTCCCCATCACCTGTTCCAACACGAGAAGCACCTGTTCGGTGACCGTAAAGGTATAGAGTTTTTTTAATTCCACAGAAATAATGTACTGGAGTGTATACAGCACGGACTCATTTAAAAGGATACCACTCTCCATGGTTCCGCAGTCTTTGCAGAGCGTTCCCCGGTATTTGACACTGAAATAGCAGAGATCCTCTTTTTTTCCGCACTTCATGCAGGAGAATACATTCGGATATTCCCCGTTTACGACCAGTACCCGAAGCTCATAGATCACCTTCACCAGACGATTGTTCAAAGACGGATGCTGAAGCGCCCGAAGCGACTGGTATAAAAGCTTTAACATCTGCCGCTCGTCGTTGTTTTCCTGCGTATAATAGGACGCAAGTTCCAGAAAATAAAACCCGTAATAAACACTGTCGAGATCATTCAAAAGATCCCTGAAATAATTCGCGACCGTCGCTTTCACAAGCGTGTATGTAGTCCTTCCCTCAAACAGTTCAAATTCACCGTAACAAAACGGATTCGCCGCCGCAAGGAGCTGGCTGTTCGGCCTTCTTGCTCCTTTTGCGAACGCCGTGATCTTTCCCCGTTCTTTGGTCAGTATCGTCAGTCTTTTGTCATAATCTCCTATGGGCATTGTCTGCAAAACCATTCCCGTCAGCACGATGGTCTGCCCCATAAACGCTCTCACCTCTTACTTTTTCGTCTGCCATATGCTCTTTTTTCTCACTGTACCTGTAAGTAAGGTAATCCTCTACTTTTCCCGTTGTCACAAATGTATCCCAGGCTTCGTCTCTCATCTGAAATCCCCCTTGGTCATATTTCTTTTGCAGGTAATATTAGGATTTCCGAATTCATACAGGATATACTAGAAAAAAAAGCCAGCTATCTTTCGTCCTCTTTATAACCGAAATTCTTGATCAGGATGTCACTGTCGCGCCAGTCTTTTTTCACCTTCACCCAGAGCTTCAGGTTCACCTTGCAGCCCAAAAGCCGTTCGATCTCATAGCGTGCATTGGTTCCGATCTTCTTTAACATGGCACCGCCCTTTCCGATGATGATCCCCTTGTGTGAATCACGCTCGCAGATGATCGTCGCGTCGATATCCACGATATTTTGTCCCTTACGGTCTTTCATTCGCTCGATGGAGACTGCGATACCATGCGGGATCTCCTCATTCAGGGCATGAAGTGCTTTCTCACGGATAAGCTCCGCAACGATCTGACGCTCCGGCTGATCCGTGATCGTATCCACATCATAAAACATCGGTCCTTCCGGCAGATACTGAAAGATCAGATCTATGATCAGATCCGTGTTCTGACCGCGCAGTGCGGACGCAGGTACGATCTCCGCGAAATCATAGACTTTGCGGTATGTATCGATATAGGTAAGCATCTGATCACGCTCAGAAAGCGTGTCCAGCTTATTGATCACCAAAATAACCGGTGTCTTTGTATTTTTGAGCATTTCGATGATATGCTGTTCTCCCGCGCCGATATAGTCCGTCGGTTCCACCAGCCAGAGGATCAGATCCACTTCATTTAAGGTATGCTCCGCCACATTTACCATGTATTCCCCAAGCTTGTTTTTTGCTTTGTGGATACCCGGTGTATCAAGAAAGATGATCTGTCCGCGCTCCTCATCCGTATATACCGTCTGTATCCGGTTTCTGGTTGTCTGCGGCTTGTTTGATGTGATCGCGATCTTCTGGCCGATCAGATGGTTCATCAGTGTTGATTTTCCCACATTCGGTCTGCCGATCAGTGTCACGAATCCTGATTTAAATTTATTTTCCATGTAATGCTCCTTTTAATATAACTTTTCAATCGTGTCAAATAACGCTTTTTCTTTCTTTACCGCATCCTCGTTTCCGATCACGCACAGATTGTGATCCGAAAGGACTGCTTCGATCAGGTCCGCAAGCGCGCGGATGTTTTCCGGCTCCGCGTTTATCACTTCATCACGTTCCTTCTGCACATCCGCATAGGTCACGCCGGTCAGATAAGCACTCAACGAGCGGCTTCCCTTGGCGGAAGGATTTAACGGAGTATCGAGATCACTGATCGTTCCAATGATATATTTTGTCATATCACGCTCATCCGCGTCAAAATTTTTCAGATACTCCGGTGTTTTTTCGTATATCTCATTCGTCTTTCCAAGATTCGGATCACGATAGGAGGTAAAATAGGAATCTCCGTTTCGCATAAATCCGCTCATGCAGCCGTAGGCACCGCCTTTTACGCGGACATTGAGCCACAGATAATCATAGCTTAATATCACTTTTAAGATGCGAAGCGCTCCGGTATAGGAAAATCCCCGTTTTACAAAGTTTCCTGCTCTTGAAACATACTGTACCTGGGAAGCGTCCAGAAAGCCTTCATTCTTCTTTACGCAGTTTAATACCGGAACTGCCGCCTGCGGTGCTCCGCTTCCAAGGATCTCCTTTAAGCCGCCGATCTCTTTTACCGCCGCGTCATATCCCTCACGGTCTGCGGTAAGGCTGACCATCAGGCGCTCTTTGCAAAAGATTTTCTTTCGCAGTGCGTCAAGACGTTCGATCAGCATTCCCTTTTTCTCCTCAAAATGTTCTTCATAATCCGCGATCACCCGATACAGAGCGATTCCGCCTGTCATATCATTATAATATGCGGTTTTGGAGAAATAGGACATGGCACGGATCGCTGACACCGAATGTCCAGCGGAACTTAAAGACATCTGAAGTCTTGATTTCGCCTGCGCAAGGATCTCATAAAGACGCTTTTCATCCGTGATATCCGTGGTTCCCAAAATATCCTTTATGATGTCCATTGCCTTATCTGTATTTTCATAGAGAACCTTCGTGCGCACCTCATATTTTGCCTGATAGGAATCCGGCTTCTTCACGGAAGGATAAACCCCGATTGAAGAGGAAACGCCGCCGGTATACAGATTGATCTCATTCGCGAGATCCGCATAACCGTACCGGCTGGTGTTCATATAACCGAGCACCGCCTTTAAAATACCAAGATAAGGGATCTCCTCCTCAGAAAGATCCGTGACGTCAAAAAGGAAATCAAGGTAGTTGATCCGGTTGGTAAACATCTCGTGGAACAGAACCGTTGTTCCGTCACAGTCTCTTACTTCATTGATAAACGGGGATGCCTCTTTTTTCATATCCGACCGCTTTAACATCGGGATCTTTTCAAGATCCTCCTTCGGTGACGGCTCTTCCTGATACTGTTTTAAATGCGCCGTATCCTCGATCAGCGCCTTTATCTCGTCCGCACTTAAAGATGCCTTATAAGCCGCGAGCTGTTCTTCTAATTTCTTTTCCTTTTTCGCGTTCAGTCCGCATTCCGGCTCGATCATTACGATCGACACATGCGTATTGTCAAGCATATACTCCTGGATCAGCTTTTCAAAATAATCTGTCTTCGTCATTTCTTTTAAGAATGCGAAAACCGGTGCCGCCTCCAGATGCATAAACGGCTCCTTCTCATCATACAGCCAGCTGTCAAGACTCTGCAGGCCATAGATCAGCCCCTTCGGGAACTGACCGTAGTCCGCTTCGCGGTATTTGAATTCAGAACTGTTGATCCCTGCGAGCAGCGCCTTTTTATTGATCCCTTTTTCCACCTGCTCTTTTAATGTATCGCGGATGATCCGCACGAACTCTTCTTTCTGTTCCGGGTTTGCGTTCTTTGCCGCAACGGAAAAGATCGGCTGATATGTGCTGCTGTCGTAAGAACCCATGATATCCTTTCCGATCTTTGCGTCTAACAGCGCTTTCTTTAATGGCGCACCCGGCGCGTTTAACAACGCGTAATCCAGTACATCAAACGCGAGATACAGCTTCGGATCCAGTGTGGTACCGATCGCCATATTATAGGAAATATATGTGTTGTCTTCCGTGGACTCATCACTTGCGATCGAGTATTTCTCTCTTACCTCTCTCGGCGCGTCAAACGGCTTCTGAAGCGGTATTTTTGAATCAACGGTAATTTCTTCATAATTGCATAAATATTCTTTATCAAGCCATACAAGCTTTTCTACGATATCCATATTTCCATAAAGATAGATAAAAGCATTGGACGGGTGATAATAGGTCTTATGGAATTCCAGATAATTCTCATAAGTTAATTCCGGAATGCGCTCCGGATCTCCGCCGGATTCGTTGCTGTAAGGCGTATCCGGGAAAAGAGAATTCAAAACAAGCCGGTCTAACACTCCCTCCGGTGAAGAGAATGCCCCCTTCATCTCATTGTAGACCACGCCGTTTATTGTGATCGGTGCATCCTGGTCTTCAAGTTCGTAATGCCAGCCTTCCTGTTTAAATATTTCTTTCTTTTTATAAATATTCGGATGGAATACCGCATCAAGATAAACATCCATCAGGTTTGCGAAATCCTTGTCGTTGCAGCTTGCCACCGGATAAACTGTCTTATCCGAATAAGTGATCGCATTTAAGAATGTATTTAAGGATCCCTTTACAAGCTCCACAAACGGATCTTTGACCGGAAATTTGTCCGAACCGCAGAGCACCGTATGCTCGATAATATGCGCCACTCCGGTACTGTCCTTTGGCGGTGTGCGAAATCCGATGTAAAATACCTTGTTTTCATCATCATTACTGATCACACTGATGCGTGCTCCGCTCTTTTTATGACGCAGCAGATACCCCTTTGAATTTAAATCCTCGAGTTTCTGCTCTTTTATGATCTCATACGCGCTCAAATCCTGTATCTTCAAATTCCATTCCTCCAGTTTTTCTCTATTTTAACCACACGTTTCTGTTTTCATACCTGCAAGCAACGGTAAAATGCAGTGAAATGGATGCCTGCGCAGGCACGGCGCCCATTTTCCTCGTCGCCATTACAAAAAGAGGACGCAAATATGCATCCTCTCAGTTGTATTTTTCGGTTGTTCACTTGCTTGAAATCTATGAATTAAGCTAAACGAACTACGTTAGCTGCCTGAGGTCCTTTTTCCCCTTCAACTACATCGAATTCTACGGTTTCGCCGTCTTTTAATTCTTTGAATCCATCCATGTTCAATGCAGAAAAATGTACAAATACGTCATTGCCTTCCGCATCGGAAATAAATCCATAACCTTTCTTTGCGTTAAACCATTTTACAGTTCCTTGCATAAATAATTTCCTCCTAATACTAAAAGATGCACACTCCTTGTGCTGTTCACAAAGTAAACACTAGCATATCTTACAATTTTTGTCAACTTCACTTTTTGAGATTTACATCAATCTGCTGGAACGGGATCTCGATGCCATTTTCATCCATCGCATTCTTTAAATTTTCGGTCAGGCGCCAGCGTGCCGGCCAGTAATCCGCCGTCTTTACCCAGATGCGGCATCCCATGGTCACTTCACTTGATCCGAGCTCGGACACGAAGATATCCACGGTCTCTTCCGGCAGTCTCGCCTCTTCCGCCAGTGCGACATCCCGCATGACTTCTTTTGCTTTCTTTAAATCCGTATCGTAGGAAACACCCACCGTCAGATCGATTCTCCGCTTATCCATCTGGGTCAGGTTGGTCAGGCTTGTATTCGCGAGTGTTCCATTCGGGATCACAATGATCTTATTATCGATCGTGCGGAGCTTGGTATAGACTGTGGAAATGTGCATGACCGTTCCCTCATTGCCATGGGTATCCTCGATGATGTAATCTCCGACTACAAACGGCTTTAATACCAGGATCAGAACGCCTCCCGCGAAGTTGGAAAGGCTTCCCTGCAGCGCAAGACCCGCAGCCAGGCTGGCTGACGTCACAACCGCGACGATCGAGGTCGTCTGTATGCCGAACAGGCCAAGTATAATGCAAAGCAGTACAAAATAGGCAACGATTCTTATGATAGAATCCAAAAACTGGATCACGCCGACATCAAAGTTTAATTTGGTCAGCCACTTTTTAATCTTCTTTCGTGCAAAAGAAATAATTTTGATCCCGACAAAATAAACGATCAGGGCAATGATGATCTGCGCCCCGAGGCTTAAAACCTGTGGAAGCATTTTTTCCAGATAGGATTTGATCACTCCCGGATTGGCATTCTTTGCCGCTTCTGCTTCCTGCTGCACGATATCGGTAATCGTAACTTCGGTATCGGTAGATAATAATATCATAGGCTTCTCCTCTTAAAGATAAATTTTTTCAGTTTAATTCATGTATGAACAGACCACTGTAAAGTTTCGGTTCAAACCAGCTGGATTTTGGCGGCATCAGTTTTCCGGCGTCCGCAACCGCAAACAGTTCCGCGATCGAGGTCGGATGCATTGCGAATGCCACTGCCCATCCGCCATCCACTTTCTCTTCCAGATAATCCAGCCCGCGGATTCCGCCGGCAAAGGAAATACGCGCATCTGTCTTTGGCTCTGTGATCCCAAAGAGCGGCGCAAGCACCTTCTCCTGCAGGACGAAGACATCCAGGTTTTCCACCGGATCGCTGCTCTTATCTTTTTCATGGATCCGGCACTGATACCACTGTCCGCCGAGATACATGCCAAACATTCCCTTTTCCTTCGGTCTGCGCTCTTCTTTTGTACACGGGCTGACCCTAAAATGTTCTTTCATCCGGCTTAAAAAATCTTCCTGTGTCATACCATTTAGATCTTTCACGATCCGGTTATAATCCATGATAAAAAGTTCTTCATCCGGGAATAACACTGACAGGAAGTAATTGAATTCCTCTTCTCCGCTGTAACCCGGATTGGCTTTTCTTTTCCTTTCACTGACTTTCACCGCAGATGCCGCGCGGTGATGTCCATCCGCGATATAAACCGCCGGAACCTCTGCAAACGCCTCTTTTAACTGCGCAATCTCTTTGTCATCATCGATCAGAAATACCCGCTGTCCGATCCCCTCTCTTGAAATGAAATCATACACCGGAGTTTTTTCTTTTGCACGCGCTACCAGTTCACAGATCGTCTCGTTTTTGCGGTAAGCAAGAAAGATCGGTCCGGTCTGGGCATTGCAGGCATCCACATGGCGGATCCGGTCTTCTTCTTTTTCCGCTCTTGTTTCCTCATGCTTTTTGATCACGTTGTTTTCATAGTCATCGACCGAAGCGCAGGCAACGATCCCGGTCTGCGTCCGTCCCTCTCTGGTTTCTTCGTAAACATAATAACATGGTTTCTTTTCTTTCTCAAATCTTCCTTCTGCGATCCAGTCATACAACAGATCATGTGCTTTTTGATATACCTCCGGTGCATAGGGATCGGTATCCTCCGGGAACTGTGTCTCCGCCCGGTCAATACAAAGGAAGGACTCCGGATGCTTTGCCGTCTCCTCTCTCGCCTCCTTCCGGTTGTATACATCATAAGGCAATGCCGCTATTTTCTCTGCCCAGTCCGCCTGCGGACGAACTGCACAAAAGGGTCTGATCTCTGCCACTTTTTTCCTCCTCTTCCCCAACAGAAAAATCCAGGCACAAACGACCTGGATTTTCTGCTTTATATTCTCTTATTTGATCACGCGCACGCGAAGTACACCGTCAACTGCTTTTAATTTTTCTACCACTTCATCCGTAAGTGCTGCGTCTACATCCATCAGGGTGCAGGCAAATTCGCCACGGCTCTTGTTGGTCATATCAGAGATATTGATATCCGCATCTCCAAGTACCGTTGTATAACGGCTGATCATTCCTTTTTCATTTTTGTGAAGGATCAGAACACGTCCTGCCGCCTGGCAGATACCCATGTTGCAGTCCGGATAATTTACGGAATGTGTGATATTTCCGTTTTCCAGGAAATCCATGATCTCATTTACTGCCATCACAGCACAATTATCTTCGGATTCTTCTGTGGAAGCTCCGATATGCGGTGTTACGATCGTTCCTTCTTTTCCAACGGTAGTCGGATTCGGGAAGTCAGATACATACTTGCGTACCTTCTTTTCTTTTAACGCTTCCACCATTGCTTCCTCATCTACCAGCAGATCTCTTGCGAAGTTGAGTACAACCGCTGTCGGTTTCATCATCGCGATTGCTTCTTTGCTGATCATCTTTTTGGTAGAATCCATAAGCGGTACATGTACGGTGATGTAATCACATTCTTTGTAGATCTCTGTGACATCCTGCACATGTTTTACGCCACGGGAAAGATTCCATGCAGCATTTACGGAAATGTACGGATCATAACCAAGTACTTCCATTCCAAGATGTGTTGCGGTATTTGCTACCTTGACACCGATCGCACCAAGCCCGATCACGCCGAGTTTCTTACCGGAAAGCTCGGTTCCCGCGAAGTTCTTTTTCTGCTTCTCAGCAAGCTTTGCGATATCCGCGTTTCCTTCCTCGGAAAGTACCCATTCCATACCGCCCCGGATGTCACGGGCTGCAAAAAGCATTCCCGCGATCACAAGTTCTTTTACGCCGTTTGCATTTGCGCCCGGTGTATTGAATACAACGATTCCCTGTTCTGCGCATTTGTCAAGCGGAATATTGTTGACTCCGGCTCCGGCTCTTGCCACTGCAGTTAAATTCTCCGGCAGATCCATCTCGTGCATCGAAGCGCTTCTTACTAAAACCGCTTCCGCTGCATTGATGTCATCTGTCTTTTTATAATCATCGGTCAGTAAATCCAGTCCCACATGAGAAATCGGATTTAAGCATGTATACTGAAACATTCTACCCTAACTCTCCTTTTATGTATTTTTATGCATTCTCTGCTTCAAACTTCTTCATGAACTCTACTAACTTTTCAACACCTTCTTTTGGCATTGCGTTGTAGATAGAAGCTCTCATACCACCTACGGTACGATGTCCCTTTAAGTTTACAAAACCGGCATCTGCTGCTTCTTTTACGAATTTTGCGTCCAGATCCTTATCTCCGGTTACGAACGGTACGTTCATCAGAGAACGGTCTTCCTTTACAACAGTTCCGTGGAACATTTTGCTCTGGTCTAAGAAATCATAAAGGATCTTTGCTTTCTCTTCGTTGCGTTCTTTCATCACGGAAAGTCCGCCCATCTTCTTTAACCATTTGAATACTTTTCCACAAATATAGATACCATATGCAGGCGGTGTGTTGTATAAGGAATCCGCATCCGCATGTGTCTTGTATTTCAGCATGGTAGGTGTTCCCGGGAGTACATCCTCAGTGATCAGATCTTCACGGATGATCACAATAACAACTCCGGCAGGTCCGATGTTTTTCTGAACTCCACCATAGATAATGCCGTATTTTGTTACATCAACCGGTTCTGACAGGAAACAGGAGGAAACGTCAGCTACCAGGGTATGTCCCTTGGTGTTCGGAAGCTTTTTGTATTTCGTTCCGTAAATCGTGTTGTTTTCACAAATGTATACATAATCCGCATCTTCCGGAATATCCAGATCGGAGCAGTCCGGGATATAGGAAAATGTCTTGTCTTCGGAGGATGCAACCGCAACTGCGTCTCCGTAGATCTGTGCTTCCTTATACGCCTTCTTTGCCCACTGGCCTGTGATGATATAGGCAGCTTTCTTATTTTTCATCAGGTTCATCGGGATCATAGCGAACTGCTGTGAAGCTCCGCCCTGTAAAAATAATACTTTGTAATTATCCGGGATATTCATCAGATCACGGATATCCTTCTCTGCTTCCTTGATGATATCATCGTATACTTTGGAGCGGTGGCTCATCTCCATAACGGACATGCCGCTTCCCTTGTAATCCAACATCTCATCTGCTGCTTCTTTTAAGACCTCTTCCGGTAATACCGCAGGTCCTGCAGAAAAATTGTAAACTCTGCTCATTGTACCTTTTCCTCCTGTCACTCTTCCCTTTTATTTGTTATCCAAGTCTTCTTCACAGAACACTTCGCTGATTGCAGCGCCCGGTGCAACCATCGGCCACACTTTATCGTCACAATTTATGATACAGTCTAATACTACTGGTGTTTTGCTGTCAAGTGCTTTTTGGAAAGCGTCTGTGAACTCTTCCCTCGTCGTCACCCGTATTCCGGTGGCTCCCATGGCCTCCGCAAGCTTTACAAAATCAACCGAATCGTTTAACACGGTAGCGGAATAACGTGCCTCATAAAATAAATTCTGCCACTGTCTTACCATTCCAAGTACATGGTTGTTTATCACGACCTGGATCAGCGGTAATTTTTCCCGCACCGCAGTTGCGACCTCATTCATGTTCATCCGGAAACATCCGTCGCCGGCAATATTTACCACCTGCTTATCCGGATTCGCCACCTGTGCGCCGATCGCTGCGCCAAGTCCGTAGCCCATTGTTCCAAGACCGCCGGATGTAAGGAGTGTGCGCGGTTTTGCATAGCGGTAATACTGCGCCGTCCACATCTGATGCTGTCCGACCTCGGTGACCATGATCGCCTCACCCTTTGTCATCCGATAGACCTGCTCTACGATATACGGTCCGCTCAAGCCTTCCGGATGATAGGTGAGCGGATATTTCTCCTTATATGCCAGGATATGATCCATCCATTCTTTGTGCTCCATCGGCGCAAGCTGTGCATTCAGTCTGCCAAGGATCTCCTTCACATCTCCGATCACACTTGCTGTCACCACGATATTTTTGTTGATCTCCGCCGGATCCACATCCAGCTGCAGGATCTTTGCCTGATTGGCGAATTTCTTCGCATTTCCGAGTACACGGTCACTGAAGCGCACGCCGATCGCGATCAGAAGATCGCACTCACTGACACCGTAATTCGATGTCTTGGTTCCATGCATGCCAAGCATTCCGGTATACCGCGGATCGGTACCGTCGAATGCTCCTTTTCCCATCAGGGAATCGCAGACCGGTGCGTCAATCTTATCTACAAATTCGCGCAGATCCTCGCTCGCGCCGGAGATCACTGCTCCGCCACCGACAAATACATACGGTTTTTTTGCTTCCCGGATCAGCTTTAACGCGGTCTGCAGATCCTCTTCCGTGATCCGCCCGGTGTCTCTTTGTACTGCCACAGGTTCTTTTGCCTGATACTCCGTCTTCTGTGCCGTGACATCCTTCGGAATATCCACAAGCACCGGACCCGGTCTGCCTTTTTTCGCGATCTCAAAGGCTTTCCGGATCGTATCCGCAAGTTTTGTAACGTCTTTTACGATATAGTTGTGCTTTGTGATCGGCATGGTAACACCGGCAATGTCGATCTCCTGAAAACTGTCTTTTCCAAGGAGCGGTACACCGACATTACAGGTGATCGCCACGATCGGCACCGAGTCCATATACGCGGTCGCGATCCCGGTGACCAGATTGGTCGCGCCCGGTCCCGATGTTGCAAGACACACACCGACTTTTCCGGTACTTCTCGCATAGCCGTCCGCAGCGTGAGAAGCTCCCTGCTCGTGGGAGGTCAGCACATGCCTGATTTCATTTTTATGCTTATATAATTCATCATATACATTTAAAATTGCGCCGCCCGGATACCCGAATACGGTATCCACGCCCTGTTCTTTCAAACATTCTATTACGATCTGCGCACCTGTCAACTGCATCTATGCTTCCTCGCTTTCTAACCCCTTTTTCCCTTTTAGTTCTCTCCTGTTCCCGGAACCTGAAGGATCGCGCCACGGTTACCGGATGTAACCATTGCCGCATAACGTGCCAGATAGCCGGTCTTTACCTTTGGCTCTCTCGGCTGCCATTTTGCTTTTCTTGCCGCAAGCTCCTCATCGGAAACAGCAAGTTCGAGTGTCATCTTCGGAATGTTGATCTTAATGATATCTCCTTCCTCTACAAGCGCGATCGGGCCGCCGACTGCTGCTTCCGGTGAGACATGACCGATGGAAGCTCCACGGCTCGCGCCGGAAAATCTTCCGTCCGTGATAAGCGCTACTGAAGATCCGAGTCCCATTCCCGCGATCGCGGAAGTCGGATTTAACATCTCACGCATACCAGGGCCGCCTTTCGGTCCCTCATAACGGATCACAACAACATCTCCGGCAACGATCTTACCGCCCTTGATGGCAGCAATCGCGTCTTCCTCACAGTCAAATACGCGCGCCGGTCCTTCATGTACCATCATCTCATCGCAGACTGCGGAACGTTTTACCACGCCGCCGTCCGGTGCAAGATTTCCCTTTAATACGGCAAGTCCGCCGGTCTTGCTGTACGGATTGTCAAGCGGTCTTATCACTTCCGGATTCTTGTTTTCCGCATCCGCGATATTTTCTCCTACGGTCTTTCCGGTCACGGTCATACAATCGGTATGTAACAGCCCTGCGTCCGCAAGCTCCTTCATAACCGCGTAAACACCGCCCGCCTCATTTAAGTCTTCCATGTAAGTCGGGCCTGCCGGCGCAAGATGACAGAGGTTCGGTGTCTTTTCACTGATCGGATTTGCAAAAGAAATATCAAAATCAAAACCTACCTCATGCGCGATCGCCGGAAGATGTAACATACTGTTGGTAGAACATCCTAACGCCATGTCTACGGTCAGCGCGTTTAAGATCGCATCCTTAGTCATGATATCTCTCGGACGGATGTTTTTGCGGTACATATCCATAACCGCCATACCCGCATGCTTTGCGAGTTTGATACGCTCTGAATATACCGCCGGGATCGTTCCGTTTCCACGCAGTCCCATACCGAGCGCTTCGGTCAGGCAGTTCATGGAGTTTGCGGTATACATTCCGGAACAGGAACCGCAGGTCGGACATACTTTCTCCTCAAATTCTCTTACGTCGTCCTCGGACATGGTTCCCGCCGCATAAGAGCCTACCGCCTCAAACATGGAAGAAAGACTTCTCTTCTGTCCCTTTACATGTCCCGCTAACATCGGGCCGCCGGATACAAATACCGTCGGCACATTGATTCTTGCCGCAGCCATCAAAAGTCCCGGTACGTTCTTGTCGCAGTTCGGCACCATGACAAGCGCGTCAAACTGATGTGCCTGTGCCATACACTCGGTGGAGTCCGCGATCAGATCTCTGGTCACAAGTGAATATTTCATTCCGATGTGTCCCATGGCGATTCCGTCGCATACCGCGATCGCCGGAAATACAACCGGGACGCCGCCTGCTTCCGCAACGCCCAGTTTAACTGCATTTACAATTTTATCCAGATTCATATGGCCCGGTACGATCTCATTATAGGAGCTTACGATACCAACCATCGGCTTTTTCATTTCTTCTTCTGTGAAGCCAAGTGCATTGAAAAGGCTTCGATGCGGTGCCTGCTGCATTCCGCATTTTACATTATCACTTTTCATCTCTTTTATTTCCTTTCTCTCTATCATAAAACGCTGGAGTTTCTACACACGCTCCGCGATCAGATCACCCATCTGCTCTGTTCCGACTTCTCTGACCGAAGCACGTTTTTCCGCTTCCTGCGGCATAATATCGATCGTGCGGTATCCCTCTTTTAACACCTGTTTTACCGCCTGTTCAATGGCATCCGCCTCTTTATCCAGATCAAGGGAGTAACGGAGCATCATTGCTGCGCTCAAAATGGTCGCGATCGGATTTGCGATCCCTTTTCCCGCAATGTCCGGCGCGGATCCGCCGCTCGGCTCATACAGTCCGAATTTGGTGTCATTTAAACTTGCAGAGGAGAGCATTCCGATCGATCCGGTCACCATACTTGCTTCATCGGATAAGATGTCTCCAAACATATTCTCTGTTAAAATAACATCAAACTGGCGCGGGTCTTTTACCAGCTGCATTGCACAGTTGTCAACCAGCATATGCTCATATGTAACCTCCGGGTAGTCCTTTGCCACTTCTTCCACGATCTTTCTCCAGAGTCTGGAAGAATCAAGCACATTTGCCTTATCCACGGAAGTCACTTTTTTTCTGCGCTTCATTGCGATGTCAAAGCCGCGTTTTGCAATTCTCCGGATCTCATTTTCATTATAGGAAAGGGTATCAACCGCTGTGACCACACCGTCCACTTCTTTTGTCTCGCGTGCGCCGAAATACAGTCCACCGGTCAGCTCCCGCATGATCATCATGTCAAAACCGTCTCCGATAATATCATCCCGAAGCGGGCACGCTGCCTTTAATTCCTCGTAAAGATACGCCGGTCTCAAGTTCGCAAACAGATTTAAGGATTTGCGCAGTTTCAAAAGCCCTGCCTCCGGTCTGAGTTCCGGTGCCAGCTTATACCACGGTGAGGTGGATGTATTTCCACCGATCGATCCCATCAGCACCGCATCCGATGCCTTTGCCTGTGCGATCGCCTCATCGGTAAGCGGAACGCCTGTCGCGTCAATGGAACAGCCGCCCATCAAAATGTCTGTATATACAAACTCATGTCCGTATGTTCTGCCAATTTTATCCAATACTTTTTTTGCTTCTCTTACGATCTCCGGTCCGATTCCGTCACCGGAAATAACTCCAACCTTACACTTCATGGAATTTCTACTTCCTTTCTCATTCAAGACTTTTCTCTGATATGCTTAATAGTTATACTATATAGTATTTCTGCGTTTATTTCAATAAGCGTATCTATTCTTGTTTTTTATATTTGATATGCTTTGCGGTTATAGAAAGGCTTTTTTCTATTATTTCATCTTATAGAAAAACAGGCCGGCTTTCCTTTCGGGGAATCCGCCCTGCTTTTTTATGATCCGTTACTTAAAATCTTTCTTCGACTTCCTGTTTTAACTGTTTTACGCCGACTTTCTGTATGCCGGAAACCAGATCTTTCGCCACATTCGTGATACGGTTGGTCGAGCTCTTGCACTGTGCTACGATCGCTTCCACTTCATTCATGGAATCCAGAGTCTCTCTTGCGCTCTGCGTATTTTCCTCTGCGGTCTGCGTGAGGGTCACGATTCCCTCTTCCATCGCATTCTTATGTTCGTTTAATTCATCCACTTCCGTTCCGATGCCGTGGATGGAATCACTCACAAGCGCGATCTCCTGGTTCAGTGACGCAAAGATGCTCTCTGTCTCATGGATTTTTTTGTTCTGCTCCTCAAACGCCTGGGAAACTTTTTCTGTGATGTCCACGCTGACATTGGAATTCTCGATCAGGGTATTGACGATCGCATTGATCTTCTCCGAAGATTCCCGTGACTGATCTGCAAGTGTACGAATCTCCTCCGCAACGACCGCGAAACCTTTTCCCTGTTCTCCCGCGCGCGCCGCCTCAATACTTGCGTTTAACGCAAGAAGGTTGGTCTGGCTGGAAATTCCCGCGATGATCTCGGTTACCGTGCGGATCTGCATTGCAGACTGGTTGGTCAGATCTGTCTGGCTGCGGACATTTTCCACTGCCGCACTGTTATCCTTACTGATCGTTACAAGTTCCCGCATGATATTTTCCGCTTCTTCGTTGCAGGATTTCATTTTTCCGGCGCTCTCCACGAGCACATCGATATTCTGCGCGATCGTTTCCACCGCCTGGCTGATGTTCATGATCTTCTGCTCGATATCCCTGGTCTTATCTGCCTGTGCCGCTGTATTATCGGTAATGGAGTTTACTTTTCCGCTGACGCGTTCCACAGAATCCGACATATTTCCAAATGATTCCTGAAAATCTCCGGATACTTCCTCCAATTCCGCTGTCGCCGTGCGGATCTGGTTTACTACCTGCGCAAAAGATGTGATCATCTCATTTGCGGAACGCGCCATCTCTCCAAGCGCGTCATCCCGCTGTAAGAGCGCATTATCCTGCTCCATATGGTCATCGCCCATTTCTTCCATATGTTTGACCATAAAGCGGATCTTTCCGGTCGCTGCCCTTACTGCTGCCACTACTCCGCCGATCATCGCAAGGATCACAACAAGCAGGATCACGTTCGCCACAAGACTGCTCAACGTTCCCTTCTGTACCAGATACATCACGCCCATATTTATCAGCCACAATACTACAAACGGCAATGCACAGACACAAGCCAGTTTGCCCAGCATTGCCGTCTTTTCCTGTTCTTTTCCGGTATTCATACAAAATCCCCCTTATCCTATGTTCTTTTTACTTATTTTATCAGAAAATCCGGCTTTGCGAAAGCCCAAAAAACAAAAGAGACCCGGGGCAGCTGCCTCAAGTCTCTGTTTGACTGCCCATTATTTCTCAGCCTTTTTGTCCTTCTTATCCGCTTTTTTGTCTGTCTTGTCCACAACAGCCTCTTCCGGCTTTTCTACTGCCGCGATCGCAGCTCTCTGCATCGGAATACGGCAGTTCTTGTTGTTACCAAATTCAATGATCACTGTGTCATCTGAGATATCGATGACTACACCATAAAATCCGCTGGTTGTAAGAACCGTATCGCCAACTGCGAGCTCGGAAAGCATGGCGTCCTTACGCTGCTGTTCCTTCTTCTGCGGACGAATCATCATAAAATACATCAGTACAAAGATAAGTATCAGCCAGAAAATCATAAAACTCATCGAGCCGGTACCTGTTGCTTCTGCTAAAATAGACATTGCATTTTTCCTCCTAAAATCACCATATAAATTGCTTCCTGTCTCTTTGAAGCGCTCCTATTATTCTACACAAAGTTGTCTGCCACATCAAGTGGTTTTCCATTTTTTCATAGAAATTTTACTTATTTACCATCCATCTGGCTCATACCGTAAAGTTTTTCATCCATATAGGACGCATATCTGCCGGCGTCAATGGCATCCCGGATCTCTTCCATCATCGTATTGTAAAAATACAGGTTATGCATCACACATAAACGCATGCCGAGCATCTCCTTCGCCTTTAACAGATGGCGGATATATGCCCTGCTGTATCTGCGGCATGCCGGACATCCGCAGCCCTCCTCGATCGGTCTGTCGTCCAGTTCAAAACGCTGGTTAAACAGGTTTAATTTTCCCTGATTGGTGTAGACATGTCCGTGTCTTCCGTTTCTTGTCGGATATACGCAGTCAAAGAAATCCACCCCGCGCGCAACACCCTCCAGGATATTTGCAGGCGTTCCCACACCCATAAGGTACGTCGGCTTGTTCTCCGGCAAATGCGGAACCGTGACATCCAGGATATGATACATCTGCTCATGTGTCTCTCCTACTGCAAGTCCTCCTACCGCATATCCGTCAAGATCCATCTCCGTGATCCGCTTCGCGTGGTCGATACGGATATCCTCAAGAACTGCTCCCTGATTGATCCCGAACAACATCTGGTTCTTGTTGATCGTATCCTCAAGTCCGTTCAACCGCTGCATCTCCGTCTTGCAGCGCGCAAGCCATCTGGTCGTACGCGCCACTGAATTTTCCACATAATTCCGGTCAGCCAGCGCCGGCGGGCACTCATCAAACGCCATTGCGATCGTAGACGCAAGATTGGACTGGATCTGCATACTCTGCTCCGGTCCCATAAAGATCTTCCTTCCGTCCACATGCGAGTGGAAATATACCCCCTCTTCTTTGATCTTTCTTAAATCCGCGAGGGAAAACACCTGAAATCCGCCGGAATCGGTAAGGATTGGCTTGTTCCAGACCATAAATTTATGCAGACCACCCAGTTTTTTTACAATTTCATCCCCCGGTCTCACATGAAGATGATAGGTATTGGACAGCTCCACCTGTGTCTTTAACTGTTCGAGATCCTCGGTGGAAACCGCTCCCTTGATCGCCGCGGCAGTACCTACATTCATAAACACCGGTGTCTGTATATCGCCATGCACGGTATGAAGCACGCCCCGCTTCGCCCGTCCGTCTTTTTTTAATAACTCGTACATAAGATCTCCTTTTTCTTTTATTGCTCAGTCGTCTGTTTCTTATTATAGCGGCTTCCCCCAAAAATGTACAGAACAAAATCCCCGTTCATTTTTGATTTTCCGGTTGTCTTTCTTTTCCAAATCCTCTATACTTAAAATTATTGTATTATTATAGAAAACAGGAGGACATCATGGCAGGTTCAACGTTTGGAAATATATTTAAGATCACAACCTGGGGAGAATCCCACGGCAAAGGTGTCGGCGTCGTTGTAGACGGCTGTCCGGCAGGACTTCCTCTTTCCGAGGCAGATATCCAGGTCTATCTGGATCGTAGAAAACCGGGACAGTCAAAATTCACCACCCCGCGTAAGGAGGACGATGCGGTCGAGATCCTTTCCGGTGTCTTTGAGGGTAAGACCACCGGCACGCCGATCTCGCTGGTTGTTTTTAACAAGAACCAGCAGTCAAGGGATTACAGTGAGATCGCGTCCTACTACCGTCCGGGACATGCTGATTATACCTTTGACGCAAAATACGGTTTCCGGGATTACCGGGGCGGCGGACGTTCCTCCGGCAGAGAGACGATCGGACGTGTTGCCGCAGGTGCCATCGCCTGCAAGATCTTAGACACGCTCGGCATCCACATTCTGACTTATACCAGATCCATCGGTCCCGTTGCGGTCGATATGTCACGTTTTTCCAAAGATGAGATCAAAAATAACGCGCTTGCGATGCCGGATAAGGACGCTGCCGAAAAAGCTGCCTCCTACCTGGAAACATGCATAAGTGAGCAGAATTCTTCCGGCGGAGTCGTTGAATGCGTGATCACGGGAATGCCTGCCGGTATCGGCGATCCGGTCTTCGAAAAGCTGGATGCCAACCTCGCCAAAGCCATTCTTTCCATCGGTGCGGTCAAGGGCTTTGAGATCGGGGACGGTTTTGACGCAGCCACCGCTACCGGTCTTTCCAACAACGATGCCTTCTGTCTTGACGCAGACGGTTCTGTCTCCAAAAAGACCAATCACGCCGGCGGTGTGCTTGGCGGAATGAGCGACGGAAGCCCGGTCATCTTCCGCGCAGCGATAAAGCCGACACCTTCCATTGCTTCCACGCAGCAAACGGTAAACAAAGCAGGCGAAGAGATCCAGATCCAGATCAAAGGACGCCATGATCCGATTATCGTACCGCGCGCCGTTGTCGTGGTGGAGTCCATGGCTGCGCTCATGGTCACCGATCTGCTTTTGTCCAATCTTGGTGCCCGCATGGAGTATCTGGAAAAGATTTACAACGTTTAAAAAATCTGTCTTAAAACATTGTTTACAAAAAAAGACCACAGGACACGAAACCGTGTTCTGTGATCTTTTTTATTTCTCTTCTTCCAGTCTGCATCCGCAGGCTTCACACAGGTCATAAAAATCGGTAAGCCAGGCATCTGCCACTGTTTTTGCACCATGAAATTCATTTCCCTCTGTGTCAATTCTTTCTTCGTCCGTGCGGATTTCATCGATCATTCCCCGCAGCTGGTAGCCCTCGCGCTCATTTGCCGGCATCTGTTCCGCCAGAAGCTCAATGCAATGGCAGATCTCTTCCAAGATCTGCAGCGCATGCTCTTTTTCCCCGTGTTCCTGTGCCAGAAGCTCTTCCAGTTTTTTTGCCTCTTCGGTCAGGCTATACTTTTGACTTCTCATTTTTCTCCCCCTGTCTTTGCTGCTTTTTTATTCCTCTTTTCTGCGCAGAATATCGTACTGCATAAGTTCCTGCCCCAGGTCAAGATATAAGACCTGCTTCGGATGCGGTGCGCTTGGCATATCATTTCCTTCCTCATCCACGATGCGCTTTACCGTGACCGGAATATTATCCCCGTTCGCGCGCATGACCTCGATCGTTTCCCCGACAGAAAACTTGTTGCGCTGTTCAATCCGATAGAGCCCTTCCTCATTCTGCTCTCCTACAATGCCAAGATATGTGTATTCCTTCTCATAGGTGTTATTATCATAGATCTGAGCTTCCTCGGACGGTTTTCCAAAGAAAAATCCGGTCGTAAAATGACGGTAGGTACAGTTTGAGATCTGATCCAGATACCACGGCATATTTTCCTTATACTTTTCCGGAGATTCCAGATAATCATCGATCGCTTTCCGGTAAGTACGCGCAACTGTCGCGACGTAAAGCGCCGTCTTCATCCGTCCCTCGATCTTGAAACTGTCGATCCCGGATTCGATCAGCTCCGGAATATGCTCGATCATACAAAGATCCTTGGAATTAAAGATATAGGTTCCACGCTCATTTTCGTAAACCGGCAGATATTCACCCGGCCGTTTTTCTTCCACGACCGCATATTTCCAGCGGCACGGATGCGTACACGCACCCTGGTTTGCGTCACGCCCGGTAAAATAATTGCTGAGGAGGCATCTTCCCGAATAGGAAATGCACATCGCACCATGCACAAATGTCTCGATCTCAAGCTCATCCGGGATCTTTGCACGGATCTCACGGATTTCTTTCAAGGAAAGCTCACGCGCAGTCACAACTCTGCTTGCGCCAAGTTTCTGCCAGAATAAAAAAGTGCCGTAATTGGTGTTGTTCGCCTGCGTACTGACATGTATATCAATTTCAGGACAGACTTCCCGCGCAACCGTAAACACGCCCGGATCTGAAATGATAAGCGCATCCGGTCCGATTTCTTTTAACTCCTCGAAATACGCGCGCACGCCTTCAAGATCCTCATTATGCGCAAGGATATTTGCCGTCACATAGACTTTTACATCATGTGCATGGGCAAAAAGGATCCCCTCTTTCATATCCTCCATGGAAAAGTTTTTTGCTTTCGCACGCAGACCAAACGCTTCTCCGCCGATATACACTGCGTCCGCACCAAATATAACCGCTATTTTCAGTACCTCAAGACTGCTTGCCGGTACCAGTAATTCCGGATGTCTCATTTTTTCTCTCCTGCTTTCTATTTCTTTACGCTGACCGTGATCCCATCACCGATCGGCAATACCGCCGTGGTCAGTTCTTCGTGGTGGGTAAGGGTGTACAGATATTCCCGCATCCGTTTGTGGATCGTACGGTTCCTCCGTGTCACCGCAAAACGGGACTGTATGATGTCACCGTCCTGCAATACATTGTCCGATATCAGGGTGCCGCCGCTTTTTAACAGACGAAGCACCTCCGGCAGAAAATGGATGTACTGCCCCTTCGCCGCATCCATAAATATAAAATCAAAAGGTTCTTCTATTGTCGGAAGAACCTCTTTTGCATCTCCGGTCAGGAGTGTGATCACGGATTCTTTCCCTGCGCGCTTAAAATTTTCACGCGCGATTGGAATCCGCTTTTCATAATTTTCAATCGTGATGATCTCACACGCACCCGGATTATATTCTGCCATAAGAATCGCGGAAAAGCCGACTGCCGTACCGACCTCCAGGATCCGCGCCGGACGTTTCATCGCGAGAAACACCTTCAAAAACGTCTGCATTTCCTTGCGGATGATCGGAACATCACTGCGCAGCGCTTCCCGTTCGATCTCATCTAAAATCTCTGTATTCCCGGTTTCCAACGAATTGATGTATGTAACCAGTCGTTCCTCTACTACCACTGTCTCTTCTCCGCCTTCTTTTATGTATTCTCCGTGCTGCTTTCCGTATCTTCTTCCGCCGCCATGATCTGCATCATCTCTTCGGCGGTCATTGACGTGTTCAGGGTATACGTGCCCTCCTTGATCGCCCCGGAATAAGATGACAGTTTCAGCTGAACCACAAAAAGGTTCGCGTCACGGATCAGGCCTTTCTCCTCAAGCTGTCTGCCGACATCCTTCGCGGACATATCTGCCGTCACGGTAACTGTCTTGTCTGTACCGGGCGCGCTCTCCATCGCATCCTCTGTATAGACGCGGTATCCAAAGCCATATGCCCACTGACCTGCCCGGATCAGCCCGAGTACCACAAGAACCAGGATCAAAAGGGAAATGACGCTGCCGGTTATTCGTATTACGACTCTGCTGGTATTTTTCATCTCAACTGCCTCGCTATTCTCCTTCGTTTTCAAAACCGACTTCAAAGTCCAGTTTCTCTACAAACTCCCAGTTGATCTCCTGAATGACGCGGCAGAATGCCAGTTCTGCCGCAAGATACTCTGCCGCGAGCGAATTTTCACAGATCTTCGACTTCTCCCGCTCCAGCTTATCCATCTCTCCAAAAAGATCCGCGTCTTTCTGATTCTGTAACTGATAATTCCGTTTCCGGAATTCCGCAACTCTTTTTTCCACTTCAGGTTTCTCATGAATCCGCGCCTTGATGTCCTGATAATTTTTATATTCCTCGCTCGACCGTATCGCCGCGAGGAGCGCATCAAGCGCTTCTCTCATCTGTTCCATGTTCCTGTCCTCTGCTTTTTACCTAGACTTCCATAATGATCGGGATGATCATCGGTTTACGCTTTGTCTCTTTCCATACAAAATCGCCAAGCGCATCCTTGATCTCTGATTTGATCTTTCCCCAGTCTGTGATATTTTTATCCATACAATGATCCATGGTATCATTCAATACCTGCTTTGCCTCATCCATCAGGCTTTCCGAACCACGCACATAGACAAATCCTCTCGAAACGATGTCCGGTCCCGCAAGCACCTGCCCGGAGCCGCTTTCCAGCGTCAGAACAACGATGATGATTCCCTCTTCCGCCAGATGCTGTCTGTCACGCAGTACGATATTTCCAACGTCTCCGACGCCAAGTCCGTCTACCATGACATCTCCGACCGGTACATGTCCGGTAACTGCCGCTCCATCCTCATCAAGCTCTAATACATCGCCCGATGAGAGCAGGAAAATATGATCTTTGTCAATACCGATCTCTTCCGCGATATGTGCCTGTGCCATCAGATGACGGTACTCACCATGCACCGGGATCGCATATTTCGGTTTTACCAGTGAGTAGATCAGTTTGATATCCTCCTGGCACGCATGACCGGATACATGGACATCCTGGAAGATCACTTCCGCGCCCTTCATGGACAGCTCATTGATGATCTTGGAAACTGCCTTTTCATTTCCAGGAATTGGATTGGAACTCAAAACGATCGTGTCATTCGGTTTGATCGTGATCTTTCTGTGGATGCCGGATGCCATTCTCGATAACGCCGCCATGGATTCTCCCTGGCTTCCGGTCGTGATAAGCACGGTTTTCTCATCCGGATAATTTTTCAGCTCCTCAATATCGATCAGCGTATTGTCCGGGATATTGATGTAACCGAGCTCCTGCGCAGTGGAAATGATATTGACCATACTGCGTCCCTCGATCACCACTTTTCTGCCATATTTATACGCCGTATCGATGATCTGCTGTACACGGTCCACATTGGACGCAAAGGTAGCAATAATGATACGGTTATTCTTGTGATCCGCAAAGATCGTTTCAAATGTTTTTCCGACTGTCTTTTCCGACATCGTAAAGCCAGGGCGCTCCGCATTGGTACTGTCGCACATAAGCGCCAAAACGCCCTTCTTTCCGATCTCGCCAAAACGCTGTAAATCAATGGCATCACCAAATACCGGTGTGTAATCTACCTTAAAGTCTCCGGTATGCACAACGATACCTGCCGGTGAGTAGATCGCAAGTGCCGCCGCATCCTGGATACTGTGGTTGGTCTTTATAAATTCCACGCGGAAGCAGCCCAGATTGATATGCTGTCCGTATTTTACCACCTTGCGTTTCACCTTGGACAAAAGATTGTGTTCGGTCAGCTTGTGATCGATGATGCCCATCGTCAGCTTTGTCGCATAGATCGGCACGTTCACTTCCTTTAATACATAAGGGATCGCACCGATGTGATCCTCGTGTCCATGTGTGATGAAAAATCCCTTTACCTTGTCGATATTGTCCTTTAAATAGGTGACATCCGGGATGACCAGGTCGATGCCGTACATGTCATCTTCCGGGAAAGACAGACCGCAGTCCACTACGATAATGCTGTCCTCATATTCGAATGCCGTGATGTTCATTCCAATCTGCTCTAATCCTCCAAGCGGAATGATCTTTAATTTTGAATGATTACTGTTTTCTGTTGACTTTTTCTTCAAGTCCGCACCTCCATTTATTTTTTGATTCTCCGTTCCTGTTTCATTTTTTAAGATTTGTTCATAACGAGTCAAGCGACCATGCACGCATGTCCGCCTGACTCGTTCTTTGCGGGAATAACCGTCTGTTTCAAACGTTTCCCTATGTATCTTGTTTTTAAAATCAGCTGCCCGTTAATGTTCTATAATTCAATATCGACATCTTCCAGCATCTCGGAAAACACTTTAGCGATTGCTTCTAATTCTGCTTCTTCTTCCACGATCTCATAGACCGCTTCTTTCTCTGTATCTTCGGAAAGATCTTTTAAGACAAATGCATCTGAGTCACCGTCTTCATCTACGGTTACCAGAAGATAGTCCCTGTTATTGATCCTCGTCTGTTCCAATACATAAAACTCCAGACATTCTCCCGTGTCCGGATCGGCAAATTTTATTTTCTCCATGAAAACTCCTATTCTGTCTGATTCTTCAAAGAATCCAGATAGCCCTGAAGTATAAATTCAGCGGCAATTCTGTCCACATACTTTTTACGGTCTTCCCGTCTGATCCCGCTCTCCATCATGACCTGATCCGCAGATACTGTCGTCAGTCTCTCATCCCATAATATTACGGGAAGAGAAGTCCGTCTCTCCAGCATCTCCTTGAATTCCAGCGTCTTCGCGCAGCGCTCTCCCTCCGTATTGTTCATATTCTTGGGATAGCCAAGCACGATCCGCTCCGCACCGTATTCCGCAATGATCTCCTCGATCCTTGCCAGTGTCTGGCGCAGCTTTGTCGGGGATTTTCTCCGTACGATCTCAACTCCCTGTGCCGTGATCAAAAGCTCATCGCTCATCGCAACGCCCACAGTCTTTGAGCCAAAATCCAAACCGATGATACGCATAGTCTCCTCCTACTGCCAGGAATTGGTCTTAATATATTCTTTTAAAATTTCTTCCACGAGTTCGTCACGTTCTACCTTCATGATCAGACTTCTTGCATTATTATGGCTGGTGATATACGTCGGATCTCCTGACATAATATATCCAACAATCTGATTTACGGGATTGTACCCTTTCTCGGACAGTGCATGATATACGATATCCAGTACATCTTTGACTTTGATTTCCGGTTCTTTTTCTACTTTGAAATATTGTGTGTTATTTTTATCCTGCATAATTTCACGCCCTTATTTTTGCTCTTTTGTTCTTCTGAAGTCAAAAGCATCGCTGTTATTATTCTAATACAAATTACATTAAAATTCAACCATAAGATACAGCCCGTCGGAAAGCTCCCGCTCCATTCTGCCGCGGACCATCGTATTTGCGGCATGTCCGTCTGCCCGTACCGCCACTTTTACATACTCTTTTGTATAGCCGGTAAAATAGCGCATACCGTCCAGCTCCATCTCTTCCTCAAGCAGAGCTTCTTTTGTCCTGCCAAGATAAAATTCCCGGAATTCTTCGGACATCTCTTTTTCTAGTTCCAGCAATCTGCCGCTCCGTTTCGTCTTTATGTCCTCCGGAACCTGATCTGCCATAACCGCGGCTTTGGTCCCCTTGCGCTTTGAATATTTAAAGATATGCATTTCATAGAAATGTACGTTCTCCAAGAACTCCCTTGTCGTCTCAAATTCTTCTTCCGTCTCACCCGGGAATCCCACGATCACATCAGTCGTGATCGCCGGATGTTTAAAGTATTTTCGTAAAATCTCACATTTATTCGCATATTCTTCCGTATCATAGCGGCGGTTCATGCGTTTTAACGTCACGTCGCAGCCACTTTGCAGTGACAGATGAAAATGCGGGCAGATCTTTGGCATTCCGGCAAGTTTTTCGGCAAACTCCTCCGTCACAATACGCGGTTCCAGGGAACCGAGACGGATCCGCTCAATGCCATCCACCTTATGGACTTCTTCGATCAGGTGCAGCAAGGTATCACCGGTATCCACACCAAACGAGCTTAAATGGATCCCGGTCAGCACGACTTCCTTATAGCCCTGTTCTGCCAGATGCTCCACTTCACGCAGGACATCCTCTGTCTTTCTGCTCCGCACCCTTCCTCTGGCATACGGAATGATACAGTAACTGCAGAACTGGTTGCAGCCGTCCTGCACTTTAATAAAAGCTCTGGTGTGCTCCGCCGTCTTCTTTAAAAACAGTTCCTCATACGGCTGCCCCTTCTCATTGATGTCGATCACTGCGAGCTCTGTTTCTCCGTTTGCCTTTTCTTCTTCATACTTTCGCAGCAGCCCCGGCAGTTCATGCTTTTTGTTGTTGCCGATCACAATATCCACTGCGGTATCGTTTTTCACCTCTTCCGCCGCCGTCTGCACGTAACAGCCCATCGCGACAACCACCGCATCCGGATTCTGCTTTTTTGCCCGGTGCAGCATCTGACGCGATTTCCGGTCCGCCATATTCGTCACGGAACAGGTATTTATGATGTAAACATCCGCGTATTCATGAAACGGAACGATCTCGTATCCGCACTCTTCAAGCATCTGCTGGACCGCTTCCGTCTCATATGCGTTTACTTTGCATCCCAAATTGTGCAATGCTACTTTTTTCATTGACTTTTTTCCTCACTTTATGTTGACTTTTCCTAAAAAAAAAGTTACTATACTAATATAAAAAGAATTGTAGTAACCAAGGAGGTCTCTATATGAAAACAGTTCAAATTTCATTAAATTCTATCGACAAGGTAAAATCCTTTGTCAACGCTATTACTCAATTCGAGTTTGACTTTGATTTAATCTCTGGCAGATACGTTATTGATGCAAAATCCATCATGGGTATCTTCAGTTTAGATTTATCCAAACCAATTGACTTAGCAATTCATACCGAAGCAAATTTGGATGAAATCATGGAAGTTTTAAAACCATATCTTGTTTAATTAAAATTTCCAAAAGGGAGTGTGCATGCACTCCCTTTTTTTCTGCTCAAAATCATTCCTGTTTTCTATGCTTCTACAAGTATCGTCTCCGTCGTATCGATCGCTTCCTGCATCAGTTCATCAATCTTCTCTTCCAGTTTCTTTTCCGAATTTCTGATCACTTTAAGGCTCGGCTTGGTAACCGGATGCTTTGCAACAAAGATCGTACAGCAGTCCTCAAACGGCTGGATTGAAGTCTCATAAGTCCCGATCTTTTCTGAAATCTCAACGATCTCCTGCTTGTCAAATCCGATCAGTGGACGATATACCGGCATCTCGCAGACTTCATTGGTCACCATCAGAGACTGCATCGTCTGGCTTGCCACCTGTCCAATACTCTCGCCGGTGATCAGTCCGAGACATTTATGATTCTCTGCAAAATGCTGCGCGATCCGCATCATATAACGGCGCATGATGATCGTAAGCTCCTCATGCGGGCACTTTTCATAAATATACAGCTGGATATCTGTAAAGTTGACCACATGCAGTTTGATCGGTCCGGAATATTTTGCAACGATCTTCGCGAGATCGACCACTTTCTGTTTTGCGCGTTCACTGGTGTATGGCGGTGCGTGAAAATAGGTTGCCTCGATCTCAACACCACGCTTTGCGATCATATAACCGGCTACCGGACTGTCGATTCCGCCCGAAAGCAGTAACATTGCCCTTCCCGCTGAACCGACCGGCATTCCGCCCGGTCCCGGGATCTCCGTAGAGTAGATATTGATCTGGTTTCGCACCTCAATGCTTACCATAACCTCCGGGTTGTGGACATCCACCTTGGTCTCCGGAAGTGCGTCAAGGATCTTTTCTCCAAGCGCTGCATTGATCTCCATGGAATTCATCGGATAATTTTTTCTCGCTCTTCTCGCATTGACTTTAAACGTAAAATCCGTCTTCTGATAAGCCGCCTTTAAATAGCGCACCACATCTTCCGCAAGCTTGTCAAAGCCTTCATCATCCACCAGGACGACCGGGCAGAACGCAACGATTCCAAATACATTTTTCAGTGCGGCTACCGTCTCGTCATAATCATACTCATCGCTTATGACCTCGGCGTAGATCCTTCCCTGTTCTTTTCTTACTTCAAATTCTCCATCCACCGGATTCAAGGCAAAGCGGATCTGCTTTACCAGCATATCCTCAAACACATATCGGTTCTTGCCTTTTACTCCGATCTCTCCGTATTTAATCAAAAATGCTCTGTACATTTCCATTTCCTTTCTAATGTCTGGTATACTTCTGCAATGCAGGAACCAGTGTTTTTAACACATCCGCCGCGTAATCGATCTCCTCTTCCGTTGTGTGTACGGAAAAGCTGAACCGCACCGTAGAATCCAGAAGGTTCTGCTTTAACCCGATCCCTTTCAATGTACGGCTCACCGCCGGCTTATTGGAGGAACATGCCGATCCCGAAGACACATAGATCTGTTTGTCCTCTAACGAATGTAAAAGTACCTCTGCGCGGACTCCCTCCACGCTCACGCTCACGATATGCGGTGCGCTGTCACGGCCGGTCTTTCCATTGACCGAGACACCCGGTATCGTTGTGACTTCCCGGATAAACCGTTCCTTTAAGGCATAGAGCCTGTCCTGCTTCTCTTTAAAATCTTCATAAATTTCTGCCGCTGCTTCGCCAAGCCCCGCGATCCCCGGTACGTTTTCCGTCCCGGAGCGCATACCGTTTTGCTGTCCGCCGCCATAGATGATCGGCTTTATCTTTGTTTTTTCTTTCACATATAAAAATCCACTGCCTTTCGGACCATGGATCTTATGTCCGCTCACGGAAAGCAGATCGATCCCGCTTTTCTTCGGATAGATCCTGAATTTTCCGTACGACTGGATCGCATCCACATGTACCAGCGCCTTGGGACACTTTTCATGCACGAGCGCCGCTGCCTCCTCAACCGGCTCTACGGCTCCGATCTCATTGTTGACATGCATGAGTGAAACAAGGATCGTCTGATCGCTCAGTGCCTCCTCCAGATCTTTTAAGGAGATCACGCCGTTTTCATCCACCGGAAGATAGATTACTTCAAATCCCTCTTCCTCCAAAAACTTCATCGGATTTGCAACCGATGCGTGTTCTACAGCAGTCGTAATGATCCGGTTGCCCGTTCTGCGGTTTGCAAATGCTGTTCCGAGAATGGCAAGGTTATTGGACTCCGTTCCGCCGGACGTAAAGATGATCTCTTTTTCCGTCACTTTCAGTGTCTTTGCGATCTTTTCTCTTGCCGCTTTCACATAGCGTTCCGCCTCCACACCTTTCATATGCAGCGAGGACGGATTCCCGTAATCCTCAAGAAGAACCTTTTGCATCAGCGCAAATGCCCGGTCTGAGCACCGCGTTGTCGCTGAATTGTCCAGATATGCTTCCATCATTTTTCCTGTTTAGCCTCCATCATTTCAAGTTCCAGCATCAAAAGTGACAGCGTGGCGATCGCCGCTGTATCGGTACGCAGAATGCGTTTTCCCAGTGAGATCACCTGCATATGCTCCGTGCGCACTTTTTCGATCTCCTCCTCGGAAAAACCGCCCTCCGGTCCGATCATCACACTGATAGAATCCTTCGCATGTAAGGAATCCAGTGCTTCCCGCGTTGCCACCATACCACGTTCATTTTCATAGGGAACCAGATTCACCTGACAGTTTTTTGCGTATTCCACTGCCGAGGCAAAATCCATCACCTCATGTACTACCGGTATCCGGCTCCGCTTGGACTGCTTTGCCGCGCTCTCCGCGATCGCCTGCCAGCGTTTTTTCTTGTTCTCCGCTTTCTTTGCGTCCAGCTTCACCACGCAGTATTTCATCGCAACCGGAATGATCTCGTACACTCCGAGCTCTACCGCCTTTTGGATCACGGTTTCCATTCGGTCGCCCTTCGGCAGTGCCTGAAACAGAAATATCTTTGCACCGAGCTCTGTTCCCGCCGCCTCGGAATCTAAAATATCTGCCTGTACAAAATCATCCCCGAGTTCCAGAATCTCACAGTAGTAATCTTTTCCCTGCTGGTTGCTGACACGGATCTTTTCCCCCGGCTTCATCCGAAGGACATTTTTTATATGATTGACATCCGATCCGGTGATCGTAATAAACTCTTTTCCGATCTGCGCATCTTCTACAAAAAACTGATACATTTCTTTCTCCTGGATCTAATTCTTCTGTGCGGTAATATTTACCCACTCACCCTGATGATTGATCTCAAGCACGGTAAGTCCTGCTTTTTCAATGGCTTCCTTTACTTCATTCTC
The DNA here is from genome assembly GCF_014297335.1 of Roseburia yibonii. Lineage (NCBI taxonomy): Bacteria > Bacillati > Bacillota > Clostridia > Lachnospirales > Lachnospiraceae > Roseburia > Roseburia yibonii. The sequence continues at coordinate 45,070 of NZ_JACOQH010000001.1, forward strand.
TTTAAAATCAATGATCCCGGATGTAATGAACACGCCGCCTTTTTTTAACCGCGCAGGGATCACCGGTGCCATCGGAATGATAACATCCGCTAAAATATTCGCAACCACGATATCATAGACTTCCGTCCCGACCTTTTCCTGCAGTGCCACATCATCGATGAGATTTCCCACATAAAACTCACCCATTTCTTTTGGCAGATGGTTCACTTCCATATTTTCATAAGTCGAAGTCATGCAGTTCTCATCCAGATCTGTTCCAACCACATGGGACGCACCGAGTTTCATCGCAACAATCGAGAGAATCCCGCTTCCACAGCCGACATCCAGTACCCGGTCACCCTTCTTCAAGTATTTGCGGAGCTGCCGGATACAAAGCTGTGTTGTCTCATGTTTTCCGGTTCCAAAGGACACACCCGGGTCAATCTCGATCAGGAACTTGTCCTTATCTTCTTCTTTTAACGCTTCCCAGGTCGGTTTGATCAAAATATCATCAATGTAGAAGGACTGGAAAAATTTCTTCCAGTTATTGATCCAGTCAACATCTTCGGTCTGGCTGGATGAGATCGTTCCGGCTCCGACATCCACAAACTGCCGCTGTTCCTCCAGACCCAGCATGACTTTTCGCAGAATTTCCTTCGCGTCTTCCTGTTCTTCCAGATAAAAGCTAACTCTGCTTGTCCCGTCATCTTCCGGAAGTTCCGGCGGGAAGTCAATAAACATCCCCTTCTGTTCTTCCTCCGTCAGCGGTATGTTGTCTTCAATTTCAATTCCCTCAATGCCAAGGTCATTTAACATCGCACTGACAAAATCCTCTGCCTGTGTTGTCGTTTCAATCGTAAATTTATTCCATTTCATTTTTTCACCTTTTGCTCCGTCTGCAATTTTACCTTCTATTATAGAAGGCATACTTGTTTTATATCATAACACAGTTTGTTTTCGGTTGCAACTGCCCCGTTTTTCCCACACACAAGAGAAAACCGCGGCAGTAACATATACTGCCGCGGCCTAGCCTTCCAGTCTGTCTTTCAACTCGTCATATTCCCGGTTGATCTCCTGTATGGTATTGGTATCTCCCGAAATGTTATCCGGATGATAGATCTTGATCAGATCCTTGTATCGCTTTTTCAGTGCCAGCTCACTGGTGACTCCGGCAAAAAACATCTCCCCGCGGATCGTAGCTCCTGAGGAGGATGATCTGCGTTCAAATTCATTGATCTGCTCATAAAAGATCTTCTGCTTTTCCACCTGCTGCTTTTCATCCGCAAGCCTCTTTACTTCCTCTTCCAGAAGACTCCACTTCATGGCAAACAGCTGATTCTCTCTCGCAAGCCTGGCGCGTTCCGATTCACTTTCCCGCTGCAACCGCTTTCTGTCGAGTTCAAGCTGCCTCTGCCCTCTTTTCAGCTCGCGCTCTTTCCTCTCTAAAGAATGCCTTAATACTTCTGCCTCCTCTATGGAAAGAATGCTTCGCTCTGTTCCCTCTTCTGTTTTCTTTCGTGTTGTTTTGCTCTGTTCCATGGTTTTTACCCCTTTTTGACAAACACTCCTTTGCAACCGAAATAAACCATTCACTGATACAAAGTTTACAACTACTTAAAGAGGAAGTCAACTCCATTTCCAAATTTTACCGGACTGTAAAGCAAAAAGGCAATGCCCTTACCGCACTGCCTTTCTCGCTTTTTATTTACATTTCATCAAATGCTTCTTTTATTTTGTCTTTAAATCCTTTTTTCTTCGGTTTCGCTTCCGCTGTTCCCTGCTTCTTTAACGTCTGTCCGGTCTGTTCGTCAAATGCGCGCAGCGCTTCTTTTGCTGCTTCATTCAATCCGGTCGGCACCTGTACAACCAGCGTGACATACTGATCACCACGAACTGCCTTGTTACGCAGTGACGGAACACCTTTTCCTTTCAGCCGGATCTTGGTATCAGTCTGGGTACCCGGTTTTACCTCGTAGAGCACATCTCCGTCTACGGTGTTGATACGAACCTCTCCACCGAGCGCTGCCTGTGCAAATGAGATCGGTGCCGTGGAGTAAATATTCATATCCTGTCTCTGGAAGATCGGATGTCTGGACACCACAACTTCCACCAGAAGATCTCCACGCGGTCCACCATTTACACCCGGTTCCCCTTTTTCACGGATCCTTACGCTCTGTCCGTCATCAATACCCGCCGGGATAGATACCTGTATCTTCTTTTTGCTCGCGATATATCCGGTTCCGCGGCAGTCCGGACACTTCTCCTTAATGATCTGACCGGTTCCGTTACAATCCGGGCAGCTCTGTACATTCTGCACCATACCAAACAGTGACTGCTGGCTGTATACCACTTTTCCTTTACCGCCGCATTTCGGGCAGGTTTCTTTGGAAGTTCCGGGCTTTGCACCACTTCCATGACAGGTCTTACACTCATCTTTTAAAACCAGTTCAATTTCTTTTTCGCATCCAAAAACTGCTTCCTCAAATGTGATCCGGATACTGGTGCGGATATTCGCGCCTTTCATCGGTCCGTTGTTTGCTCTCCGGCTTCTGCTTCCACCGCCAAAGAAGTCTCCGAAAATGTCTCCAAAGATATCTCCCATATCCATACCGGAGAAATCAAATCCGCCTGCTCCTCCGCCTGCACTGCCATCAAACGCCGCATGACCGAACTGATCATACTGTTTTCTCTTCTCCGCATCGCTTAAAACTGCATATGCCTCAGAAGCCTCTTTAAATTTCTTTTCTGCCTCTTTATCCCCCGGGTTCGCATCCGGATGATACTTCTTCGCCAGAACACGATATGCTTTTTTAATTGTTGCTTCATCCGCGTTTCGGTCTACACCGAGCACTTCATAATAATCTCTTTTCTGTTCAGCCATTTTCAATTCCCTCTTCTTTATATATAGACAGCCTGATTATTGTCACATAGATCTTTGCGGCCTCATCCGGCTGTAAAGATCTATATAACAATCCAAACAAGCATGCCTGAAACTTTTCTGTTCCAGGCATGCTTCCTGGCTTGCGCCATCCGCATCCGCGGCGGCATTCATACCGAATCTCCGGTATTTTGCTTCGCTGTCTAATTAAACTTCTTTGTAATCAGCATCTACTACATCATCATCTGCATTGCCTGCACCTGCTGCGCCTGCGTTTGCACCCATGTCCGGTCCTGCTGTCTGACCGCCCTGTGCTGCCTGTGCCTGCTCATACATCTTTGCAAATACTTTCTGTGCAGACTCTGTCAGTTTTTCTTTTGCTGCCTTCATATCTGCGATCTGTGCATCTGTCATGTTTTCCGGCTGCGGATTTGCTTCTACCAGATCCTTCAATGCTTTCAGGTCTGCTTCTACTGCAGATTTGTCAGCCGGATCCAGATTTGCGCCTACCTGATCCAGTGCTTCCTGGGTCTGGAATACAAATGCGTCTGCATCATTTCTGGTGTCGATCGCTTCTTTTCTCTTCTTATCCTGTGCTTCAAATTCAGCTGCTTCTTTTACTGCCTTATCGATATCTTCATCGGACATATTAGAACCTGCTGTAATGGTAATATGCTGTTCTTTTCCGGTTCCAAGATCCTTTGCGGATACATTTACGATACCGTTGGCATCGATATCAAATGTAACTTCGATCTGCGGAACACCACGACGTGCTGGCGGGATACCATCCAGACGGAACTGTCCTAAGGACTTGTTGTCTCTCGCGAACTGTCTTTCACCCTGTACTACGTTGATATCAACGGCAGTCTGGTTATCGGCTGCAGTAGAGAAGATCTGGCTCTTCTTGGTCGGGATCGTAGTATTTCTCTCGATCAGTCTGGTTGCAATGCCACCCATAGTCTCGATGGAAAGAGAAAGCGGAGTAACATCCAGAAGTAAGATATCGCCTGCGCCTGCATCACCTGCAAGTTTACCACCCTGAATGGATGCACCGATTGCTACACATTCATCCGGGTTCAAGGATTTGCTCGGCTCTTTGCCTGTGATCTGTCTTACCTTATCCTGTACAGCCGGGATACGGGTAGAACCACCAACTAAGAGTACCTGGCCAAGATCCGCATTGGTAAGTCCTGCATCTTTCATTGCGTTCTGTACCGGGATTGCTGTCTTTTCTACCAGATCATGTGTCAGTTCATCAAATTTTGCTCTGGTAAGGTTCATATCAAAATGCTTCGGTCCTTCAGCAGTAGCTGTAATGAACGGAAGGTTGATGTTTGTTGTTGTTGCGGAAGAAAGCTCTTTCTTTGCTTTCTCTGCAGCTTCTTTCAGACGCTGCATTGCCATCTTGTCACCGGAAAGATCAACGCCTTCTGCTTTCTTGAATTCATCGATCATCCACTGTGTGATACGGTTATCAAAATCATCACCACCAAGATGTGTATCACCGTTTGTAGATAATACTTCGATAACGCCGTCACCGATCTCAATGATAGATACATCGAATGTACCACCACCTAAATCGTATACCATGATCTTCTGCTCTTTTTCATTGTCAAGGCCATAAGCAAGCGCTGCTGCGGTCGGCTCGTTGATGATACGTTTTACATCAAGACCTGCGATCTTACCTGCGTCTTTGGTTGCCTGACGCTGTGCGTCATTGAAGTAAGCCGGTACTGTGATGACTGCTTCTGAAACTTTTTCTCCAAGGTATCCTTCCGCATCCGCTTTTAATTTCTGTAAGATCATTGCGGAGATCTGCTGCGGAGAATACTGTTTTCCTTCGATCTCTTTCTTGTAATCCGTACCCATGTGTCTCTTGATAGAAGAAATGGTCTTTTCTGCATTGGTAACTGCCTGACGTTTTGCCGGCTCACCAACCAGTCTTTCTCCTGTCTTGGTAAAAGCCACGATAGAAGGTGTTGTTCTTGCGCCTTCCTGGTTTGCGATAACGGTAGGTTTTCCACCTTCCATAACTGCTACACAGCTGTTTGTTGTTCCTAAGTCAATACCAATTATTTTACTCATAATAAAGCCTCCTGATTAAATATATTCTTTATTTTGAATGTTTGTTTCCTGCCTGTTACTGTACTACTGCTACCATGCTGTGTCTTACGACTGAGTCATGGTAAATGTAACCCTTTTGTAATTCCTGAGCCACAATTCCGGAATCGTATTCTTCACTTTCCACCTGCATGACTGCATTGTGGAATTCCGGATCAAACTCCTTGCCAACTGCTTCGATCGGTTTTACGCCGATCGCGTCAAGCTCTGTGAGCATCTGACGATATACTTTATCCATTCCGTCAACGAAAGCACTGTCTTTTTCGTCTTCCGGAACAGCTGCAAGTCCTCTTTCAAAATTATCAATGACCGGAAGAATCTTTTCGATCACGCTTTTCGCGCCCGTCTCGAACATCTGTGTTTTTTCTTTTTCCGTCCGCTTACGGAAGTTATCAAATTCCGCCATCTGGCGTTTCACCTGATCGGTCAGTTCCTCGATCTTCTCATCCTTTTTGTCTTTCTTTTCCTTTTTCTTAAAGCCGCTCTTTTTTTCTGTCTTTTCGGCTTTTTCCTCTTTCTTCGGTTCTTCTTTATCTTTTGAAGTATCTTTCTTTTTCTCAGCCTGATCTGCGGCATCTTTTTCGAGATCTTCCAAAACCTCTTCTAATACTTCTTCCTCTTTTTTCTTATCTGACACTTTGTTAGCCCCTTTCTCCTACTTCTTTCTGCGATCCAAGATTCCATCCAGCTGTGCCTTCAGATTCTTCAGATTGCTCATGACGTTCTCATAATCCATACGCTTGGGTCCGATGATTCCGATCGTTCCCTTCACGCCTTCGCCCAATTCATACGTTGCTGTCACCACACTGCAGTCCTTCATGGTCTGAATCGGTGCCTCATTTCCTATATAAACCTGGATTCCTGTCTGTTCCTCGTCTTCCGCGAGGTTCTCTGTAACCAGGCTGACCAGCTGATCTTTTTCTTCAAATGCGTTAAGCAGCTCACTTGCATTTCCGGAATCACTGAGTTCCGGGTATTTTAAGATGTTCGTTGCCCCGCTGGTATATATTTCCAAATCCTCGCCTTCATTGATCGCCTCGGCAACCGCATCCAGTACACTGCCGATCAGCTTGCTGTGGATTCCTGCTTTTTCCTTTAGTAAAGCGATCGTTCCAATATTGATCTCTTCCATGGAAAATCCGGTAAGGTTGGTATTTAACAGCATATTCAGCTTTAACATCTGCTCATTGTCGATCGGCTCATCGACCGGGATAATCTTATTCTTTACCAGATTGCCTTCCAATACTACAACCACCAGAATATTATGTTCATCCACATTCGAAAGCTGTAAAAACTTCACCTTGCTGTGATGTGTCTGTGGGGAAGTGATCATTGTCGCATAGTTTGTATTCACGGCTAACAGCTTTGCTACCTGCTGCAGCACCTGATCCATCTTTTCCGTATGCTCGATGACGAATGCTTTCATATCCGCCACTTCTTTGTCCTTTTCCTCCATCAGATGATCGACATAAAACCGGTATCCTTTATCGGAAGGAATTCTGCCTGCCGAAGTATGCGGCTGTAAGATATAGCCCAGTTCTTCCAGATCAGACATTTCATTGCGGATCGTTGCCGAACTCAAATTTAAATCGGTATATTTGGAAATTGTCCGGGATCCCACCGGTTCTCCGGTCTCCAGATAATTCTTGATAATCGCATTTAAAATTTTGGTTTTCCGTTCATCTAATCCGTTGTCTTCCATGTTCTCACTTCCGATTCCTGATATCTTTTTGTTTTGTTAGCACTCACTTGTTTGGAGTGCTAATTTCTATGTATTTAAGATAGCACCATACATTTTCTTTGTCAACACCTATTTCAATTTTTTTCAAAAACAAAGAGGATCCGCATGGGAATCACCCACACCAATCCTCTTTTTCCTTTTTCTTAATAATATGCTGCCATGTCAAAGACCATCCGGAAGATCCCGACGACACTGTAGATCACACTTCCTGCAACCAGTAAGGAATAGATCACCGTATAAATGATCGGAAATGTTTTCTTTCTTCCTAATATATAGGCACGCCATATGTAATACCCCGGGCGTAAAAAGATCGCGAACAGGATCAGTCCGGTAATCTTGTAGCCAGCCTTGTTAATCTTTACAATGTCAAGTACCAAAAATACGATCATCGCGATCGAGAGCGCAAACGCGATCACGCTGCACGCCACATACCCGCCGGAATAAAGCAGTTCCGGGTATGCTCCGTTATAGTATCCGGAAAACTGCATCACTGACAAAATATCATTTAACATGACAAGCGAAACCACGATCTGCAGAATAAAGATCACAAGCAGCAGATTACAGAAAACATCTTTCACCTGACTTTTCGGCTGCGGTGCCTGCCACTGCGGATTTCCGCCCTGCCAGTACTGCTGCTGCCCCTGCCACTGTCCGTTATTCCACTGTTTGTTATCCCACTGTGGATCTCCCCCTGGATATGGCTGTCCCCCGTTTGTATAATTTCCATCCATAATTCCAAGTCCTCCTTTTATTGTTTGTACTTATCATACTGTTTTTCCATCCCGTTTGCAACTGCTACTTATCGAGCAAAAACTGTGCCATCACATAATTACTGACATCCAGCCCGCGCTCTGTCAGGAAGATCCGCCCATCCTCTTTTCTCAAAAGCTGATCCGCGATCTGCTGCTCTAACACCGGTCCGTAGACAAGTTCCACCGTAAGCCCGAATGTCTGTCGAAAACATTCTGTCGAAATCCCATCGGTCATACGGAGTCCGAGAAACATAAACTCTTCCATCTGGCTCTTTTTGTCCAGCTTTTCCTGCTCGTACGCCAGATAATCTCCGCCAAGATAGTCCGTGAGATCCGTTGTATTATGGAAGCGTTCATTTTCTAGCAGGGAAGCGCTTCCCAGTCCAAATCCAAGATAATTCTCTCTACGCCAGTAACCGATGTTGTGCCGGCACGCATATCCCCTTCTCGCATAATTGGAAATCTCATAGCGCTCATAACCATGCGCCAAAAGCAGTTCCTTCGTCCGCTCATACATCAGGCGTTCTGTTTCCTCCGATGGAAGCATCTGCGGCTTCTCACCCTTCTCACGCAGCAGCTCATCCGCCTCATACTTCTCATAGAAGGGCGTTCCCTCCTCTATGATCAGGCTGTACGCCGAAATATGCTCCGGTTTGAGCGCAAGCACCCGCCGCAGGGTCTGCTCATAACTTTTTAATGTCTGTCCGGGAAGTGCCGCCATCAGATCGATATTAACATTTGAAAATCCTTTTTTGCGGATCAGATCATAGCTTTTTAAAAAGTCCTCATAGGTATGGATCCTGCCAAGTTCCCTTAATTCCGCATCCGAAGCCGACTGCAGTCCAACACTGATCCGGTTGATGCCTGCACTCTTATATATAGAAAGTTTTTCAAACGTAAGTGTCCCCGGATTGCATTCTATTGCTATTTCCGCATCCTTACGCACTTTAAAATTCCGGTGTATCGCATTTAGGATATCCGCGATCCAGCCCGCTTTTAATATAGAAGGCGTTCCACCGCCGAAAAATATGGTTGTCACCTCATAATCCGTACAGCGAACGCCTTTTTGTTCTATTTCAAGCAGCAGATTCCGCACATATTCCTGCTGCGTGTCCGCACCGGCCGGTGCGGACAGAAAATCACAATACTCACATTTTCGGACACAAAACGGAATATGCACATATAATTCCAACGACTTGTCTGCCATTTTTATTCCTCGTCTAATTTCAGCACACTCATGAATGCTTCCTGCGGAATTTCTACATTGCCGACCTGGCGCATCCGCTTCTTTCCTTCTTTCTGCTTTTCGAGCAGCTTCTTCTTTCTGGAAATATCACCACCGTAACACTTGGCAAGCACGTCTTTGCGCATTGCCTTGATCGTTTCACGTGCAATGATCTTTCCACCAACTGCTGCCTGGATCGGAATTTCAAAAAGATGTCTCGGAATCTCTTCTTTTAATTTTTCGCACATCTTTCTTCCGCGCTCATACGCACTGTCCTTAAATACGATAAAGGAAAGCGCATCCACTTCTTCCTTATTGACCAGAATATCCAGCTTCACGAGTTCGGAGCGCACATAGCCCTTCATTTCATAATCAAAGGACGCATATCCTCTGGAACGGGATTTTAACGCATCAAAGAAATCATAGATGATCTCATTTAACGGCAGATCATATTTGATCAGTGCACGCGTTTTTTCAATATATTCCATACTGATATAAACACCGCGGCGCTCCTGACACAGATCCATGATCGCTCCAATGTACTCACTGGTCACCATGATCTCCGCACTCACCATCGGTTCTTCCATATATTCGATCTCAGACGGATCCGGCAGATTGGATGGATTTGTCAGCTCGATCACTTCTCCGTCCGTCTTATGGATCTTGTAGATAACACCCGGTGCCGTTGTAACAAGATCCAGATTAAACTCACGCTCCAGCCGCTCCTGGATGATCTCTAAATGAAGCAGTCCCAAAAAGCCACACCGGAAACCAAATCCAAGTGCGACCGATGTCTCCGGTTCATACTGCAAAGCCGCGTCATTGATCTGAAGTTTCTCGAGTGCATCCCGAAGATCCGGGTATTTTGCGCTGTCTGCCGGATAAAGTCCGCAGTAAACCATCGGATTTACTTTTTTATAGCCAGGAAGTGCCTCCGCACACGGCCGGTCTGCTTCCGTCACCGTATCACCCACGCGTGTCTCACGCACATTCTTGATCCCCGCACAGATATAGCCTACCATTCCAGCACTCAATTCCTCACACGGGATAAACTGACCGGCTCCGAAATAGCCCACTTCCGTCACTTCATCCATCGCGCCTGTCGCCATCAGCTTTATCGTTGTGCCGACCTTTACACAGCCCTCCATGATCCGGCAAAATACAATCACGCCCTTATAGGAATCATAGATTGCATCAAAGATCAGTGCCTTGAGCGGTGCCTCCGGATCTCCCTGTGGTGCCGGGATCCTCGTTACGATCTGTTCTAAAACATCTTCGATATTTAAACCTGTCTTTGCAGAGATACGCGGTGCATCCATCGCCTCTATACCAATGACATCCTCGATCTCCTGCGCAACCTCATCCGGCTGTGCGCTCGGAAGATCGATCTTGTTGATGACCGGAAGCACATCCAGGTCATGATCAAGCGCCAGATAGACATTTGCAAGTGTCTGTGCCTCTACCCCCTGTGCCGCATCTACCACAAGGATTGCTCCATCACACGCCGCAAGGCTTCGCGACACCTCATAGTTAAAATCGACATGCCCCGGGGTATCGATCAGATTAAAGATATACTCTTCTCCGTCTTTTGCTTTATAAATAATGCGCACCGCCTGCGATTTGATCGTAATTCCACGTTCTCTCTCCAGATCCATATTATCAAGTACCTGCGACTGCATTTCACGGCTGGTCAGTGTTCCGGTCATCTCAATGATGCGGTCCGCCAGCGTGGACTTTCCATGGTCAATATGTGCAATGATGCAAAAGTTTCTGATTTTACTCTGATCGATATGTGACATTTATCTCTATTCCTCCGTCTAACTGCAATTCAATGGGTTTATTATAATGCATCAGAGCGGTTTCTTCAACTGATTTTTGTTGTCACAGAAAGGCTCACCTTTCCATTTTTCATAAACTGCTTTCCAGTCATACTCCGGCGCAAATTCTTCTGCCGCCTCGCAGATGGATCGTATCGGTGAAAGATCTTCTTCCAGTTCCTGCGCGATCATCTCCGACGTTTTTCCTTTTTTCAGTTTTGTACAGATCTGTCGAAAAAGCAGCTGTTCTTCCCCGACAAGCCTGCCTTCTTCTCTGCCACGCTCGATTCCGATCGTCACTCCTTCTGTTCTGCCCTGCTCAATCCCGGCTGCTACGCCTTCCTCATAGCTCTGCTGTCCCAGCTGACGCAGGGTCTCTTCCTCATCATATTCAAAGATACACATCTCTATGGCCTCCTCCCTGTATTTTAACAGGAAATCCCGCAGGATCCCTTCCCTGATGCAGGTATCCACCGTATGCTTCACCGCTTCTTCCCGTCCCATGCTCTTTTCACAGGTTCTGAGCCGGTCAACAAACTGCGCGTATTCAAGCAGCGTATGGCACTGTTCCATCAGTTCTTTATTCCTGCCGAGGTTGATATTTAACATCACAACTTTTAATTCCAGTGCCGGATCTTCCTCCGGGTTCATGAACGCGTCGGACAACTTTAACACCTGCCGCTCCGGCTGCATATCCCTTCCGTTATAGAACACGAAAAAGCGAGGTGTCGGTATCTTTACGAGCTGTCTCCCATAAATTGTCCGACCACCGCTCCAGCTGCGCAGCTCCCTTGCCACATAATGCAGGTTGCGAAGCGGAATATTCGGATTATAGGTGCTCTGATGCTCATACAGATCCATGTAAAAATCCATGACGACCGCCAGATCATTTTTCATGTTCATGTAAATAGCGTTTTCCAGTGTCACGACGGTAAGCGCCTCCAGATCGGTGTATGACGTGCCGTTCACTGCGTTATAAAGCCCGAGCAGCTCCTTTTTCTCCCGGAACACCATGCGGAACAGCCTGTCTTTGTAACTGCGGTATACCTGATTTCCTGTTTCTTTTGTTTTGTCCATATTTTATTTTCCTCCTGTTGCCGCAGGAGTAATTTCTTCGAAAACCCCTGCTTTTTGATTGTGGAAAAAGCATGAATTTTCTGAAATAACAAGAATGTTTAGAACCGCCGGATGGCGGACAGACGGACTGTTGTCCGGATAGAAAATATGCTTTTATATATTTATCTTAGCACACGCCGATTCCGGGAACAAATTAAATTATTATAAACTATTGATTCTAAAAAACCGGCGCCCAGACATTTCTGTCCGGGCACCGGTTCTATCTAACTTTCTACTTTTCTTTTTTATTCTAAAAATCCACTTCCGTATCATAGTAGCAGCATTTTAAGAGTTTTTCCATCTCCTCCTGGCTCGGCTGTCTCGGGTTAGAACCGGTACAGGCATCCAGAATTGCATTCGCCGCGATTTCCGGCAGTCTCTCTAAAAATACTTCCTCCGGGACAAATCCCTGCTCAGTCGGATAACTGTCCGCGCCATAATTTTTGATGCAGTGCGGGATGTTCAGTTCATCATTCATACCGCGCAGATACCGGATCAGAAGATCCACTTTCTCATCATCGCTGTTTCCGCCAAGATTCATGTAATCCGCGATCGCACCGTACCGCTTCTTTGCGGTCTCATCTTTTGCGTTGAACGCAATTACTTTCGGCAGATACATCGCGTTCGCAGCTCCATGGATGATATGTGCGCCGTAATCCGCAAATGCGGCGCCGGTCTTATGTGCCATGGAATGTACGATTCCGAGCAGTGCGTTGGAAAATGCCATTCCCGCCAGACACTGCGCATTGTGCATGGAATCTCTCATTTCCATATCTCCATTGTAAGATTTTACCAGATCATTCTGGATCATATGGATCGCATAGAGTGCAAGCGGATCGGTAAAATCGCAGTTTGCCGTGGAAACATATGCCTCGATTGCGTGTGTCATCGCGTCCATTCCGGTGTGCGCCACCAGTTTCTGCGGCATGGTCTCCGCAAGATCCGGGTCAACAATGGCAACGTCCGGTGTGATCTCAAAATCCGCGATCGGATATTTGATTCCTTTTTCATAATCCGTGATAATGGAAAACGCGGTAACTTCCGTTGCCGTTCCAGACGTGGATGAGATTGCGCAGAAGTGTGCTTTCTGGCGCAGTTTCGGAAGCCCGAACACCTTGCACATATCCTCAAATGTCACATCCGGATACTCATATTTGATCCACATTGCTTTTGCTGCGTCGATCGGAGATCCGCCGCCCATCGCAACGATCCAGTCCGGCTGAAATTCCTGCATGACTGCCGCGCCCTTCATAACCGTATCCACAGACGGATCCGGCTCAATGCCTTCAAACAGCTTTACTTCCATACCTGCTTCTTCCAGATATTTCTGCGCTTTTTCAAGGAATCCGAAACGCTTCATCGATCCCCCGCCTACACAGATGATCGCTCTTTTTCCCTCGAAAGTCTTTAACGCCTCAAGCGCGCCTTTTCCGTGGTACAGATCTCTTGGTAATGTAAATCTTGCCATAATAAAAATCCTCCTTCTCCCAGCTTTTTTCTTATTTTCTGGATAAGTCCAGAATAACACATTCCCCATGGAAAAGGAACCGCTTTCCTCTAATTTCCAGTCAGTACACGGTATAAAATATCCGCAAGCGGTTCCATTGCGCTCATCGCCTCATCCACGGTATTCGTCTGCGCCCCGACCTCGACTAAAAGTGTCTTCGGACAGTAATGCATATTATAACGGTATCCCTTCAGATAGATTGACCGCGAGAATCCCGGATAATACTGTTTCGCCTTCAACTGCATCTGCAGCGAGAACGCCAGATTGTCCGAAAGATTCGGGTTGTAGAGGTAGGGGATATCCCCCGTTGCCGTGGTACGGCTTAACCCGTTAAAAAACATGATCGATGCCATCTGCTTTCCATTGACATCCGCAACCAGCCTTGTCGTGTCCGCAACCCCATCACGGTGCAGATCGATCACGACCTCAATGCCCGGATTTTCCGCAAGGATCTGCTCTAACGCCGGCCCCGCCTTCGCATAGGCATGATCTCTGTCATTCACATCGTATTCACCAGTATGATGAAGCACCGAAAGCCCATAGCGCTCCTGTAAAAGTTCGGTCAGATAATTGCCCACTCCGACCACTGTGGTGTTCGGATCCCCCGGCACGGAATCCGCATATCCCTCCTGGGAATGGGTATGGTAGATCAGTATCTGCGGCTGTCCGGTCGGTGCGGCCAACCTCATATCGCGCGCCAGAAGTTCCGATGCGTTTAACTGCTCCCCGGTAATTGTCGTTGTTTTATCTACAACATAAAAATTATGTATTAAATAATCAAAATCATTCAGTTTATCAAGCGGGATATCCGTTTTCGGCGCCTGACTCACCTGAAACTCCACGGTAGTCTGGCTGTTTGCCGCATTCTCCGCAGCCGTTGCCGTCCCGCTGCATCCTCCCGCACCTGCCGTCACGCCGGCTCCCCCATTTTCTTCGTTTAATGCGGTGCCATCTGCCGCATCCGGCTCATCCGAGGCCTCCATGGCAACGATCTCTTCATAGGAAAAATGACTTTCCACCTGCGTTTCATATCCATCTGCCGTATCTATGTATTCCGTAAGCGGAAACGGACGCCCGGAAAGCTCAAGCAATACCTGCGCCGCCGTCTTTTCCGTTCCGTCCTGTTCCATAATATAGCCGATCTGCATCGCGTACTGCCTGGCTGTCTGATGAAACAGCACGCGTTTCCCCTCACTTAGCGCCTGCTCAAAAAGAGTTTGATTCATCCCCTGATCTTTTATATGAAAGCACAAAAATACCATAAAAATCAGAACAGCTGCCGAAGCAAGCTGTCCCATCTTCTTTGTCCTGTCTTTTTGCATGCATCCTGATTCCCCTTTGTCTATCCGAAAATACTATATTATATGCATTCGATTTCTTCTTATGACATGCCCCCGTGTTTTTGGAACGCAAGATTTAACCCCTCCGACAGTGTCAGGCTGATCTGCCGGATCGACTCATCAATGTCCTTTGGTGTCACAAACATCGCATTCAGGGACGGCGAAAGCAGTTCCCGGAAAAGCGCATGTTTCTCGGACTCCTCCAGCGCATTTAAGGAATGTCCGATCCGTTTTAAGTGCTCCGCCTGCGTCATTGCCCCGATCAGACTGCTCATGGTGTCACTCACGATCGTTGCCGCATCGACCACCGTGGGCACTCCGATTGCGATCACCGGTACCCCGATGCTTTCTCTGTTGATCCCGTTTCTGTGGTTTCCGACACCGGATCCCGGATTGATCCCAGCATCTGTGATCTGTATGGTGCGGTTTAAGCGCTTTACACTCCGCGCCGCAAGCGCATCGATCACAAAAATGCAGTCCGGTTTTGTCTCTTTAGCCACCCCCTGCACGATCTCAAGGCTTTCCATACCGGTCTGTGCCATCACGCCCGGCACGATCCCGCTGATCTGGTTTGTGTGTTCCTCCCCTAGCGCGTATGTGCCAAATTCCCGGATCATATGGCGGGTGACAAACAGCTGATCTACCACATTCGGGCCCAACGCATCGGGTGTCACCTCACGGTTTCCAAGTCCCACGACCAAAAGCGACATGTCTTTTTGCTCCAGCGGCACCAGCTCCCGGATGATACGCGCAAGTTCCACTGAAATTTCCTTATGATACTCCTCATCCTCCTCCATCATATTCGGCGCCTCTAACGTGACATACGTTCCTTTTGGTTTTCCCATGCTTTTTGCCCCGTTTTCGGTCTCGATCACGACTTTTGAGATCAGCATGTCCTTTCCTGCTCTCTTTTCCTCCAACACAACACCTTTTATCTCGACGTTGTCTTCCTCAAATTTTTCTCTTGCCTCCAGCGCAAGGTCTGTTCTTATCTCGTACATCTTTTCACCACCTGTATTTTTTGCATATCAATCATCTGTATTTCTATTTTTTACAAAAAAAAACGAAAATATGTATTGACAGATCCTCTTACGAAAGCTACAATATCATAGTATGTTTATATCAGATCGTCCGTGTCCGGCTCTGATATAAGAAAATGATTTTATTTCACAATAATTGGAGGTGTACAGGTTGGCTAACATCAAATCTGCAAAGAAAAGAATTTTAGTAAATGAGACAAAGGCTGCCAGAAATAAGGCAATCAGATCCAGAGTTAAAACATCCATCAAGAAGGTTGAAGCTGCTGTAACAGCAAACGATAAGGCTGCTGCTCAGGCTGCTCTGATCGAAGCAATCGCTGAAATCAACAAGGCTGCTTCCAAGGGTGTATATCATAAAAACAATTCTTCCAGAAAGATTTCCCGTTTAACAAAAGCTGTTAACAAGATCGCTTAATCTGGGATGAACATATGGCAAAAGGCAAATGCTGCTGCTTTTTGCATCGGAATATCTGAATGAAAAAGAAACATCAGTACCGTCATACTGATGTTTCTTTTTTTGTTGTCATGCCATCGTCCCGCTGTACCGGATCAAAAACGTCTCCACTGCCAGCTGGTCTGTCATGCGCCCGGTCTTGGTATCCTCCTCCGCACGCACGCCATCTTCCAGTGCCGCCCGAAGTTCTTTCATCGAAAAGCTTTTCGCCTGCACCAGATTTCTCCTCACCGCGAACTCCGGTATTCCGGCTTTCGACGCGATCGATTTATTATCAAACCCAAGTCTGCGCAGATCTTTCACCTGCATCAGAATATGAAACTGCCTTGTGATCAGAAACAGGATCCGCATGGGCGGTTCCTTCAGTGCCAGCAGATCATAATATAAAGAAAGTGCCTTTTTCTGATTTTTTTCAGCAATGGCATTTACCATCTCAAAGATCTTGCTGGTCGTCTGTCCCACACAGACCGCTTCCACATCCGCAGCCTCGATCACATCTTTTCCCATCGTGTAACAGATCAGCTTTTCCAGCTCTCTGTCAATGTTTTCCATATCTGTTCCGGTACGGCTCAAAAATAGCTGCATGACCGGGGTGGTGATATTGCGTTTTTCCTTTTTTAACCGGCCCAGGATCCAGCGGATCAGGATCTCATCCGTCTGCTTTTTAAATTCCACAACGCTCCCTGTCTTCTGCGCCGCCTTATACATCTTTGAACGCTTATCAATTTCCTCTTCCACAAAAACAAGGCAGGTACTCTCCGGCAGTTCCGGAAGATACGCTGCCAGCTCCTCACAGGAATTTTTAAAAAAGCCGCTGTTCTCGATCAAGATCAGTCTTCGATCCGCGAAAAACGGAAGCGTTTCCGCCAGGTCGATAATGGCTTTGGGATTGGTATCCTTTCCCTCAAATGATGAAAAATTCATCGTATCATCCGAAGCGACCAACGCCTGCTTCAACTTCCGTTTATACTGATGCTTTAAGTATGCTTCCTCCCCAAATAACAGATATACCCTCTTAAATTGTCCGCTTTTAATATCTTCATCAATCGTTTTCATAAAATTTATTTTAGCACAGGATACACTTTTTCTTCAAGCGGCTTTCCATAGTTTTGTACCGCAAAGCCCTCTTTCGTCTTCCTTATTCGGATCCGCCCGCCTTTCATGGTGTAGCAGATCTCTGACGCATACGCTTCCATGTGTGCCACCGCGTCCTTTCCCGGATGTCCGTACCTGTTATTCGCGCCGCACGAAACTACACAGACTTCCGGTGAGAGCACCTTTAAAAAGTCTTCTGAATTGGAATAATTTGAGCCATGATGTGCCGCCTTATAAAAAAACAGCTCCGGCAGCTTTGTTTTCTCTGTAAGCCATTCTTCTTCTGCCTTTGAAATATCACCGGTAAAAAGACCACGGAACCCTTCTGTCTCATACAATAACACCATCGAACCGGCATTGGCATCCTCCACCGGATAATCTGCGGTTGGAAAAATACAGGTGATCCGGTCATTTTTCGTCCGCAGACTCTCCTTTGCTTTTAAATAGCATATCATAATTCCGTTTCTTTCAATCTCTTCCTCCAATTTTTCAAGGGAAGCATCCCGGTATCCATATTCCGGAAACACAACAGTCCCGATCGGGTAATCCAGCTGCAGGATCTCTTCCAGCCCATTGATATGATCTGCATCCGTATGGCTGACGAACCAGTAATCGATCCGCCTCACGCCTTTCGCTTTTAAAAACGGCAGGATCCGGTATGTGCCAACGCCGGACACACTGCTGCTGCCGCCATCGAAAAACATTGATATGCCATCGCTCGTGCAAAGATAAATGCCATCTCCCTGTCCGACATCCAAAACATCGATCTCCATCTGCTTTTTATGAGGAAAAAGCAGGATCCCAACGAGCAGCACCATGCCGCCACCCAGACACAGCCGTTTCCGCATCCCGGTACTTTTTTGTCCTTCTGTCCGCTTCCCTGCAGAAAAGAGCAGCACTGCAAGCAGGCCGTAATAAACGATCAGCCGCGCTCTCCCCGGACTTCCCGTGATCCATTGCGCACATGGAAGCGCCAGAAAGGCGCCACACACTTTTTCATAGAATAACAGTAAAAGATCGGGCAGCCACAGAATCAAATGCGCAAGCCTGGGCACTGCGGTACCAAGGATCCCGCCGATCAGTCCGCATCCCAACACGACTCCCATAAACGGAAGCAGGATCAGATTGATCCATACCGCATAGACCGGGATCTCATAATAAAAACTGCATACAAGCGGAAGCGTCATAAGCTGGATCCCTGCGCTGGTCAAAATATTTTTTAGCAGTGCATGTTCCGGCAAAAATCCGGCTGCCAATGCCTTTCCAGCGACAACTACACCCGTGACCGCCGCAAATGAGAACAAAAATCCGGGGTAAAAAAGCAGAAACGGATTTCCGCCAAGCAACAGCACCCCGGCTGCCGCAAGCGCCGTAAGCGAATCGTAGCTTCTCCCCATGCCATCCGCCGCAAGCAGGAAAAGAAACATCAAAAACGCCCGCCTGGCAGATACATCAAAGCCACTCATATACGCAAAACAAAATACCAGACTTCCCGCAAAAAGCCCTGCTCCACGATAGGTTCCACCCCGTTTTTTTAGGAAGCGGTAAGACGTCAGCCCGATGACCGACAAGTGCAGACCCGAAACACAGAGCACATGCGAGAGCCCGGACTTCTGATACATGGTTTTTATCTCTGAATCCAGCTGCGACTTGTCCCCGAGCACCATCCCCATCATCACACCGGCATTCTGCGGCGACATTTCTTTTTGATAGACACTCTTTAAGCGCTCCGCGAGTGCAAAAAGTTTCTCCGCAAACCAGTTCGTTTCTCCATAGATTCCAAGCAGCTTTGCCTGTTTTACCTTAAAATCAATCTGCTTTGCCCGGTAATAGGCCTTTTCATTAAAATTTCCTTCATTGCGCGCCTCCGAGAGCGGATACAGCACGCCTTTTACTACAATGGTTTTCCCGATCGGATACTGACCGGTGTCGAAATATACTAAGATATGATTACAAGAATAATTGACTGATTTCACCTGAAAGATACAATCTTTCAGATAGAGGACTGTCTGATCGTCTGTTACTTCTTTTCTGTAGATCCTGCCCTGACACGCCACAGGCTGCTTTTCCCCGATATACGCCTGATACGCCGCTATTTTGGTAAGCTCTCTGTCTGTCACCCGCATACCGGTAAGAAGCATCGCAAGAAACGCGCCACCCTGGATCAGCATGCGGGCAAACCGCCGTTTTCGGATCAGTTCAAAAGAAGCCATCACAGACAGGATCCCTGCCGCAAGCAGGATGTATTTTTCTTTTGTAAGCATATAACCCACTCCAAATACAAAGCCTGCCGCCGCCTGACACAATGGCCGTCTATTCAGTTTCGGTCTCCTCCTCCTTCTCTCCGGTGAGATAATCCAGATTCCGGTCGTACAGCGTATCAAACGCGTAATCATCCCGGTACTTTCCCTTGGTATCTCCGTTTACCGCTATCTGCACTTTACTGACGTAAGAAAGTTCCGAAAGGGAATCCACGATCGAATAGATGACCACCGGTTCTTTGATCTCATAATTCTGATTCAGAAATCCCTCATCAAAATTGACATAGCAGACACCATCCACTGTGGAAACACTGACTAACTTGGTTCCCTGCGGGATCGCAGACTGCTCTCCCTCCTCAAGCGGGCCCTCAAGCAGCCGCTCCACGACCAGTTTCTCCATGGAAATATTGCTGCTGTAATGCACTTTCTGTGTTTCACGCACAAGACCGTCTCCCGCCATATTCGCAAAATACAGCGTGATCGTTGCTTCCTGGATGGAATTGATCTGCTCACCCGGATTTTCCACAAAACTGTCATTGGTCATGACTCCGACTACATTTCCGTTTTTATCGGTGAGCGGTGCCCCATCCACATAAAAAGACACGCAGGAAATATCCTTTAACTGTGTCACCGTGCGGACTACCGCCGCCCTGCACAAGACCTCCGTCATGGCATCCATATGCAGATAATTTCCATCAAATCCGATCGACAGCTGCTCCCCGGACAACTCATACTCTGTCACCGTCACATCCGCCGGTATCGTCCGTTTGACATCGACTGCCCCGGTATCCTCCTGCAGCGCGGCAATCAGTTCCCTCATCTGCCCTTCACTGTCCTGCGCCTGCATTTCATAGTCCCGTCCTACAATCTTGGTTCCGTCTTTATTGATATAATAGATCTGATAACCGTTCTGCTGCTCCGCGTTCTCTCCCTTTCTGCCGCATCCGCAGAGTAAGAGAAGAAAGAGCAAAAACAATAATCCTGTCTTTTTCACATTTTTCTCCCTTTATGCAATGTAATTTAACGGAAGTCTGACATTAAAGATTGTTCCCTCTCCGACCGTACTGAATACTTTGATCGCTCCACGGTGCATCAGGATCGCATTCTGCGTGATCGCAAGTCCCAGTCCTGTTCCACCGATCTCTCTCGAATGGGATTTATCCACCCGGTAAAAACGTTCGTAAATATGTTCTAAGGATTCCTCCGGAATTCCGATCCCGGAATCCGATACCTTCAAATAACAGAACTGATGATCCGCATTGAGTGATACATGTACCCATCCGTCCGGTTTATTATACTTGATCCCGTTTTCAATAAGATTGGTGATCGCAAGTGTGATCTTGACCTCATCGACCTCGGCAGTTACCGGCCGGAAACTCTCAAGCACCAGATCCACATGCTGCTTCTCCGCGATCGGACGCAGCCGCTTTAAGATCTGCTCCAAGAGCTCATTCATATTGACCTGGGATATGTTTAAATCTGCCGCCGATTTATCCATTTTGACCAGCGAAAGCAGATCATTGATGATCTTGGTCTCCCGCTCGATCTCACCACCGATATCCTGCATAAATTCCCGATACAGCTCGATCGGCACATCTTCCTGCCCGTTTAATGAATCCGCAAGTACCTTCATCGAAGTCAGCGGTGTCTTTAATTCATGGGAGACATTGGATACGAACTCCTGTCTGGAATCGTCAAGCACCTTCATCCGCGCAGTCAGTTCGTTAAACTTGGTCGATATCTCCTGCGTTTCCGAAAAATCATCCACTTTAAGGTCACTGCTGCCATATCCGGTCTGGATCTCCTCGATGGATTTTGATATCTTAAGAAACGGTCTGGTCAGACATCCTGCCAGAAATACCGCTACTGCCAGGATCACCAGCGCGCTGATCACCTGTATCGTCAGAATACTGGTCTTTAAATAATCCAGGTTGGAAAGAATGCTGTCCGTTGACACACTTACAAGCATCACACCGACCACATCCTTGGTCCCGGCATCCGTAAGCGGGATCGTCATCTCGATATAACGGTTTTCCGAATCGTAGTTCGACATTTCCTTTCCGTAAAAACTCTGCATGACTTCCTCGGAAATGATCGTCTTATCCTGATCCAATCCATAGGTATCCTTCACGATCCGGAACGTATCATCGATCAGGATCACTCTGCCGTCATAGATCGTAGAAAGCTGGTCTAACTGCGCATTGATCACTTCCGATGTACTGTTGTGCAGATAATCGTCTGCCACCACGCGGTTCGCCAAAATCTTTGCCTGACTTAAAATATCAATGCTCCGGTTGGAAACCGCCTTTTTTTCATAGGCCTGAAGCATTCCCGCCCGAAGCAGGATCCCCGGCAGAATGCCAAAAAGCAGAAACAGTATGATAAGCCGGAACTTCAGGCTTTTAAAAAATGTCACAATCTTTTTCTTCGTCATCTTCTGGTTCCTCTGCCATTATCCCTGATAATAATAGCCTACGCCCCATTTGGTGTGTACATATTTCGGTTCACTCGGATTTTTTTCAATCTTTTCACGCAGTCTGCGCACATGCACGTCCACCGTTCGCACATCGCCCGGATACTCATATCCCCAGACAATGTTCAAAAGATTTTCTCTGCTGTACACTTTGCCCGGATTCATCACAAGCAGCTCTAAAAGGTCGAACTCTTTTGCGGTCAGATTGATCTCTTTTCCAAGGATAAAAAGCCGTCTGCTCTCACCGTCTAATTTCAGGTCTCCGCTTTCTATGACTTTTACCGCTTCTTCCTTTTCGCGCTTTCCGGATGTTCTGCGCATGATCGCCTTGATACGCGCCTTGACCTCAAGGATATTAAACGGTTTTGTGATATAGTCATCGGCACCGTAATCCAGTCCGAGGATCTTATCCATATCGTCTCCCTTTGCGGTCAGCATTACGATCGGCACATCCGAGAATCCCCGGATCTGCTGGCACACCTCAAACCCGTCCATCTTGGGGAGCATGATGTCCAGAAGGATCATATCATACTGATTCTCCGTTGCCAGCTTTAGCGCTTCCTCACCGTCATACGCACATTCCACTTCCATTCCGTCCTGTTCCAGACTGAACCGGATTCCCTTCACGATCAATTTTTCGTCATCTACTACAAGAACTTTCTTCGCCATTTTCCCACCTCAGTTGACTGCGATACTGTCTTTGATTTTTGAAAAGACACCTTCTTTGATGCCCTCTATTTTTTTGATATCTTCTATCGAAGAAAAACCGCCGTTTTTCTCCCGGTATGCAATGATACTGTCCGCTTTCGTTTCTCCGATCCCGGGCAGCGTCATAAGCTGTGTCTTTGTCGCAGTGTTGAGATCAACACGCCCGTCTGCCGTATCGCTCTTTTGCGTGTCATCTTTCTGTACCTGCTCATTCTGCATTTCTTCTTCCGTCAGAACAACGATCATCTGTCCGTCGTGTATCTCTTCCGCCTGATTCAGGCTCTCGTATGCCGCGTTTTCCTGCATACCGCCTGCCGCCGCGACCGCCTCACAGATCCGGCTCCCGCCAGGAAGCACATAGACTCCCGGTGTGACAACCGCACCGCATACATACACGGCGCATTCTGTATCCTGCTCCGCTTTCTCCTGCCCGGTATCCTGCCCCATGCTTTGTTCCACGCGCTCAGCCGCTTCTGTTTCTTCCTCCGTGGAGAGATATACTTTCTCTGTTTTTCCGCATCCGGTGATCACCATCAGCCACAGCGAGATCACGATCCAGACCGTTTTCTTTTTTCTTCTGCACTCTTTTGTTTGCATAAACATTGCTCCTTCATAATCTTATTTATGAAAGAGTTCCTCAATGTCCGACTATCCTATATTCTAACGAAATTTTGCCGTTATGACAAGTACATGTTTCTTAAATATTCCTAAACCGGCGCTCCATTCCAGACCGCTGTCATCCTGTTTTTCAGTTCCCGCAGAAAATCTTCCACATCCATCGTATTTGGAATCGATACCGAATTCTCATATGCATTATAAATGATACGGCTCGTTTCATCGGTGATCACGCTTCCCTTTACCGGGACATGCCCCGTCTGCGCTTCAAAATCTCCCATTGCCTCCGTCGTAACATAAGACGCGAAATCCGCCGCCTTTTTTTCTTTTTCCGTAAACGCATTGACCACAAGAAGTTCTGTGTAGGAACCGCCGCGCATGGAAAGCGTATCATTCATGGCAGGCAGTGCCGCCACCTGACAGGTATCACCATTTACCGCTCCAAGATCCCAGGAATCAATGATCGCGGAGAGTGTGGCACCGGAATTAAAATCGTCCAGCACCTGTTTTCTTGTCATCGTTTCCGTGTCCAGATCGATGGTCTCCGTCAGTCCGCCGAAAAAGGCAAGTTCCTCTGCGTAACGCGCTTCGTCTGTCGTCACGGAAAGCTTTCCCATATCGTTTTCGTCAAACGAAAAGCTTTCCCCGACAAACGGGAAATCATAAAATTCATCCGCCACATTCCACTCGATCAGATTTCCGGCGATCAGACCGAGTTCGTCATTCTGCGCCATCGCAAAAATCTGTTCCACGCTTGCCGGTGCCGTGGCAAAGACATCGGAACGGTATACAAAAACCGGTGTGTGGAAAGTAAGCGGGTATGCATACATTTTTCCACCACAAGAAGATGCAGTCACTGCATTTCCCGCGTCATCCGCGCGAAACACATCTGCATCTTCATTTTCTGCCGCCAGTCCATATAAGTACGCTTTTCCAAGAGAATCATTCTGAATCATGTAGATGTCGGGATATCCCGCGTCATCCATTGAGGTCTGGTAAATACTCTCCACAAATCCCAGACTGTCCTTTAAGACCACATCTACCGCAATGCCGCTCTCTTCATAATACTTTTTCGCACAGTCATACAGATAACCGGTCATGCTATCGTCCGTATACCATAACGTAAGTTCCGGCTGTGCCTGTTCATACTCCGCCGTCTCTTTTTCTTCCTGCGGTGCGGACGCCTTTTCCCCGTCCGCCACCGCAATGCCCGCCATACCGGCAAGGCAGATCAAAAGCACGGTTACAGAAAGCAGTTTCTTATTCTGTTTTTCCATCCTATTTCTCTCTTCTCATCTGTTTTTTTTTATTTCATCTTCTGAAAAACCTTCTCCAGTTTTTCCACCATCTCATCGACATGTTCTTTTTCAATAATGAGCGGCGGTACGATACGAAGTACATCGCTTCCTGCCGTAATAAGGATCAGTCCCTCTTCCAGCGCCTTTGCAGACACCTGTCCGACCGGTTTTTCGCAGACGATTCCCTGCATCAGTCCCATTCCACGGCGTGCCGTTAAAAAGTCATATTTTTCCACAAGTTCATCCAGGCGTTTTTCCAGATATGGTGCGATCTCCTTTACATGCTCGGTCAGATGCTCTTTTTCCATGAGTTCGAGCACCTTATCAACTGCCGCACCGACAAAAGGATTTCCACCGTAAGTTGTTCCGTGGTCTCCAGGTACCAGAGACTTCTCGGCAACACGCTCTGTCATTAAAAACGCTCCGACCGGCACACCACAACCAAGCGCCTTCGCGCTCGTCATGATATCCGGTTTCACCCCGTAATGCTGCCATGCGAACATCTCACCGCTGCGTGCCATACCGCACTGGATCTCGTCTAAGATCAGAAGGATGTCATGCTCATCGCAGAGTTTGCGCACACCTTTCATAAACTCTTCTGTTGCCGGATAGATTCCGCCCTCACCCTGGATCGTCTCAAAAAGGATCGCGCAGGTATTTTCATTGATCTGTGCTTCCACGCTGGAAAGGTCATTAAATGTCGCATATTTTACGCCCGGCATCAACGGCTCAAACGGCTCTCTGTAGTGCGCGTTTCCGGTCACAGACAGTGCTCCGATCGTTCTTCCGTGGAAAGAATGTTCCATCGCAATGATCTCATGACCCGCATGACCGTCTCTTGTATAAGCATATTTTTTTGCGGATTTGATAGCTCCCTCGATCGCCTCCGCGCCGCTGTTGGTAAAGAACACGCGATCCATGCCGGATGCCTTTAACACACGCTCTGCCGCATGGATGATCGGCACATTATAGTAGAGATTTGAAGTATGCATCAGCTTGTCGATCTGTGCCTTTAACGCGTCATTATATTCCTTCTTTCCGTAACCGAACGCCTGCACCGCGATCCCGGCTGCAAAATCAAGATATTTTTTTCCGTCCGTGTCATAGAGGTACACGCCCTCGCCCTTATCCAGCACGATCTGATAACGATTATAGGTATGTAACAGTTCTTTTTCCGCTTCGTCAATATATCCCTGTTTACTCATGATAGAATTTCGTCTCCTTATCTCCTAAAATGGCTGTTCCGATTCCTCTGTTTGTAAAGATTTCAAGCAGCAGACAGTGCGCAATACGTCCGTCTAAAATATGCACTCTGGATACTCCGTTTTCGATGGCATCGATACAGTTGTTTAACTTTGGAAGCATACCGCCGCCGATGTAGCCGTCCTCGATCAGCTTGCGCGCATCGGAAACCGGAAGCTCCGAGATCAGGGTATCCTTATCCTCCGGATCTTTGTATACACCCTCAATATCGGTAAGAAATGCCAGTTTTTCTGCTTTTACCGCTCTTGCGATCGCACATGCCGCGTCATCCGCATTGATGTTATAGGTATTGAATTCATCATCCATACCGACCGGGCATACGATCGGAAGGAAATCTTTCTCCAGCAGATCATAGAGGATCTTCGGATTGACTTCCTTTACGTCTCCGACAAATCCGATGTCCTGTCCGTTTGAAAGCTTTTTGTCTACCTTTAACAGTCCGCCGTCCTTGCCGCTGATACCGATCGCATTGACCCCTAAGGATTCTACCATCTGCACCAGAGACTTATTGACCTTGCCAAGTACCATCTCCGCGATCTCCATCGTTGCCGCATCGGTCTTTCTGAGTCCGTTGACAAATTCCGGTTCCATGCCGACCTTGCCGACCCATTTGCTGATCTCCTTGCCGCCGCCGTGAACGATGATCGGCTTAAATCCAACTAACTTTAAAAGTGTCACGTCCTGAATGACATTCTTTTTTAATTCTTCATCCACCATGGCACTTCCGCCATATTTTACTACAATGATCTTCCGGTTGAACCGCTGGATATACGGCAGTGCCTCGATCAGGACTTCCGCTTTTTCCATGATTTCTTTCATATTCTTTTCTTCCAACTTTACATCCTCCGTTGTTATCTGTTCCCCTTATTTTTCTGTGTTTCTGTCTGCTGTCGTTCC
Source organism: Roseburia yibonii (assembly GCF_014297335.1). Classification (NCBI taxonomy): domain Bacteria; kingdom Bacillati; phylum Bacillota; class Clostridia; order Lachnospirales; family Lachnospiraceae; genus Roseburia; species Roseburia yibonii. Next base: position 71,650 of record NZ_JACOQH010000001.1, read on the forward strand.
GACCCGCTTTTTAAGAACGGTAATCCGCATTGATCTTGACATAATCATAAGTCAGATCACAGCCCCATGCTGTCGCGGACGCATCGCCCATTTTGATATCTGCCGTTGCGGTCACTGCCTCTGCGGAGAGGATCTTTGTCGCCTCTTCCTCGGAATAGTCCAGAGCCACACCGTTTTCAATGATCTTGATCTCACCGTTTTTGCTGCTAAAATACAGATCGACTTTTTCCGGATCGAATACCGCGCCGGAGTAGCCCATTGCACAGAGGATCCTGCCCCAGTTCGCGTCATGTCCGTAGATTGCCGCCTTGGTAAGATTCGATGTAATAACCGATTTGCTAAGCACCTTTGCCTGCTCTTTGTCCTTCGCATGAATGACTTTCACTTCAAAGAGCGCGGTCGCGCCCTCTCCGTCTCCTGCCATCTGCTTTGCCAGTGTAGTGTTGACAAAATTTAATGCCTCCGCAAATTTGCGGTAATCCTCGTTTTTCTCCGAAATCTCAGCATTTCCCGCTTCCCCGTTTGCAAGAAGCAGGCAGGTATCATTTGTCGAAGTATCGCCGTCCACCGAGATCATGTTATAGGTATCTTTTACATCCTCGCTCAGCGCTTCCTGCAGCAGTTCTTTTGTGATCGCCGCATCTGTGGTCACAAAACTCAACATCGTACACATATTCGGATGGATCATTCCGGAGCCTTTGCACATGCCGCCGATCGTAACGGTCTTTCCGCCCAGCTCAATCTCAACTGCCACTTCTTTTTCATGTGTATCGGTCGTCATGATCGCAAGGGAAGCCTGGTGTCCCGCTTCGTTTGCATCCGAAAGTTCCGGGACCATTGCGGACACGCCGTCTTTGATGCGTTCCATCGGAAGCTGCATTCCGATCACCCCGGTAGATGCCACTAACACGCTGTCCGCCGGAATTTTCAATAGCTCTGCCGCATGATCCGCGGTCTGGCTGCAGTAATCCATGCCTTCCTGTCCGGTACAGGCGTTTGCGATCCCGGCATTCACCACAACCGCATGTGCGCACGCGCTCTCCGCCACGATCTTCTGATCCCACTTGACCGGCGCTGCCTTTACGATATTGGTTGTAAAGGTACCCGCCGCCTTACACGGTGTCTTTGAAAAAATAAGCGCCATATCTTTTCTGTCTTTATATTTGATCCCTGCTGCCGTAGATGCAGCGCAAAATCCTTTTGCTGCGGTAACTCCGCCACTGATCTGCTTCATATGATAAAGCTCCCTTCTACTTGTTAAAATTGGTGATATTTTCCTCATTCAATGTAAAATCGTAATAATTCAAATCCTCACGGAACGTCCAGCCCACACTCTTCCAGAAGCAGTTTCCGATCTCATTATCCTTAAACGCGATCAGGCAGACTTTATTGATCTTTTCTGCCTTGAGTGCACGCATCGCTGCCACTGCCATCGTCTTTCCGATCCCGTGCTTCCGGTACGCTTCCGCCACACAGACATGATAGAAGCATCCTCTTCTTCCGTCATGTCCGCAGAGGATCGATCCCACGATCTTTCCGTCTGCCTCTGCCACGATACTTGTCGTCGGGTTTCTTTTGATAAAACGTTCCACACCTTCTTTGGAATCATCGATCGTACGGATCCCAAATCCCTTGATCGTCATCCATAATTTATGTACCTCCGGGAAATCATCGATCGTCATTTCCCGGATCTCAAACTGCGGTTCTCCCATGTTATAAGACCTCTTTATCTTTTTATTTTTTTACGGGAACATCGGTACCAGATCGATACCTTCTGCCTCATCAAATCCAAACAGCAGATTCATGTTCTGTACTGCCTGTCCGGCTGCTCCCTTGACCAGATTATCAAGCGCTCCCATCATGACCACGCGTCCGGTTCTTTCGTCTACTTTGAAATTCACATCCACATAGTTGCTGCCTTCGACCCATTTCGTCTCCGGGCAGACACCATCCGGCAGAACTCGGACAAATTTTTCTTTCTTATAATATTTTTCATAGGCAGCGCGCAGATCCTCTGCTGTCGGCATCGTTCCATCCGCCTTTGGCACCAGAGACGCGTACTCTGTCGCAAGTATGCCACGGTTCATCGGTGCAAGATGCGGGGTAAATGTAACCGTAATATTTTTGCCCGCCGCATAGCCTAACTGCTCTTCGATCTCCGGCGTATGTCTGTGCGTTGTAACACCGTATGCTTTCATATTTTCATTGACCTCACAGTACAGATTCGGCACCTTTGCGCCTCTGCCGGCTCCGGAAGTACCGCTCTTTGCGTCGATGATCAGCGTATTCGGATCGATCAGCCCTTCCTTCACAAGCGGATATGCCGTTAAGATCGAGCAGGTCGTATAGCAGCCCGGATTTGCTACCAGTCTTGCTTTTTTCACCTGATCCCTGTTGACCTCACACAGTCCATAGACTGCCTCTTCAATAAACTGTGGACTCTTGTGCTCTAACTTATACCATTTCTCATAAACCGAAACATCTTTGATCCGGTAATCCGCGCTCAGGTCGATGATCTTTACCTTATTTAATATCTCCTCTGTGAGGATGCCTGCCAGATAGCCCTGCGGTGTCGCTGTAAAGATCACATCCACCGCGTCCGCGAGCTTTTCGATATTGTCATCCAGACATTTGTCTTCTACCAGTTCGAACATGTTCTGATATACTTCCGCATATTTTTTATCGATATAACTTCTTGAACCGTACCATTTTATTTCTACATCTCTATGTCTTAAAAGGATTCTGACCAGTTCGCCTCCCGCATATCCGGTTGCTCCTATAATTCCGACTTTTACCATATCAAACTTCCTCCTGTCATATGTTTCATAAAAAACCATTCTTTTCTATTTTAGCACAAATTCCTTATTCTTCTACCCTGTTTCCGTGATTTTTCATGTACTCTTTTTGATATTGCATAATTATACATTCATTTCTGTTTTTATGCAAGTCTTTTATGAATTTTTATTTATAATGTGTGTATATTTTTTCGCTTGCTTTTTTACAGATTATGGGGTATATTATTGCTAACGGTATGAAAAACCAACGAAAGGATGAATAAAAATGAAAGAAAAAGTTGTATTAGCCTATTCAGGCGGATTGGATACCACGGCGATCATCCCGTGGTTAAAAGAAAATTACGATTACGACGTCATCTGCTGCTGCGTAGACTGCGGACAGGGCGAAGAACTGGACGGACTGGAAGAAAGAGCAAAATTATCCGGTGCTTCCAAATTATATATTGAAGATATTGTAGATGAGTTCTGTGATGACTACATCGTTCCATGTGTACAGGCAGACGCTGTATACGAAAACAAATATCTGCTCGGTACTTCCATGGCACGTCCTGGCATCGCAAAAAAATTAGTAGAGATTGCCAGAAAAGAAGGCGCAGTTGCGATCTGCCACGGCGCTACCGGAAAAGGAAATGACCAGATCCGTTTCGAGCTTGCGATCAAGGCACTTGCTCCGGATGTAAAGATCATCGCTCCCTGGAGAAATGACAAATGGAACATGCAGTCCCGTGAAGATGAGATCGCATACTGCAAGGCACATGGCATCGATCTTCCGTTCTCCGCAGATTCCAGCTACAGCCGTGACCGTAACCTGTGGCACATCAGCCATGAAGGTCTTGAGCTTGAGGATCCGTCCTTAGAGCCAAACTACGATCATCTTCTGGTTCTTGGTGTTTCCCCGGAAAAAGCTCCGGATGAAGGCGAATATGTGACCATGACCTTTGAAGCCGGTGTTCCGACTTCCGTAAACGGCAAAAAGATGAAAGTTTCCGACATCATCCGTGAACTTAACACACTCGGCGGCAAACACGGAATCGGCATCATCGACATCGTGGAAAACCGTGTTGTCGGCATGAAATCCCGTGGTGTCTATGAAACTCCTGGCGGAACGATCCTGATGGAAGCACACAGACAGCTCGAAGAACTCGTTCTTGACCGTGATACCATGAACGCGAAAAAAGATATGGGCAACAAGATGGCTCAGCTCGTTTACGAAGGAAAATGGTTCACTCCGCTGCGCGAGGCAGTTCAGGCATTCGTAGAATCCACACAGAAATATGTGACCGGTGAAGTAAAATTCAAACTTTACAAAGGAAATATCATCAAAGCCGGCACTACTTCTCCGTATTCTTTATACAGTGAATCTCTCGCAAGCTTCACAACCGGAGATCTGTACGACCACCACGACGCAGAAGGCTTTATCACCTTATTCGGACTTCCGTTAAAAGTTCGTGCCATGAAGATGTTAGAGCTTGACAAAACAAATAAGAAATAAATATCCGGCATATCGTCATTAAAAAAAGTTCCTGCAGAATGTTCTGCGGGAACTTTTTTAATGAATCAAATCTACCTGATCGCTGACAGGTACAGCAATTACTGAACCGGGAACTGTCCCAGGTAATGTCCGTCCGTTTCATCCATGTTATAGTAATAAACGCCATCGGAGATCAGTCCTCTTGCTACCATACCATTCCACTGATAAAATACGACTCTTCCGTAAGGATCATAGCCCCATCCGTTGTTGACCAGTGTTCCATCCCAGTTTGCACAGCCATAGTCCTGTCCGTTTGCGAACTGGAACCAGCCTCCGTCTTCCATCTTGCCATTTGCATTCAGATAATACGGATGATCGTTCATAAAAGTGATCTGATCTTTGTACAGATATCCGTTGGAATCAAAATAGCAGGTGTAGCCTACACTTTCGCTGTACTGGAAGTTTGTAAACACTTCATGTCCATAGACATCCAGATAAATGATATGGATTCCGTCCGGATGATAGGTCAGACGATCCGCCATCGGCGTTCCGTCTGCCTGTAAATAATAAGTATAGCTTCCGTCAAAGAAAAACGCGTCTGTCACTGTTTTTCCGTTTAATACATAAGTATTGCCATTCCATGTTCCACCATTGTCTTTTATGCTGTAGAACGGAACCTGACGTCCGCCGCCATTGCCTACCGTAATATTCCATTTTGACAGATCCGCTGTCGGCCAGCTTGTCTTTGTTGATGCATCTTTTACATAGGAATACTTCGCTTCCGTCTGTGTGTCCAGCATCTGGATCGCGTACAGTTTCCATGTCTCTGCGGTTGCATCGGACGGGATCGTCATTTTGATCGTCCAGACACCGGTAGAGGAATCGTATGTGGATGTATTTCCGTTTTTTGCATCCCAGGTACCGGTATGTGTCTGGAATTTCTTCTCCACACCGTCTTTCGTATGGTAAATATAGTAAAAATGCAGTCTTGCTGTGTTGGCAGTCTTACAGGTGATGGTGATCGCATCCCCGGGATTTGCCGTATTCGCGCTCATACTGATCGAAGACAGATCGATGGTTCCCTGACCTGCTGTCGTGCTGGATGCCCCGTCAAGATCTTCCTCTGTTTCTAATATTTCCGCTTCCTCTGCTACTGCTGCATCCGCTTCATCCCCGGATGCGTCTGTAACTTCCGCCTGCGCCTGGGCAGCCGGCTGTTCTGCTGCATATACTGTCGTTCCGGCTGCGCAAAGCATTGTGGATGCCAACAGCATGCATAACAATTTTTTTCTCATTCTCCCTGTTCTCCTTTTTTGATTTGCATATAGTACTGCAAATACTATTTTAAGGATACCTGTCCTGACTGTCAACTACAGTTTTTACTGATAATATCCCAGCAGATGTCCGTCTGCCTGTAAGTAATAAGTATAATTTCCATCAAAGAAGAACGCATCTGTGATCGTCTTGCCGTTCAATACATAATGCTGTCCATTCCACTTACCGCCTTTTTCCAGCATATTATAATGCGGGACTACACGTCCGCCGGATGCCGGTGTGCTCGGTGAAACTGCCGCGCCGCCTACAGAAACATTACAGCAGGAAAGATCTGCCTGTCCAATCTCCGGTATCACAGCTGTATTCCATAGATAGGAATCCTCATTATAGCCGTCAAACATCTGAACCGTTTCAAGACGCCATACGCCAGCCGGCGCATTCGCCGGAACATGGATATTTGCACTCCAGTATCCTCCGTTATTTACCGTATCTTCCGATTTTGACTGATAAGTTTCCTCAGAACCGTCTGCCCCTGTATAACTGTAATAGAATACGACATCCACTGCATTGGGTGCTGAGCATCCCACCGTAAAGGTTCCGCCCGGATTTACCGTCTGTGTATTGACACCGAGCGTATTTAAGTCCACATATGCCTGTCCGGTAAATCCGTCCAGTTCCTGTGCCTCTTCCTCCATCTGGATCAGTTCCGCTCCTCTGTCCTGTGTCTCTGCCGCCGATACGGTAGTTCCCATAGACACTACCATCATTGCCATCAGCATAAATCCTACTACTTTTCTTTTCATTCCTCACTTTTTCTTAATTGACTGCCTCTTTTTTCGCAATCTGAATATAATACCCCTTTCCTTCCGGAAAGGTTCCAGATTTTTATATTTTTTTATTTTTTTCTTCGATCTGTTTTATCACATCCGTAATACACCTGACGCTCTCTTTCATCTCGTCCTCCGGCAGACTGCCATATCCGATCAAAAGCGTCGGCCATCCCCGTCCTTCCCTCTTTCCGATATAATTTGCGGAAAGTCCGTACAGACGGATGCCATGCGCTTTCCCGGTCTCGACCAGTTCTTCCTCCGATGCCTTCGTCTCAACCTCTACCAGAAAATGCAATCCCGCATTGTCCCCGTAAATCTTATGTACCCAAGTCTGCTTTTTTAATTCCTGGCTCATTCGGTCATGTTTGGCTCTGTATATTCCACGCATCCGGTTCAAATGCCGTTCAAAATATCCTTCCCGCATAAAGCGCGCCAGAACTTCCTGCTGTACCTTTGCAACCGTTGACGCGTAAAATCCACAGTTCTCATGATATTTTTTTAACAGACGTTTTGGCAGTACCATGTAACTGATTCGAAGCGCCGGCGCGATACTTTTGGAAAAGGTTCCAAGGTAGATCACACTTCCCGTCTTGTCATTTCCCTGCAAAGACGGGATCGGCTTTCCCTTATACCGGAATTCACTGTCATGATCGTCTTCTATGATATAGCGTTCGGGATGCGCCGCCGCCCAGCCGAGCAATTCCATCCTGCGCTTTAACGGCATAACGATACCGAGCGGATACTGGTGTGACGGCATGGTATAAACGATATCCGGCTCATGCTTCTGCACTTCCTGAAACGAGATCCCGTCTTTATCCATCGGAACGCCAAACACCGTGTAATGCATATTGCAAAACGTGCGGTATGCCTGCAGATAGGTCGGATTTTCCATGACAACCTTCTGATCCGGTCCTAAGATCTGCGCAAGCAAAAGCAGAAGGTACTCATTTCCGGCACCGATCACCACCTGTCCCAGCTCACAGTTGACCCCCCTCGCCTGATGCAGATAACGGGTCACCTCCCGGCGCAGTGCTTCCTCTCCGGACGCATTTCCTGCCCGGAACAGCTTTTCTTCCTCTAAGAGAACATTTTTATTTATCTTCCGCCACGCATTGTAGGGAAAGTATTTTAGATCCACCATATAAGGGGAAAAATCGTAACGATATTCTTTTTTTTCTTCCACCGCAACGGGTTCCGCTTCCTCACTGCTTCCAGCTTTATAAATATCCATAATATCGCAGACATAATAACCGCTGCACGGCCGCGTCTCCACATATCCCTCTGACACGAGCTGTTCGTACGCAAGTTCTACCGTACTGCGGCTCACCGAGAGATTTCCCGCCAATAAACGAGTAGACGGTAATTTTTCTCCCTGAGAAATCTTACCGTCTGCTATCTCATTTCTTATGTATTCATAAATCTGTTCATACAGTGCTCGCTTCCCATCGGGTTTTAACTCCATCATTATCTCGATCATGGGAACACCTGTCTTTTTATTTTACGGATTTATCCTTATGGATTGCTGCTACTACTTTCTCTTTCATATCAAGTGCCTTGTCCTTGATCTTGCGGTTGGCAGAAGCAGAAGTGATGACATTCGCAAGGCATTTGGATGCCACATCATACTGTTTAAAGTGGAACGCCATGCATGCAAGTAAGTAATCCACCGTACTCTGATCCATGCCGCACATCGGGAACATCTCTGTAGCAACCGCTTTCATAAAGCCTTCATACGCCTGTTTGTAAAATGCTTCCTCTTCCTGTGCGCACGCAGCTTTTTTTGCCTTGTTTTCCGGTGTATCCTCGGTAAGGCTTTCCTTCTGTGCGCGGAGCAGCCAGGAGATCACCAGACAGTTGTACGCTTTCTCACTGGTCTTTCCTTTTTTCGCGATCGCATTGAACAGGGAAAGCTTGTGCATTGCAACTGCGGTGTCATAATCATACGGCGCGGTCTCGCTTTCTTCCTTCTGCGGTTCTGCCTTGTAATTCTCGCAGATCTTTTCCTTTACCAGTTTTACCTGTCCGGCAGGAAGATGCTCAAAATAATTGTTGAGTGCCGTATAGCCGCAGAACGGGCAGGAAGTCACATTGTATTTTAAAGTATCGATATACTGAAAACGCGGGCGAAGGTCACGATCCGGCTCCTCGCGCTTTACACGTCCGTTCTTTACCATCTTACGCTTAAATACCTTGTCACAAACCGCGCAGCGCACTGCTTTTGCAAGTAAGAAGCTGTCCTCGGCCGGCACTTCCGCTTCCTTTGACACTTCTCCGCCTGCTCCTTTTTTCTTTTCTTCATCTGCGAAGAGATCCATCTCTCCATCTGTTTTTAAACCAAATTTTTCCAAACCTGAAAATAAGTTCATCTTCCCGTTCCCTCCAAATCTCTATTTTGTCTGTGTCGGCAGCTTATAAGAACTCTTAAGGGAAACGATACGGTTAAATACGAGCGCATCCTCTTTTGAATCCTTTGCGTCCACGCAGAAATATCCCTGACGTACAAACTGAAAACTGTCATAAGCTTTCGCGTCTGCCAGTGCCGGTTCTACATAACATTCTTTTAAAATCGTCAGCGAATTCGGGTTTAAATTCAAACTTCCGTCCTCATTATACACCCCAAGCTCTTCGTCGACAATATTTTCATACAAACGGATCTCTGCTTTTTTTGCATACGGAGCCGGAACCCAGTGGATCGTTCCCTTTACTTTTCTGCCATCCGGGCTGTTTCCACCCTTGGATGCCGGATCATAGGTACAGTGGATCTCAACCACTTTTCCGTTTTCATCCTTTTTATAATCCACACATTTTACGAAATACGCCTGCATCAGACGCACCTCATTTCCAGGGAACATGCGGAAATATTTTTTGGGCGGATCTTCCATAAAATCTTCTCTGTCAATATAAAGTTCGCGGCAGAACGGAACCGTGTGTGTTCCGAGTGCTTCGTTTTCCATGTTATTGACTACGGTCAGTTCTTCGACCTGTCCCTCCGGATAATTGTCGATGATGACTTTGATTGGATCAAGCACCGCCATCATACGGGCACGCTTTAATTTCAGATCTTCACGGATGCAGTATTCGAGCATCGCGTAATCCGTCACGGAATTTGCCTTTGAAATACCGCAGAGTTCCACAAACTGCTTGATGGATTCCGGGGTAAAACCTCTTCTGCGCAGTGCGGCGATCGAAACCAGACGCGGGTCATCCCATCCGTCTACGATCCCCTCTTCTACCAGTTTTTTGATGTAGCGCTTTCCGGTAACCACATTTTTTAAATACAGTTTTGCAAACTCGATCTGTTTTGGCGGATTTTCAAATTCCAGTTCGCGTACCACCCAGTCATAAAGCGGTCTGTGATCCTCAAATTCCAGGGTACAGATGGAATGTGTGATCCCCTCGATCGCATCTTCGATCGGATGTGCGAAATCATACATCGGATAGATACACCACTTGTCTCCGGTTCTGTGATGTGTCATATGCGCAACACGGTAGATGACCGGATCACGCATGTTGATATTCGGGGATGACATATCGATCCTTGCGCGAAGTACTTTCGTTCCGTCTTCGAATTTTCCGTTTTTCATATCCTCAAACAGCGCAAGGTTCTCTTCCACGCTCCGTCCCACCGACGGGTCTTCTTTTCCAGGCTCTGTCAGTGTACCACGGTACTCACGGATCTCATCCGCAGTCAGGTCTGACACATACGCCTTGCCCTTGCGGATCAGCTTTACCGCGCACTCGTACATCTGGTCGAAATAATCGGATGCGAAAAACAGTCTGTCCTCCCAGTCCGCGCCGAGCCATTTGATGTCTTCCTTGATCGCTTCCACGAATTCGTTTTTTTCCTTGGTCGGATTCGTATCGTCAAAACGCATGTTAAATTTTCCGCCGTATTCCTGCGCCAGTCCGTAATTTAAAAGGATGGACTTCGCATGTCCGATATGAAGGTAGCCGTTTGGCTCCGGCGGGAATCTAGTATGAACGGTCTTACAGTGACCCTCTTCTAAATCTTTATCAATGATCTGTTCAATGAAATTTCTGGAAACTGTTTCGTTTTCCATTGTATCTTCCTCCTGCTAAACTTACTCTATCACAATATTCTTATTATAAGGAAAATAATTTTGAAAAGCAACTGATAACTGCTAAAATCTTCTAATTATTTTCCGCGAAATAAGCGTCTATTCCATTCGCGATCCCGGCCGCGATCTTCGCCTGATAATCCGCTGTCGCCATACGCGTATCCTCTGCCGGATTGGTCATATATCCCATCTCGACGATCGTAACCGGAACCTGGCACCAGTTGATCCCGCTCATCGAATCTGTCTCCCAGACATACTCCTTTTTGCATCCGGTCGATGCCACCAGCGCATCCAGCACATGGGAGGAAAGACTTTTGCTCTTTGCGTAAAGGGAAGCATTGTACGGATTGGAGGATGTCTGGCAGATTGTCATCGCCCCGTTCGCATCCGCGTTTTCCGAACCGTTCGCGTGTATGCGCACAAACGCGTCCGCTCCCGCATTGTTTGCCACTGCCGCACGCTCGCTGTTGCTGATGTTTACATCATTGGACGTGCGCACCATGATAACGCGATAGCCCCGTCCTTCCAGCTCCGTCTGTAATTTTAATGCCACTTCAAGATTCAGCTCATACTCCGTCATTCCTGTGGTCGTCCCTGTCGTTCCACCGGCAACTTTCGCTTTCATCTCCGATGCCCCGGGTCCGACCGGCTCTTTTTCATTATTGCCCTTTGCCTGATGTCCCGCATCGATCACGACCAGCTTTCCTGCGGTACTCTGCTGCGCGTCCGCTGTCTCCTCGCTCTGCGGCTGTTCTTCCGCCGCCTGGGTCTCAGTCTCTTCTGTCTCCTCTGCCGCCGGATTTCCCTGAGCCTCCGTACTTTCCATTGTTTCCGTTTCTTCCGGAATTTCAGTGCCTGCGGTCTCCTCCGTCATTTCTTCCGGCATCTCCACTGCCTCCGTCTCCGTTTCTAATTCCACACCGGTTTCTGTTTCCCGGATCACCGCTTCTGTCGTTTCCGCTGCCGGCTCTGTCTTCTGTCCACATCCCGCGCAGCCGATAAGCATTCCCGTAATCAGAAGTAAGATCCCTGCCTGTTTTCTTTTCATGTTCTTCCCTCTCTCTTTCTTTTTACCTGCTCTCTATTTTATCAGTCCGGGCGCCATCTGTAAACAGAGACGGAATGCACTTTCCTCTGCCGCTTTTCCGCCGTTATAGCAAAACAGGCAGCTCCCTGCCCGGGAACCGCCTGTATCTGCTCCTTTAACTTCTGTGTACATGTTTATGCGTAAACAGATGATCCTGACAATATTCGTAATTTCCTTCACATTTGGAGCAGAAACGGAACTCCAGATTCGGATCGTCCAGTTCTGTTCTGCCGCAGATCGCGCATTTGTGCTTCGAGATCTTTGCCCCGCGTCTGCTCTCCCCGGTACTTGCCCGGTATGCCCTGCGCCGGTGTACCTCATGCGGCGTGTAACGCTGCAGATTTTTGGTAGACAGATAAAAGATCAGGAAGTTTAACAGGGATAAGAGGATCGTCACTAACATGATGATCGTCACCCACCATGCCATTGCCGTTCCAAGCACCGCATGGATACTGGCAAAGGTACGGATCAGATCATAGCCGATAAACGCCAGATATACCCATGCCATCCATTTCATCTTGATCGGAATGATAAAGTATAACATCACCTGCATGTCCGGATACATTGCCGCAAATGCCAGAAAGATCGACATATTGATGTAAGTCGTGCTGATGATGCCGCCCATCAGGCTGCTTGCCATATAAGCGGATGCCTGTCCGAAGATCAGATAGATCACACCATACATGAGAAGACTGCCGACAACGGTCAGCAGAATGCCTCCGAAAATATAAACATTAAACCGGAAGGTTCCCCAGGTATTCTCCAATACCCGGCCAAGCTGAAAATAAAACAACATCATGATGATCAGGAAAAACACATTGCTGTCCGTCGGCTGGAAGATCCAGGTGATGATCCGCCAGATCTGTCCGTGCAGTACATAGTACGGCTGCATATTCAGATATCCCAAAAGCGTCGGGCTTAAATACTGTAAGAAAAATCCGATGCAGTACGCTCCGATCAGATATATGATCAGGTTCGGAATCGCGTATCTGCCAAACTTCCGTTCCATTTTATTCAGAAAATCCATATTTCTCACTCCATTTTTCTTGATTTGATTAAGAAAGCAGCTGCCGCCATCCGCAGCAACTGCCAGCCTTTTTCTCATTATATGGTTCGGGAAAACTTTTGTCAATGAATGCACTGTTTCTTCATAAAAACTTTATAATTCTTTACAATTCACTGTCATCCATGATCTCATATTCCAGTCTGCTTCCCTGCATACGCATAATTTCCGGAGACTCCTGTTCTTCCACCGCTTCTTCCGCCATCACCCGGGACTGCGGTCGCTGCATAGTCCCTCCTCCCTGCATGTTCTGCGGCTGCTGCATAGTTTCTCCGCTCTGCATGTTCTGCGGCTGCTGCATAGTTCCTCCGCTCTGCATGTTCTGCGGCTGTCCTGCATTTGCTCCGGTCCGTGGTTCTTTTCCGCCGTTCCATGACATATTGTATACAGGAACACAGAGTTCATCCCCCACCTGCAGATTATAGATATTTACATAAGGGTTGGCATACATGAGTGCCGAGACACTGACTCCATGCATTTTCCCGATTTTATATAAAGTATCTCCTTCTTTTACTACGTGAATGATTCCGGTGCAGTTCGCCGTCATATACCGGTTATGCACCATATTTGCTCCCTGATCCATGATCCTTACTCCCGATTTCTTTCCCTTTATCTTATTCTGTTTTGGGCATTTTGTTCCCTTTTTACCGGAAAATCAGGGAAAATATAAACTATTTCTAAAATTAATTTTTCCTCGTTGTTTTTTGTATTTTCCTGTCGTATAATGTACCTTGTTCAATTTACAGTGATGTATATATATAATATGAAATAACAGGTGATATTTATGGAAAACAATAACTTGCACAAGCTTGGTATAGACATTGGTTCTACTACCGTAAAAGTTGCAGTCTTAAATGAAAAAGATGAACTTTTATTTTCAGATTACGAGAGACATTTCGCGAATATCCGTGAGACGTTGAAGTCACTGGTGGAAAAAATGCACCAGACCCTCGGCAATATCGCGCTCTCTCCGATGATCACCGGTTCCGGCGGACTTACCCTCGCAAAGCATCTGGGTATTCCGTTTGTCCAGGAGGTTATCTCTGTTTCTACCGCTCTGCAGCACTATGCGCCGCAGACGGACGTCGCCATCGAACTTGGCGGTGAGGATGCCAAGATCATCTATTTTGAAGGCGGTAACGTAGAACAACGTATGAATGGAATCTGTGCCGGTGGTACCGGCTCTTTTATTGACCAGATGGCTTCCCTTTTACAGACCGATGCCCCTGGTCTGAATGAGTATGCCAAAAATTACAAGGCGATCTACCCGATCGCTGCACGCTGTGGTGTATTTGCGAAGACAGATATCCAGCCGCTCATCAACGAAGGTGCGACCAGAGAGGATCTCTCCGCTTCCATCTTCCAGGCTGTCGTCAACCAGACCATCAGTGGTCTTGCCTGTGGAAAACCGATCCGCGGACACGTTGCTTTTCTCGGCGGTCCACTTCACTTTCTCTCAGAATTAAAGGCCACTTTCATCCGCACATTAAAGCTGGATGACGAGCATGCGATCACACCGGAAAATTCCCATCTTTTCGCTGCGATCGGATCTGCCTTAAACTATAAATCCGAAGTTACGACTACAACGGACGAGCTTCTTGAAAAGCTCTCATCCGACATTCATATGGAATTTGAAGTGGAACGTATGGAGCCTCTCTTTAAAGATCAGGCAGAGTACGATGCATTTTTAGACCGTCATAGCAACAACCATGTCACGACCGGTGATATCGCGTCCTACAAGGGCGACTGTTATCTCGGTATCGATGCCGGCTCTACCACGACCAAAGTCGCGCTGGTAGGCGAGGACGGCTCCCTGCTCTACTCTTTTTACAGCAACAACAACGGAAGCCCGCTCGCGACCTGTATCCGTTCGATCAAGGAGATCTACCGTCTTCTTCCTGCGGACGCGCATATCGTGCACTCCTGTTCTACCGGTTACGGCGAGGCTCTGATCAAAGCTGCCTTAATGCTGGATGAGGGAGAGGTTGAAACCGTTTCCCACTACTATGCCGCTGCATTCTTTGATCCGGAGGTTGACTGTATCCTCGACATCGGTGGTCAGGATATGAAATGCATCAAGATCAAGAATCAGACCGTAGACAGCGTCCAGTTGAACGAAGCCTGCTCCTCCGGCTGCGGTTCCTTCATCGAGACCTTTGCAAAATCCCTTAACTTCTCGGTACAGGACTTCGCGAAGGAAGCCCTGTTTGCGAAAAATCCGATCGATCTCGGAACACGCTGTACGGTATTTATGAATTCCAAGGTAAAACAGGCGCAGAAGGAAGGCGCTTCCGTTGCGGATATTTCCGCCGGACTTGCCTACTCCGTCATCAAGAATGCACTGTTTAAGGTTATCAAGCTTTCTGATCCGAGCGAACTCGGAAAAAATATCGTTGTACAGGGTGGTACTTTCTATAATGATGCTGTTTTGCGCAGCTTTGAAAAGATTTCCGGCTGCAAGGCAACCAGACCGGATATTGCAGGTATCATGGGTGCATTCGGTGCCGCTTTGATTGCCAGAGAACGTCACACCAAAGACTATACTTCCACTATGCTTGGCATCAATGATATCAACAAGCTGACCTTTGATACAAAGCTGACCCGCTGCCAGGGATGTACGAACCACTGTCTTTTAACGATCAACCTGTTTTCGGGCAACCGCCGCTATATTACCGGTAACCGCTGTGAACGCGGACTGGGCAAGGCAAAGAGCAGCGAAAATATCCCGAACCTGTTTGAATACAAAAACAAACGGATCTTTGACTATGAACCGCTCTCCGATGCGGAAGCGGTGCGTGGAGCCATCGGTATCCCGAGAGTATTAAATATGTACGAAAACTACCCGTTCTGGGCTACCTTCTTTAAAGCCCTGAAATTTAAGGTAGTGCTCTCCCCGCAGTCCACACGTTCCATTTACGAGCTTGGCATCGAATCGATCCCGAGTGAATCGGAATGTTATCCGGCGAAACTGGCGCACGGCCACGTTTCCTGGCTGATCCATCAGGGGATTGACTGCATTTTTTATCCGTGTATTCCATATGAGCGGAACGAATTTCCGGATTCCAACAACCACTACAACTGCCCGATCGTAACCTCCTACGCGGAAAACATCAAAAATAACGTGGACGAGATCACATCCGGACAGGTACGGTTCTTAAATCCGTTTATGTCTTTCACAAATAAAAAGGTTCTCTCCAGACGTCTCGAAGAGATCTTTAAAGAGGAATTTGACATTCCGGCATCGGAAGTGCACGCTGCCGCGGATGCCGCATGGCAGGAACTTTCCAATACCAGAGAGGAAATGAAGAAAAAGGGCGAAGAAGTCATCGCCTACTTAAAGAAGACCGGCAAACGCGGTATCGTCCTCGCCGGACGTCCTTACCATGTGGACCCGGAGATCAACCACGGTATCCCGGAACTGATCAACTCCTACGGTCTTGCAGTGCTGACCGAGGATTCCGTTGCGCATCTGGCAAAAGTGGAACGTCCGCTTATCGTTATGGATCAGTGGATGTACCACTCAAGACTCTACGCCGCTGCCAACTATGTAAAGACGACCGACAACCTGGATCTGATCCAGTTAAACTCTTTCGGCTGCGGTCTCGACGCCGTAACAACGGACTGTGTGAGCGACATTTTGACCAAATCCGGCAAGATCTACACCTGCTTAAAGATCGATGAGGTAAACAATCTCGGTGCCGCGCGTATCCGTGTACGCTCCTTACTCGCCGCGATCCGCGTGCGTGAAATGCGTAATACAGACAAAAACCGCAAGATCGTTCCGGCAAACTACAACCGGACCGTCTTTACCAAGGAAATGCGCAAAGATTATACGATCCTCTGCCCGCAGATGTCTCCGATCCATTTTGAGCTGCTACAGCCGGCTTTCCGCGCTGCCGGTTACAATCTGGTCGTTCTTGACAATGACAACCGGACGGCGATCAACGCAGGACTGAAATTCGTAAATAACGATGCCTGCTATCCGTCCCTGATGGTCGTAGGCCAGATCATGGATGCCGTCATGTCCGGCAAGTATGACATGACAAAGACGGCTGTCCTTATTTCCCAGACCGGTGGCGGATGCCGTGCCAGCAATTACATCGGTTTTATCCGCCGTGCGCTGGAAAAAGCCGGTTACCCGGATATTCCGGTCATTTCCATCAATTTAAGCGGACTGGAAAAGAACCCCGGCTTTAAATTTACTCCGGCTCTGATCCAGCATGGTCTTTACGCGCTGGAATTCGGCGACATCTTTATGCGCTGTCTGTACCGCACCAGACCGTACGAGGCAGTAAAGGGTTCCGCCAATGCCATGCATGAGAAATGGAAGAAAAGGGTCATTGCCTTTGTCACACAGGATAAGATCCTGTCACACAAGAAATATAAGCAGATGTGCCGCGATATCATCCGCGACTTTGACAATCTGCCGATGCTCGACATCAAAAAGCCGCGCGTCGGTGTCGTCGGCGAGATCCTGGTAAAATTCCTTCCTGCCGCAAACAATTATCTGGTTGACCTCTTAGAGGCGGAAGGTGCTGAGGCTGTTGTACCGGATCTTACAGACTTCCTGCTCTACTGCTTCTACAACCAGAATTTCAAGGCAGAAAACCTGGGCATGAGCCGCAAATCGCAGTTTACATCCAACATGGGCATCAAGTTCTTTGAATGGTTAAGAAGCGCTGCCAGAGACGAATTTGAAAAGAGCAAACACTTTGATCCGCCTGCGCACATTGAAACACTCGCGAAATACGCGGACGAGATCGTTTCCCACGGAAACCAGACCGGCGAAGGATGGTTCCTCACCGGCGAGATGTTAGAGCTGATCCACACCGGAACGAACAACATCGTTTGTACGCAGCCATTTGCCTGCCTGCCGAACCATATCGTAGGAAAAGGTGTTATTAAGAAGCTGCGCCACGAGTATCCGCTGTCCAACATCGTTGCGATCGATTATGACCCGGGTGCCAGCGAAGTAAACCAGCTCAACCGAATCAAGCTGATGCTTTCCACCGCGAACAAAAATCTCTCAAAGGAAGCATAGGTCTGATCCGCACCTTATGAGTTTATAAGAATTTAATAAATGGAGAATCCCTTATTTTATCTGGGGTTCTCCATTTTTATTAGCACTCATTTTGAAAGAGTGCTAATTTTCTATTGACTTTTGCGCAGACGAGTTATAATATTTTACTTGTAGATTTTAACTTATCTTTTGTATACGAGACGGGTTTCCGTCATCCGATCATGATTTATAAAGGAGTGTTGTATTTATGAGTAACAAACATGGAAGTCTTTCAATCGACAGCGATAATCTTTTTCCGATCATCAAGAAATGGCTCTATTCCGACCATGACATTTTCTACCGCGAGCTGATCAGTAACGGCTGTGACGCCATTACCAAATTGAAAAAGCTTGAAATGATGGGTGAATACGAGCTTCCGAAGGATTACAGACCAAAGATCGAGGTTATCGTAGATCCGGATGCAAAGACTTTGAAATTCATCGATAACGGTCTTGGTATGACTGCGGACGAAGTCGAAGAATATATCTGTCAGATCGCATTTTCCGGTGCTACTGACTTCATCGAAAAATACAAGGACAAGGCAAATGACGATCAGATCATCGGTCATTTCGGACTTGGCTTCTACTCTGCTTTTATGGTAGCGGATGAAGTTTCCATCGACACCTTATCTTATAAAGAAGGTTCCACTCCGGTTCACTGGACCTGCGACGGCGGTTCCGATTACGATATCACAGACGGCACCAAAGACACCGTTGGTACCGAGATCACACTCTTCTTAAACGAAGACTGTCTGGAATTTGCCAACGAATACCGTGCAAGAGAGATCATTGAAAAGTACTGCTCTTTCATGCCGACCGAAATCTATCTGACCAAGGCAAATGCCGAACCGGAATATGAGACGATCGACCCGGCAGACAAGCTTGATACCGATACTGTCATTGAGACTGTTGTGGAAGAAGCAAAAACCGAAGAAAAAGAAAATGAGAACGGAGAAAAAGAAGTCGTTGAAGTTTCTCCGCGCACCGAGAAATTAAAGATTTTAAAACGTCCGGTTCCGCTCAATGATACCAATCCGCTGTGGACCAAAAATCCAAAGGACTGTACCGATGAGGAATACAAAGCATTCTACCGCAAGGTATTTATGGATTACAAGGAGCCGTTATTCTGGATCCACCTCAACATGGACTATCCGTTCAATCTGAAAGGTATTTTGTACTTCCCTAAGATCAATACCGAGTACGATTCCATTGAAGGAACCATCAAGCTGTACAACAATCAGGTATTTATCGCAGACAATATCAAGGAAGTCATTCCGGAATTCCTGATGCTCTTAAAAGGTGTGATCGACTGCCCGGATCTTCCGCTCAATGTATCGAGAAGCGCGCTGCAGAACGATGGCTTTGTAAAGAAGATCTCCGATTACATCACCAAGAAAGTTGCTGACAAGCTGACCGGCATGTGCAAGACTGACAAGGAATCCTACGAGAAATACTGGGATGACATCAGCCCGTTCATCAAATTCGGCTGCTTAAAAGACGAAAAGTTCTGCGATAAGATGAACGATGCGATCCTCTTTAAGAACCTGGATCACAAATATCTCACACTTCCGGAATTATTAAAGAAGGAAGAAGAAAAGAACGCAGACGAAAATACAGATGCCGCTTCAGATACTGCTTCTTCCGATGACAAGGCAGCGGATGCCGCAGAAGAAAAAGATGAACGCAAAGTTGTCTACTATGTCACGGATGAGGCACAGCAGGGACAGTACATCAAACTCTTCGAAGAGCAGAACATGGATGCGGTGATCTTAAACCACAACATTGATACTTCTTTCATCTCCCAGCTTGAACGCAGAAATGACCAGTATAAGTTCATGCGTATCGATGCGGACGTAACCGAATCCTTAAAGGAAGATGTCCCGGAAGAGGATTTAAAAGCTGCTGCTGACAGCCTGACTGAGACTTTCCACAAGGCACTTGGCAATGACAAGTTAAATATCAAGGTTGAGAAGCTGAAAAACGCTGATATCTCCTCTATCCTCACACTCTCTGAGGAGGGAAGACGTATGCAGGATATGATGAAAATGTACGCTGCCGGTGGTATGGGCGGTATGGACGCTTCCATGTTTGCCGCTGACGCGACACTCACCTTAAACACCGGAAACGACCTTGTAAAATACATCTTGGAGCACAAAGATTCGGAACATGTTCCGATGTTCTGTGAACAGCTCTATGATCTCGCTGTTTTAAGCAATCATCCGCTCTCACCGGATGCAATGACCAAATTTGTTGCACGGAGCAACCAGATCATGATGCTGCTTGCAAAATAATATCAAGCAATCAAAAAGAAAAGGAAAAGCGCCTGACCGGCTCTTTTCCTTTTCTTTTTATTTACAGTACTGTGCGTAGACAGCAAAAAAACTGTTTGTTGTGATCGATCCATCCGTCACGATCTTTGTTTCATCCCAGAGTTTTTCATTCAACATGGAATCCTGCTCTTTCACAAACGCGTCATACGCATCATTAAACGCTGTCTTCTCACGCTCCTGCGCGATCTTAACCTTGTTTTCCTGCGTCAGCTCCTCATCATATTTGTTTACACATTTGATAAAATAATAGCCCTGGTCGGTCTCAATACAGGAGGATACCTCGCCGTCCTCCATCGAGAATGCCACTTTTTCTACCTCTTCCGGCACATCTCCGCGTCCGAACGTCACCTCAATATCCTGCCCTTCATTGTAATCACTCGCAAGCGAAGTAAAATCCTCACCTGCCGCCAGCCGCGCGGTAACGGCATCCGCGTTTTCTTTGTCTTTTACTACGATCTGCATCGCATGTATGATCCGCGCTTCATCATCACTGACTTCTTCGTTCACGCCCTCTGTCAATGTCGCGTAAAGCTTATCCGCCAGCGCATAATTTTGATACAGCGTCTCAATCGTCTCTTCCGTCACATCCATATAGGCAATCTCATCCTTACTTAAGGAAGAAAAGTACGCTTTCGCTGCCTCCGCCGCTTTCTTCTGCTCCTCCTCGCTGAGCGATATATCCTGCTCTTCTGCGAGCTGATCCATGCAGGTGATACGCGCCAACTCGGAAATCGTCATCTCCTTCACATACGAATCCAGCTGTTTCTTACTGGATGCCTGTTCCCAGAGGTTCAGTCCATATACCGATCCATAAATGTTCTGATAATTACACAGATACACCTTGGCCTCCGGCAGGGTGCATACGGTCTCTCCGATCCGGAACACATCCTTATTGCCGAGCCCTGTCGTAAATATGACTTTTCGTCCGGCGACCTCGCATCCGCCGCATACCAGCGATGCGCAGAGCACCGGTATCAACATTAGTTTCTTCGTTCGTATTTTCATGTTGTTTATCCCAAATTTTCCTTATTCTGCCTTAGACTTGTTTATGATACTTCTCGCAACGCTCAGTCCGTTTGCTGATGCCTGCTGCAGTCCTCTGGTAACTGATGCACCGTCTCCCATGGCACGCAGTCCCTTTACATTTGTCTCAAATTCCCTGTTCACCACAACTTTATTGGAGTAGAATTTGACCTCCACACCATATAACAGCGTCTCATCGCTGGCAATACCAGGTGTCACCTTATCCAGTGCCTCGATCATCTCCGCAATATCCACCATGATACGGTGTGGCAGTACTAACGAGAGATCTCCCGGCACTGCGTCCTTTAATGTAGGGATCAGATTGTTCCTGCAGAGGCGCTCCTCCGTCGTCCTTCTTCCACGTCTGAAATCTCCAAACGTCTGTACCATGATCTTGCCGTCACACAGCATATTGGAAAGCTGCGCGATCTGCTTGCCATATTCGATCGGTGTCTTAAACGGCTTCGTAAAATTTTTGGATACGAGCAGTGCAAAGTTGGTGTTATTCGTCTTCATATCCATGGATTTATACGCGTGTCCGTTTACGACCGCAAGTCCGCCATCGTAATACTCTGTCGCCACTTCTCCGGACGGATTCGTACAGAAGGTCCGCACTTTATCATCAAAGGTCGGTGTGTGGTAGACGAGTTTTGCCTCATACAGGTTTTTATTTAAAAAGTCCATGACTTCATCGCGGACTTCGACGCGGACACCGATATCCACCGTGCCGACTTCCGTCTCTATGCCGTGCTGTTTACAGATGTGGCTGAACCAGTCCGCACCCTCGCGGCCGACCGCAGAAACGATCTCATCCGCGAAATACGTCTCTCCTTTTTCTGTCACAACACCTTTTGCCTGTTCCTCCTCGATCAGGATATCCTCGATCATCGTATCAAAGAGGATCTCCACACCATGATCCAGCAGATCTTTCTGGAGTCTCGCGTAGATCTTGTATCCTTCCTCCGTACCCAGATGGCGGATCGGACATTCGATCAGCTTTAAATTGGCATTGATCGCTTTTCTGCGGATCTCACGGATCTCTTTTTCCTTGTCCACACCGTAAATATTCGTGTCAGCGCCAAATTTGAGATAGATTTCATCCGATTCGTGGATCAGCTTTACCGTTTCATCGTATCCTAAGATATCCGGCAGATTTCCGCCGACATCCGGGGAAAGGGACAGCTTTCCATCAGAAAAAGCGCCCGCGCCGGCAAATCCGGTCGTGATCGAACATGGCTTGCATCCCACACAGACCTTTGTCTTACGCTTTGGACATTGTCTGTTTTCTATTCTGCGTCCTTTCTCAATGATCAGCACCTTCATCTCCGGTCTTTTATGTATCAGCTCATAAGCGCAGAAGATCCCGGAAGGACCTGCACCTATAATTATCACATCATATTGATTCAATTTTATTCCTCTTTTCCGCTCTGCATTGCCCGTTATGCTTCTATGATCAGGTATCTTCCGTCACCGATCGCAAAAACTTCCTGCGCGCTTAAAATCTCATCCTGGCTCATGCCGGCGATATCCGCTCCGCTCTCTTCAAAATATTTTTTCACTTCATTCTTGTTTTTACAGACCACTGCCATGCAGTCCTCTAAGAACGCATCCGCCTCTTCCATGGTCTCTGCCACTTCCTCGGGAAACAGCTGATTTTGATGTTCCAGAAAATAAGTGAGACATGCTTTATCAAATTTCATATGATCTCTCCTTTTCCTTGTTTTCGCGTTTTACACAACGATTATATCATATTATGAAACGTGCAAAATATCAATGCCATTTTGCAGTAATTCCTGGTAGATACGGGCAACCGGAAGTCCTACCACATTGTTGTAATCCCCGGATATTTCCTTTATAAAAGCAGCGCATTTTCCCTGTATCCCATACGCGCCTGCCTTATCCATCGGTTCTCCTGTCCGGATATACGCCAGGATCTCTGTTTCCGTCATCGGATACATGGTAACCTCTGTTTTCTCCGCAAAGGTAAGCTTCTCCTTTTTCCCGGCACACGACCAGCACAGGGTCACGCCGGTATACACCTCATGCGTATTTCCCTCGAGCATGGCCAGCATGCGAAACGCGTTCTCCTCGCTCCCCGGTTTCCCGAGGATCTGTCCCTTACAGGAAACGACCGTATCCGCGCCGATCACAAGCCAGTCGCCCTCTTTTTGTGTGTCTGCCACTTCCGCCGCTTTCTGCGCGGAAAGCTCCTCCACTACTTTTTTCGGATCAGCGCTTGTGATCTTTTCCTCACCACATGCCGGCTGCACGGCAAAGCAGACTCCGATCTGATCCAATAACTCCCTGCGTCTCGGTGACGCACTCGCAAGTATGATCTTCATGTATCTCTTTTCTCCTTCTTCTTATGGCAAAATGATCTCTTTTTTTAAATGGAACGAGTAGATGATCTTCTCACGGATCTTTTTCCCGGTGGCCTCCTCCAGTGCTCTCGCATAGAGATCCAGCTGCGCCTGGTATCTCTGGAGCAGCTGTTCTGGCTTTTCTACCGAATCAGTCTTATAATCCATCAAGATGATATCTCCGTCCTCATAGAAGAACGCGTCCACGATTCCCTGCACCAGAACCAGTTCCCTGCTGTCGCAATCCCAGATCTCTCCCGCCGGGATACCAAGCACAAACGCCTTTTCCTTCCGCAGTTCTTCCCGCTGATCCGCCTGTACCATCCGCTTTCCAAGCGAGGATGCGAAGAAATCCACGATCATCGGGATACGCACCAGCTCATACATCGTCTCATCCAGTCTTCCCGCCTTTTTCAGCTTTTCCAGTTCTTCCGCGATCCATGCGTACATCTGCTTTCTGTTCCCGTCAGACGGCGAACCGGCAAACGGCAAACACTGCATGACCAGATGCATCGCGCTTCCGCGCAGCGCCCCACGGTTTACCCGGTCTCTCTTTTCAATAAAATCCGGTACAATCTCCTCGGTCTCCTCTTCGGCATACCATTGCACCGTCTCCATTTCCTCCGGTTCAAACTGCATCCGCTGATGCTTGATCTCCGACACGGACACTTTGGTCTTAATATCTTTTTCCGCCTCAAACGGATAAGCAAACGACAGCCGTTCTTCGATCTTTTCTAACAGCTCTTTATCTGCCGTTTGAACCGCTCTTTTGACCTGCTCTTTCGTGAGCAGGGTCCGTACCGCCTCCTTCAGGTGTCCCGCGCGCGCGTCCGTCTCCCCGAACACGCGTATTTCATATTTCTCAGGATAGGAATACAGCGCCGGGAGCACCCAGTCAAAATAGCAGTGCGCACTGCTGCGCGCAAGAAAACTTACCGGATGTTCCGTATCCGCATTCTGTCTGTATTCCCCGAATTTCTTCTCCACATCCTTCAGACAGCCGCAGAGGATCAGTTTCTCCTTCGCACGGGTGAGTGCCACATAAAGAACACGCAGCTCCTCTCCGAGGTTTTCCTCCTCCGTCTGTCTTGCCAATGTGCGCTTTAACAGTGTCGGTGTCTTTGTCCGGCGCACGGTATCCATACAGTCCAAGCCGATCCCAAGCTCAGGATGCAGAATCAGCCTGCTCCTTGTGTCCTGCGTGTTGAACGTCTTACCCATGCCTGCCGCAAATACCACCGGAAATTCCAGGCCTTTGCTCTTATGGATACTCATGATCCGCACCGCATTCTCATTTTCATTGATGATATCTGCCTCACCGTAGTCCACATCATATTTGCGTAGTTTTTCGATATAGCGGACGAAATGGAACAGACCTTTATAGCTCGTATCCTCATAATGGATCGCCTGCTCGATCAGCATCTGCACATTCGCGCACTTCTGCTCTCCCGCCGGCAGTGCGGTAATATAGGAAAGATAACCGGTTTCCTCAAGCAGTTCGGTGATCAGTTCATGCACCGGTGTATACGGCACTCTTTTCCGGAAAGCCTCCAGTTTTGCAAGGAAACCGCGCAGCCGCTCCCGCAGTTTTTGATCTGTTTCCTCTTCCGGCATCGTATCATACGTCAGTATGCTCTCATAAAAGGTCTTCTCCCCGGAAACTGCCCTTATCTTTGCAAGGTCTTCTCCCGAAAAGCCGCCGACTGGTGAATAGAGCACCGCTGCAAGCGGAATATCCTGCATCGGATTGTCGATCACGCGCAGCATATTTAAGACGGTCTGGATCTCCACCGTAGAAAAATAACCGGTGCGCGATGTGGTAAACGCAGGGATCCCTTCCTCTAACAGAACCTTTACAAAGGTATCCGCCATCCCGGAAACACTGCGCAGCAGGATGACAATATCGCGGTACTCCATCGGACGGAGCTCCCCGCTTTCCTTATCCGTCACCGTCTGGCCTTCTTTTCGCATTTCATGGATGCGCGACGCGATCATACGCGCTTCAAGTTCCACGCGTTCCATCTCCTCCGCACCACTCTCATCCGCCACAAGTACTTCCATCGCAAACATTGCAGGATCCATATCTTCTGGATAATCCGCTCCCGGATAAAGCGCCGCGTTTTCGTCATACACCACATTTCCAAGGTCTCTGCACATGATCTTATAAAAAATATCATTGACCCCGGAAAGCACTTCATCTCTGCTTCGGAAGTTCTTTTGCAGATCGATGCGCTCACATCCCGGCATTCCTGCGGCATAGGTGTCGAATTTTTCCATAAAAAGCTCCGGTCTCGCCAGACGGAAACGGTAAATACTCTGCTTTACATCCCCCACCATAAAAAGGTTATTCTGTCCAAACCGTTCTTTTGAGACCGCGCGAAGCAGTGTCTCCTGCACATAGTTACTGTCCTGATACTCATCGATCATGATCTCATCAAACAGCGCCGCGAACTCATCCGCAGTCTCCGTCGGCTCTTTGGTTGTCTGATCCACCAGGATCTTTAACGCAAAATGTTCCATGTCCGAGAAATCTACCAGATTCTTTCTCTTTTTCTCCGCCGCGAAGCATGATGCGAATTCCTCGGTGAGTGCGACCAGCATCTTTACTGCGGGTGCCGTCTTTTTCATATCGAGGAAGATCTCCTCCGGCTCCTTAAAAAAGAATTTGTCGCGCATATCCTTGATCTCTTTTTTCATTGCGTTCCGGATATTCTGCACGAGCTCTTTTTTTTCAACGCTTCCCTCAAATTTCCGTGCCGCCGCAAGCTTTGGAAATGCCTTCGCGTACGCGTTTATCTCCTCCCCGAACCGTGCATAGCTCCCGGATTCTCTGATCGCGTCCAGCCGCCGGATGTCCTCTTTTAACGCATCCGCATACATATAAGGCCCATCCGGCTCCTCACATACGTTAAGTGCCTCCCGCATCTGCGATCCACAGTCTGATACCGCAGTCACAAGCGAGTCCAGAAACTGTTTCATCCAGTCCGCCTGCTCCATATCCGCTTCCTCTTTAAGATCATACGCCTGTCCACAGGAAACGAGCCACTCATCCGGCCACGGATAACTCTGCGCGTAGGTATACATCTTTAAGATCATATCCTGGATCGCCTGATCGCTTTTGGCACTTCCGTACCCTGCCACAAAAGAAAGAAACGCTTCTTCCCCCGCCGCATAATGTGCTTCTAACAGCTTGCCCAAAACATCGGACCGCAAAAGTGACAGTTCCCCTTCGTCTGCTACCCTGAAATTCGGTTCCAGGTCGATCTTATAGAAGTAGTTCCGGATCACATACAGACAAAAACTGTCAATCGTTGTGATCTGCGCATTGTGTACCAGCGTAAACTGCCGCTGTAAATGAATATCCTCCGGTTCTTCTTCCAGCTTTTTTTCGATCGCGTCCCGGATACGTTCCCGCATCTCGGCAGCCGCCGCATTGGTAAAAGTTACAATGAGCAGTTTGTCGATATCCACTTTATCCTGCGTGATCTTTTGTATGATACGTTCTACCAGAACCGCCGTTTTTCCGGATCCTGCCGCCGCAGATACCAGAATATTCCGCTCTCTTCGGTCAATGACCTTTTTCTGGCTCTCCGTCCACGTCATGCCCATGAAACTCCTCCTTCCTCATCTGCGCAAAGATCTCCTCATCGGAATCAAATTTTTTCAGATTGCGGTACGAAAATCCCGGCATTTTTTCATCGAATCCGCACACTCCATGGTATGGACAGAACGCGCAGGCTTCCTTTTTGTCCAGCCGGTATGGCGCCGCATCAATGTTTCCCGCGAGAATGTCCGTACCGAGCTCCGCGATCTTATGATGTACAAACGCAGACAGTTCTCCAAACTCCTCCTGTCCCACCGCATGGGAACCTGCTTTTAAGGAACCGTCTTTTTTTCTTCCGACCGGCAGGACAACCGATGTCCCGGTCAGATCCCGGTCCATGGCATCGATCACTTCGGTCTTTGCGTTGACCAGTCCGTCCATCTTTAATTTTCCGAGGATCTCCTCATAGATCTCCTCCTCCGATCGTTCCTCTGACACATCAATATACGGATCATCCATATGATAATAAAAGATCCCGCCCGGAAGCACCTTTTTGCCCGGATAACGTTTCTGTATCAGCTCCAGCCCCGCATTCAAATACACGACTAACTGCAGCTGAAGTCCGTGATAGATCGACAGAAGCTCAAACTGCGTGCTTCCTCCTGATTTGTAATCCACGATCTTTACATAGATATCATCCTCATTTTTCCAGAGATCCATCCGGTCAATCCTGCCCTTTAAGCGCATCTTTTCCTGCTCACCAAGCGCGAAACTGACCGCGTCCAGATCCTCGGTAAACGAAAAGGAGACCTCATAATTTTCCGGCAGAAAGCTGCCTCGCTTGATCTGCTCAGTGATCGTTTTTACCGTACGGTTCAAAAGCGCATGCATCCGCTCTACCATATACGCATCCCTCGCGGTATCGTAAAGCGAGGTGTTTCGCATGGCTGCCACCGCGTCCTCAAGCGCCTGTCCTGCCATCCGCTCCATCTCTGCATCGGGAACGCTAAACCAGTCATACTCGCTTTTTTCCAGTGCTTTTGAATAGGTTTCCAGCGCCTGATGCAGTATATTTCCAAGATCCGGCGGCGTAAATTCACTGATCTCGCGTTCCGTGAGTCCCAGTCCGTAACTCAAAAAATGGGAAAACGCACAGGACGCAAAACGCTCCAGTCTGGTCACGCTGTTTGTAAGAACCGCTCCGTAAAGCGCACTTGCCGCGTCTTTGGTCAGCCGCTCACTGGCATGACAGTAAAAGGCAGCGTCCAGCAGTTTTTCCACTCTTCCTGCCCACTTCTCCTTCGATGCATACCATGCGTAAAGTGCTTTCCACTCTTCCTCCATCGTGCCTTCCCGTACCCCGGAAAGCCCGTCCAGAAAGATCTTCAGACTGCTCTCCGGCGTCACGAGCCGCAGATCGGATGCATTTTTTATCTCCTCCACCGCAAGCTTGGGGAACAGCTTGCTGACCGTCCCAACCAGATAGGAACGCCGCTGTGCTTTCCCGTCCATATTGACCTTCGCATAGGTGATATACAGTTTTTCGGATGGTTTTGTCATATTCAGATACAGATAAAATTTCTGGATAAACGCCCGTTCTCTGGCTGTCGGCGCAAGTTCGATGTGCTCCGCGAACAGCCTTTCCCGCTCCAGCTCCGAAATGATCCCGCCGTGGTTATCCGCCTTCGGGATCACACCGTCATTGACTCCGACAAAAAACAGGACACGGATATGCTCCAGTCTGGTTCTCTCAATATCTCCGATGACCACACGGTCATACCCCGGAGGGATCACGCCGACATTCGCCGCCTCAAATCCGGCATCCAGGATCTCCCGGTACTCACGCACAGAAAGACGTTCCTCTCCCAGGAGATCTACCATCTTTTCCAACAGATCCATGACGATCCCGTAAATCTGCTCATACTCCTTCGCCGTTGCGGCATCCCCGTTTTCCTCAAATGTCTTTTTGTATGCAGTCATCTTCTGCGCGATCTCATGCGCCCGGATAAACTCATAAAGTGCCACGGTCTTTTGCCGCAGATCCGCTGCCCGATCCCGGAAAACCTGATATAACGGTTCGATGTCCGCAAAAAAGACCTCCCGCATGCCGTTTACTTCTTCTAAAACCGCTTCCTCCCAGTTTTTCGGCAGACGCACCCACTTTTTCTCCCAGCCGGCATGTCCACGCACTCCTGTCGCAAGCACATAATTTTCCAAAAGATCTACTTTTTCTGTCGCAAGCCCGGTCAGCGCCGTGCGGAAATAGCGGAAAACACTTTCATAGGAAAAATCCTGCTCTATGATCTCAAGCACCGCCCGGATAAACTCCGGAAACGGATGAAACAGGATGTTTTTCTTATTATCCATAAACACCGGTATCCCGTACTCCGCAAAGATCTGCGGCGCATAGTTTCCATAGGTCGCGTCATCCCCGGATACGATCGCGAAATCCCGGTAGCGGTAGTGTTCTTCCCGCACCAGACGTCTGATCTCTCCCGCCGCAAAACACAGTTCCTCCCGTGCGTCATGCAGTGCGAAAACGCGGATGGCATCCTGCTCTTTCTCATAGGCTGTCTGTTTTCTGCGGAACAGATTCTGCTCCAAATGATAAAGCGCAGGTGCGTTTTTGTAGCGCTTACTTTCTCCGCCGCCCAAAACGACCGGCTCTTTGACACAGACACCGGTTTCCCTTGCGATCTCCATCAGGCTTCTTATCATCTTCCGGCTCATGTAAAACAGATCCTGCATCTGCGGTTTCGCGTAAAAATCCTCCCGCTCATCCATGGAGACTGTCACAAGGACATCTTTGACCAGTGGAAATAACACCGTAAGCAGCTTGTTCTGATTCGGGGTAAAGCCGGTGAAACCGTCAAATACCAGCGTACTGCCACGTAAAAGAGCGGAATCATCCGCAAGCTCCGCCAGAAGATCCAATATTTCCTCCGCTGTAATATAAGTGCCTTCCACATAATCCAGAAAGCCACGGTACATGGTAAGCACATCACGCATCTTATAGGAAAAAGAAGATGTCTTTCCTTCTCCGGTCAGTTCTTCCAACATTTCCGGGGTGACATTGTACTGCATGAACTCGGACAACAATGACTTTACCTCACTGATATAGCCCATCTTTTTTAAGTTGGCACCAAGTACCGGCAGCTCCTTCTTTTTTTCTCCCGCGACTTTCCGTAAGACCAGATTTTTTCCGGTCTCCTCAAGCACGACAAAATCTGTTTTTCCAAGTTCGTCAAACACACGAAACGCCAGACGGTTAAAACTGAGGACATCGATATTCATGATCGCATGCTTTGGATGCAGACTGACCAATTCCTTTTGTGTCTGCATGGTAAACTGCTCCGGAACCAGGATCAGGTAATTTTCCATCGGATGCGCCATAGACTCCTCGATCACTTTCTGATACAGGAAAGACGATTTTCCGCTTCCCGAATTTCCCAAAATAAACTGTAACGACATACTTTTCCTCTTTTTCTAATTCAGCCAGGTATCCACCGTCTGATCGATCCGGTCTGCGATCACCTGCATCCCGCTGTTATTCGGATGCGCTGCCACGACCTCATTGTTGATCGCATGCAGTTCTCCGTCATCCCCAAGTACCTGTGTTCCCATGCCTGCCTGATACTGCGCACCGGTACGCACATCATCCAGATTGATAAACGGGATCCCGTACTCTGCCGCCGCCTGCTGCTTGATGCTTTGCACCTCATCATTGTTCCACAGGATCTGTCCTAAAAATATGATTTTCGCGTCCGGTGCCTCTTTTTTCAGATAATCGATCAGATTGGTGTAATCTTTTACGGTCACCGGCGTATCTTCTGTAATGTTCTCGCCCAGCTGTACCGTGATCAGATCAAGATCTTCACTGAGCACATCATCCAGATCTTTCAGATAGCTGTCCCGGTCTCCTGCCTCGTTGGTCTCCCAGTCCTGAAAGCAGACCGACTGAAACTCCACATGATTTCTTTTTTCACTGAGATGCGCCGCCACCAGATGCACATAATCGTTCTCCGGCCGGTCCGCCGCCATGCCGTAATCACTCCACCAGATCTTGTTTCTCTCCTCCGGCTTTCCATCCCAGTGCGTGACCGAATTTCCGATCGCCAGATAATTGTATGGCGCAGAGTGCTGCAATTCGTTTTTCACGCCATCCTTTACCTCTGTCCCCGCCGTTTTCTGCGTGGACGATATTGTTCCTTTTCCATTGGTCTGTCCGCCATGCGCGCTTCCACATCCGGCGGTCAGTGCTATCATAATCGCAAACATTCCTGCCGCGAACATTCTCTTCTTTTTCATAATGCCTCCCTCATATCTGACACATTTTTTCCGTCCTTTATAATATAAGCGAAAAAGGATGTGCTGTCCATAAGCAGACTGCACATCCTCCAAAATTTCACATTTATTTAAGAAACCGTACCCGGATCTGTGTTCCGGCATCTTTCTCGCTCTCAAGTTCCAGATTTGCGTGATGCTGTGCCACGATATGTTTTACGATCGCAAGCCCCAGTCCCGTTCCTCCGGTCAACTTGGAACGGCTCCGGTCTACCCGGTAAAAGCGCTCAAAGATACGCTCCTGATGCTCTTTTGAGATTCCGATCCCGGTATCCTTCACCGACAGAACGACCTCTGTGTCCGTCTCCTCCACCGAGACATCCACTCTTCCGCCCTTTTTATTGTAACGGATCGCGTTATCGCACAGATTGTATAACAACTCATTCATCATTTCCCGGTTTGCGTTTACATACGCGCTCTTTCCGGACAGCTGCAATGTCACATCATGGTTTTCCGCGTTGACCTGAAGCATATCCACACACTTTTCTGCCATCGCATAGAGATCCAGCTGTTCATATACCACTTCCTGCGTAGATACGTCTAACTCGGATAAACGGATGATATCATTGATCAGTGTCAGAAGCCGGTTCGCGTTCTGGTGGATCTCGCCTGCAAAGCGGACAACATCCTCATCCGTTGCCATTCCGCTCTCGATCAGCTCGGAATACCCGGAGATCGATGTGAGCGGCGTTTTTAACTCATGCGATACATTCGCCGTAAACTCCTGCCGCATATCCGCGTTTTTCCGGATATCTTCGTGCTGCTTCTGGATTGTGGTGATGAACGGACGCAACTCTTTGTAGACCCGGATCGACTCAAGATGATCCATATCGTTTGCCATCTGTTCCACCGGTGCCACGATACTTTTGGTCAAAAGATGGGAAAACAGTGCGCCCACCGCGAACAGTACGACCGCCAGACCGAGCAATAATGGGAATGTAGACGACATAATGCTAAGCACATTATCCGATTCCTTTGCCACGCGCAGGACATTTCCATTATCCAGACGCACCGCATAATAAAACATGCTGCGCTCCAATGTGCTGGATCTGCGGATCGTGCTTCCCTCTCCGCTCTCGATCGCCGCCTCGATCTCCGGACGTTTCTCGTGGTTATCCATGTCACTGGCGTTGGCATTGCTGTCGTACTCGACGCTTCCATCCTCCGCGATCACCGTCACGCGAAGCCCGTCTTCCTTTGCATCATAGGAAATATGATCCATGTCTGAAAAAGCACCCGTCTCAACCAACACCCTGGCATAGGTATGCAGATCCTCCATCACCTCGTCCTTCAACACCTCATAACTCACTAACGTTGAAATGACGAGCGTCAGAATGATGGCTGTGACCGACATGATCAAAAACTGCAGATTGATCTTCTTTTTCATGGCACTACTCCAACCGGTATCCGACGTTGCGCACCGTCTTGATGCGGCTTCCGGATTCTCCGAGTTTCTGACGCAGGGTCTTTATGTGCATATCGAGTGTTCTGGACTCACCCTCGTAGTCCATTCCCCAGATATGAACCATGATCTCCTCACGCGGGATGACGATCCCGGCGTTTTGCATTAACATCTTTAAAAGTTCAAATTCCTTATAGGTCAGTTCACACGGCACATCATGTACATATACCATGCGCTTTTCATCATCGAGAAAAATATCTCCGATCGAAAGCAGTTTTTCCTCTGACATATGAAGGCTCCGTCTGAGCAGCGCTTTGGTTCTTGAGATCAGCTCCATCACGCCAAACGGTTTGGTCAGATAATCATCGGCACCGATATCGAGCCCCTTGACCTTGTCCATCTCAGAAGTTTTTGCGGTCACCATGATGATCGGCACCATGCGCGTCTCCGCTTTCTTTCTGAGTTTTTTCACAATTTCAAGCCCGTCCTCATCGGGAAGCATGATGTCCAACAAGACCAGATCCGGAACCTTGTCCCGTATCCTTGCGAAAAAATCTTTCGCACAGGCAAAATCTTCTATCATATACCCGGAATTTTTAAGCGCGAAACTCTCTATCTCCCGGATGTTCACATCATCTTCCACAATATATATCAGTGCCATTTTTTTCTCCTTTAATCGGGTAATGCATACTTCTTTCGATATTGATTATACATTACGTCAAAATCTTCGTTGTCTTCCTGTTTTACCTGATCTAAATATTCGTGGGTGTCTAACACATCTTCGTTGATCTGGATCATATATACCGCAATATTGGAGCAGTGATCCGCGATTCGCTCTAAGTTCATCGCGATATCAGACAGACAGAAACCGAGCTCAATGGTACATTTTTCTTTTCTGAGACGTTTCATATGACGTTTCTTTTCTTCCTTGTCGATATGATCGATCACTTCCTCAAGCGGCTCAACCATCTCTGCCTTCTTTAAATCTTCCTCTTCAAATGCCTGATAGGACATTGCGATGATCTCCCGGACAGCATCGGTATAGATCTTTAATTCCTCTACCGCCTTCTTGGAGAACTTGCCCTCTTTTTTCTGCATCTGGCGTGCTACTTCGCAGAGATTCATCGCGTGATCTGAGATCCGCTCGAAATCCCCGATACTGTGAAGCAGCATGGCAACCGTCTGGGAATCTTCTCTGGAGATCTGTCCTCCGCTGATCTGCATCAGATAAGTTCCGATCTCATCCTCGTAATGATCGACCTTCTGCTCGTATCTTTCCACCTGATCCGCTTTTTCCTCGTTAAAATCTGTCAGCAGATCCATTGCGGTAAACACCGCGCGTCTGGAAACTTCCGCCATATCCACAGCCGCATGTTTTGCCTGCTGAACCGCGAATGCCGGTTTTTCTAAGAAACGTACATCCAGTACATTTTCATCCTTCGCCGCAAGCGCAAGATCTTCTTCGCTGTCCGGCATGGTAAGACATGCCAGTTTTACCAGTCCTTTACGGAACGGTAACAGCATTACGGTCGCCACGATGTTAAATACACTGTGGATAACGGCGATACCCGCCGCATTCGCGCTGTGACCTAAAAATGAAAAATGAACTACTGCATTGATGCTGTAAAATGCGATCATAAAAACAAGTGTTCCAATGATATTAAAATACAGATGTACCAGGGCGGCACGCTTTGCATTCTTCTTTGCTCCGATCGATGAGATCATCGCCGTTACACAGGTACCGATGTTCTGACCCATGATGATCGGAAGCGCTGTCGCAAAACTGACCGATCCGGTCGCGCAGAGTGCCTGTAAGATACCGACAGATGCCGATGAGCTCTGGATCACCGCGGTAAGGACCGTACCTGCGATCAAACCTAAGATTGGATTGGAGAACATGGTAAGGATGTTGGTAAACTCCGGCACATCCGCAAGCGGTTCTACCGCCCCGCTCATCATTTCCATACCAAACATAAGGATCGCGAATCCAAGCATGATCGCGCCGATATCGTGCTTTTTCTCACTCTTTACAAACATGATCAGAATGACACCGATCAGTGCCAGTATCGGGGAAAAAGAGGTCGGCTTTAACAGCTGCATAAAGAAGTTGTCACTCTCTATCCCGGTAAGACTGAGCATCCAGGAGGTAACGGTCGTACCGATATTCGCTCCCATGATGACTCCGACTGCCTGCTCCAATTTCATAATTCCGGAATTGACAAATCCGACGACCATAACTGTCGTTGCGGAGGACGACTGGATCACTGCCGTAACTCCACATCCGAGAAGTACCGCCTTGATGGGACTTGAGGTCAGTTTTTCCAGAATACGCTCCAGCTTTCCGCCGGAAACCTTTGCGAGACCGTCTCCCATTGCGTTCATTCCATACAAAAATAGTGCTAATCCACCTAACATTGTCAAGATACTAAAAAAATCCATATTTTTCTCCTCGCATTTTCAACTTTTTTTGCGCCTATATTTCAATAGTATTATCTGCGATTGTAAAATGCAAGTATTATTTATGTAAAATCCTTGAAACTCCTTTTTCGATTTTTTCTGGTATCCTTACGCGAACCCGCCTGTTTTCAGGCTTTTTGTCCGTTTTTTTCCGTCTCATATGACTTGTGCTGTCCGGTGATGGAAAAGATTACCCACTCCGCGATGTTGGTCGCATGATCACCGATACGCTCTAAATATTTTGCGATCATAAGAAAATCTGCCGCCTGCGCTCCATTGTTGGTATCCTGATGGATCAGATCGATCAGCTCATCTTTGATTTCCGCAAACAGTTCATCCACACGGTCGTCCCTGCCGATCACCTCACCTGCCAGCACAATATCCTTATTTACGAACGCCTCAATGCTTTTTACCAGCATTACGGTCGCTTCTTTCGCCATCTCCTGCGTCCGTTCCAGTTCCTTGATATACTGCTGATCCGCAAGCTGGATCGTGATCTCCGAGATATCCGTCGCATGATCGCCGATCCGTTCCATATCCGTGATCATTTTCAGTGCCGCAGAGATCACACGCAGATCCCTTGCCACCGGCTGCTGCTGCAAAAGCAGCTTCAGACACAGATTCTCTATGGTGCGCTCCTGGTTATCAATCTCGGTATCCATCGCGATCGTTTTTTGCGCCAGCTCCGCGTCCTGCTTTACCAGCGCGGTAACTGCCATCTCGATCGCCTTTTCGATCAGACTTCCCATTTCGATCAGTTCATCATTCAACTGTACCAGTTCCCGGTCAAATCGATTTCTCATAAAAATATAACTCCCTTCTTTGTTTTATTATCCGAAACGTCCTGTAATATAATCTTCGGTACGTTTGTCCCTCGGCATCGAGAACAGTTTTTCTGTCTTATCCGCCTCGATGACCTCTCCCAGCAGGAAGAACACGGTATTGTCAGACACACGCGTTGCCTGCTGCATGTTATGTGTGACCATAACGATCGTATATTTTTCTTTCAGTTCCAGCACCAGATCCTCGATCTTTGATGTCGAGATCGGATCCAGCGCGGAAGTCGGCTCATCCATCAGAATGACTTCCGGTTCCACCGCGAGCGCCCGCGCAATGCAAAGCCTCTGCTGCTGTCCGCCGGAAAGTCCAAGCGCGCTCTTTTTTAACCGGTCTTTAAGTTCATCCCAGATTGCCGCCTGCTTTAACGACTTTTCCACAATGGCATCCAGCTTTACTTTGGAATGTATCCCATGGGTACGCGGTCCGTAAGCAATGTTATCATAGATGCTCATCGGAAACGGATTCGGGGACTGGAATACCATGCCGACCCGCTTCCGCAGATGATTGACATCCATGTTTCCATAGATATCTTCCCCGTCTAAAAGGACATCTCCTGTGATCTTACATCCCTCCACCAGATCATTCATCCGATTCAACGATTTTAAAAATGTGGATTTTCCGCATCCGCTCGGTCCGATAAACGCTGTGATCTCATTCTTTGGAATGTCCATATTTACATCTTTTAACGCATGAAAACTTCCATAATATAAATTCAGATTTCTGACTGTAATTTTATTTTCCATATATTTCTCCTGCTCTATTTTTTCTTCCGCTTTTCATCAGCGCTTTTCCAGTTTTTTCGCAACCGCGCCGGAAAGCATGTTGATGATGATCACGAGGATCAGAAGTACGACTGCTGTCGCGTACGCTTCATTGGTGTTCAGTCCCTCTTTGGAAAGATTGTACATATGTACCGACAGGGTACGCACGGAAGAGAACACATTTTCCGGTACTTTCGCCACGGTACCGGCGGTATAGATGAGTGCCGCCGTCTCTCCCACGATACGACCGATCGCAAGGATCACGCCTGCAAGGATTCCGGGAACCGCAGACGGAAGCACGATCTTAAACACCGTACGCAGTTTTCCTGCTCCAAGTCCGAAGCTTGCCTCCCGGTATGAATCCGGCACCGCGAGCAGCGCCTCCTCGGTCGTACGCATGATCACCGGCAAAACCATGATCGCCAGCGTAAATGCTCCAGACAGAAGCGAATATCCCCATTTGCAGGCTCCAACGAAAAACAGCATACCAAACAATCCATATACGATGGACGGGATTCCGGTCAGTGTCTCCGCCGTCACACGGACGGTCCCTACGATCTTATTGCCTTTCTTCGCATACTCTACCAGATAGACCGCCGCGAAAATACCAAGCGGTGCCGCAATGAGCAGTGTAAGTCCGGTCATCAAGATCGTATTGATGATACTCGGCATCATGGATACGTTGTTTGAGTCATACGTCCATGCGAATAATGACGGGGTCAGATGCGGCACACCCTTGATCAGAATGTAGATCACCAGAAATCCAAGTACACATATCGTGCAGACTGCCGCGAGCATTGTGATAAGCCACAGTAAGAAGGAACCCGGATGATGCCGAAACGACCGGAGCTTTTCCATTGTTTTTTTCTTAAATTCTGCCATCTATTCCACCGTCCTTCTCTTTAGTGCTGAAAACAGCAGGTTGATCAGTAAAATAAATACAAATAAGACCACGCCTGTCGCGATCAGCGCTTCTCTGTGAAGATCCGCCGCGTATCCCATTTCAATAACGATATTTGCGGTCAGTGTACGCACACCTTTTAAAACGCCTTTTGGCATTCTTGCCTGATTTCCCGCTACCATGATGACTGCCATCGTCTCTCCGATCGCTCTGCCGACGCCTAAGATCACGCCTGCGAGGATTCCGGATTTTGCCGCCGGGACCACGGTGAGGAACACACTTCTTTCATGCGTCGCGCCGAGCGCAAGCGCTCCTTCATAATATTTGTTCGGCACTGCCCGGATCGCCGATTCGGAAACTCCGATGATGCTTGGCAGGATCATGATACCAAGCAGAACCGATGCCGTTAAAATGCTGTTTCCATTTCCACCGAAGGTGCTTCTCACCCAGGGAACCAGCACACAGAGTCCGAAAAATCCATATACGACAGACGGGATTCCCGCGAGCAGATCCACGCCCGGTTTTACGATCTTATAGATCTTTTTCGGGCAGAACCGCGCCAGAAAGACGGCGGTCAGGATCCCGATCGGAACCCCGATGACCAACGCCCCCGCAGTGACATAGATACTGCCAAGGATCATCGGAAGTATGCCAAATATGTTATTTCCCGGTTTCCAGATCTTTCCACCTACGAAATTAAAAAATCCGATCTCCTTTATGGCCGGTATCCCGTTCATAAAAAGGAAAATACAGATCAGCGCAACGGAAAGGATGGAAACACATGCGGCGATCAGAAATACAATCTCCATTCCTTTTTCTTTTACCTTTTTCATACAGATGCAAATCCTTTTCTATTTTGATGTACTATGTGTTTGCAACCAGAGAAAGAGAGCTGTTTTCATCCAGCCCTCCTCTTTGGTCATTTCGTGTTACTCAGTCACTATTTTACTTCATCCCAGGTTGTTACTTCGCCACGGAAGATGCTGTTTACCTGATCTTTGGTAAGATCTTCGGTCGGATTGTTCTTGTTTACGATGATCGCAATACCGTCTTTTGCGATTACTGTTGCGGTAAGACCGCCATCGATCTCAGTGTCTTTCAGCTCTCTGGATGCCATTCCGATATCACAGGTTCCATCCATTGCCGCTGTCATACCGGTTGTGGAATCGCTTTCCTGGATCTCGATTTCAGCTCCGCTGTTGACTTTCTGATATGCCTCCTGCAGTTTTTCCATAACAGGTGTTACGGAAGAAGATCCTGCAACAACAATCTTTCCGGATGCACCGTTTGATTCAAACGCGCCTGCATCGGATGCCTTGATGTAACCATTATCCTCAATGATCTGCTGTCCATCCGCGCTCATGATATAGTTGATGAAATCCTGTGCCACGTCGCTCACATCACCTTTGGTTGCAATGTTAAACGGTCTGGAAATTGTGTAGCTTCCATTGTTGATGTTGTCCGCTGTCGGCTCCGCTCCATCGATCTTTACAGCCTTTACTGTGTCATTTAAAGAACCAAGAGAAGAATAACCGATCGCATAATCATCACCGGCAACTGTTGTCATAACGATCTCTGTGCTGTTTGCGATGATCGCTTCGTCTGTTGTGTAATCTACTTTATCGCCGTTTGCGTCTTTTTCTTCCACACCAAACAGTTCAATAAATGCGCCTCTGGTTCCGGATCCATCTTCTCTTGATACAACCGAGATATCGGATGACGTATCAAAATCTCCTGTCGCATCTGGTGCCGCATCTGTTGTGGTGTTTCCGGAATCTGTCGTTGTATCAGCAGAACTTCCACATCCTGTAAGGGCTCCTGCGGTCAGTAATCCGCACACGAATAAACACATAATTTTTTTCATATTGTTTTCCTCCATTTCGTTTTACAAACTCATTCTACCAACGCAATGTA
Organism: Roseburia yibonii; assembly: GCF_014297335.1. Classification (NCBI taxonomy): domain Bacteria; kingdom Bacillati; phylum Bacillota; class Clostridia; order Lachnospirales; family Lachnospiraceae; genus Roseburia; species Roseburia yibonii. Next base: position 111,184 of record NZ_JACOQH010000001.1, read on the forward strand.
AAATGTAAAATCTATGTAATGTAAAACTCATGTAAAATCTGTGTAAGCAAAAAAGTGCATTTTTACAGGGGAATAAATCCCAATCCCTGTAAAAATGCACTTTCTATATTTTACATAGCTGCGTTTGTTAAAAATTTATCACTCGTTTTCTTCGATCTTAAACAGATCTACATTCTTCTTTAACTCTTCTGCTGATGTTGCCGCATCTTTGGCACGATCCAAAACCTCAGAAGATCCGTTCGCGATGGAAACGGTACGCTGTGCGATATTTGTTGTACCGGCCGCTCCGTCGTTGGATGCGGATGAGATTCCTCCGATCGCTTCCATGATACCGTCGATCGAAGCCACCAGTTCTTCCGATGTCGCGCTGAAATCCGCTACCAGATCGTTGACTCTGGACGCGTCATCATTGTATGCGTCTGCCATCTCTTCAAACTTATTAAAGCTGTCCACGATATCCGTGTCCACAAAATCAAGTAACCGGTTGGAGTCTGTCGCAAGATTTCCTACCGCCTGGTTTACATTGTCGGTAACCGCCTGAATATTGGCAACTGCCTCTTTGGACTGCTCTGCCAGCATACGGATCTCATCTGCTACTACCGCAAATCCCTTGCCTGCTTCTCCGGCTCTTGCCGCTTCGATCGAAGCATTTAACGCAAGCAGATTGGTCTGCCCGGTAATATTTAATATGGATTCCGCCAGCACGCCGATCTGATCGACTACCTTTGCATCCTCCAATGCTTTCTCCAGGCTTTCTCGGATCTCAGAAAGCATCTTGGTCACCATTGCGCGGTTCTTTACGGTATTGTCCTTTGTCTCTCTCGCACGTTTATGGATCTCTTCTGCTTCGGTAGCTCCATCCTGTGCTCTTACCGCAATACCCTTTGCAGCGCCCTCGATCTCCTGTGACATGGTACTGATCTGCTCTGCGGAAGCTGCTGTCTCCTCCGTGCTTGCTGCCAGTTCTTCTGTCGTTGCGGATACATCTTCGATCTCTTCATTTAAGGTTGTCACATTGCTCTCGATATTCTGTACAACCGTATCGATATTGTCAGCCTCACCTTTTACTTTTACCAGTAATTCACGGACAGATTCACGCATCTTGTTCAAAGTTGCGGACAACTGTCCAAAATCATCTTTACGGTTCAGATAAGCCGCATCCATCGACTGTGCGAAATTTCCTTCCGCGATCACTTCGATATGGCCGGAGATCTTCTTTAATGCTCTGGTGATATCAACTGCGATCTGAATAACAAGCAGTGTAACGATGATCAGTAAAACGATGCAGATGCTGACTAACGTAATTGCCTTCTGTGTTGCGAAATCCGAATACTCCGCGTCCTGAGCCGCGATCTCATCATCAATGTAATCCGTGTAATTACCGGTTCCGACTACCCAGTCAAACGGCTCAAAGTATTCACTGTAAGAACGTTTCGGGGAGGACTCGGTCTCTCCCTCCTTCGGGAATACATAATCGGTATATCCGCCGCCGTCTTCTACCGCGACACGGATGATCTCTTTTACCATCTGATAACCGGCTGCATCTTTTGTTCCCATACGGTTGGTACCTTCGGTATCACTGCCAAGCAACACAACGTTTGTACCATCAGACTCGTCTACCCAGAAATAGCCGCTGTCACCATAGCGCATCTCGCGGACTTCATCCGCAGCTACTTTCTTTGCCTCATCCAGCGTATAGGTTCCATCTTCATACTCCTGGTTGATCTCTGTCAGAAGCGATATCACTGCCCCTACCTGCTCCTTGATGTTCTGGTCATAGCTCTGTCTGGTCGATGCCTCCATGCTCTCGATCGCTTTGTCCTTTACCTGATTTAAATTCCTTATGGACACAACACTCGCACCCAGGACCAGAATGATCACCAGTGCTATGATCATATTCAGTTTTGTTTTGACTTTTAAGTTTTTCATATAATCGCCCCTTTTGTCTGTTTTGTCCAACTTTGCACTATGATATAATTCAATTATAGTCATTTTAACCACATTCGTCAATCAAAAACTAGACATTCTTTTACCTTTTTATACAATTCCAACACTTTCTTTGGCAAGACGGTCCGCTTCCTCATTTCCCTCGATCCCGGAATGTCCCTTCACCTTGACAAACGTAAGTTTTAACTCCTTTTGTACTTCCGCCGCATAGTCATAATAAGCCATCGTTCCTTTTTTGTTGCGCTTCCACAGCCCTTTTGCCCACATTTCGATCCCCATATAGTCATAATAGATAACGAGTTCTTTCAATCCAAGCTCCACCGCTTTTTTCATTGCCGCCATACTGCCGCAGATCTCCCCAGCGACATTGCGCATGGATGCCATCTCAGCATCATTTCCGTTTCCCTGCAGGATCTCTCTTTTACCGTCATACACCAGAAAGCCGCCGTAACCGTAAACACCGGTCTTTGCGTGATAGGAACCATCCACAAACGCGTATGCCTTCGTCCCGTCTATATCCGTGGCTGCCTTTTCTTTCTTTTCTATTCCGGCAGCTCCGGAAACTCCGGCAAACGCCTCCGCTTCCTCCCGCGTCTTAAAACTCTTATACTGCGCACCCGGATATCCGTCGACCACTGCCTTGCATTCCTCCCAGGTGTTATAAATGCCGGGCTTTTTTCCTGTCCGGACTGCATAATATTTCTGTGCCATATCTTTTACCTCTTATACTTAGTATCTGCTGCTATTTTAACATTCCCCAAAAGAAATCACAACCGCCACCGTCCGGTCTTCTGCTTTCCGTTAAAATCCATTTTCCCCAAACTGCATATAATATCTGGAAAAGAAAAAACAGAGGTTCCCATGGATCATTTGGAACAAAATCTTTCAGACCCTATTGAAAATGCCGCTGTACCCTCTGCCCAGAATGCGATACGGGTATCAAACGCTGTCATTCAAAACATTTCCTATGATAAGGACACTGCATATGTAACGATCGCCTACAACAACTGTACCCGCTGCAACGCGCCGGAAATGCTTGTCACCCTGATCGTTTCGGGCAATACGATCCTCTTGGACGAAAACGGTGATCTGATCACCCCGGAAGACTTGCAGACCGGTATGATCGTCCATGCCACCTTCTCGACCAATATGACAAGAAGCAATCCGCCGCAGGCACAGGCATACCGGATCCGCATCTCCGGCCGCCCGGAGGTTGGAAACATAACCATCGGAAGAATCATCAACATTGACACCCGAAATCAGTTTTTCATTACCATGAGTGATGGAAATCCGGCCACCATGATACGATTCAACGTTTCCCCAAATACGGTCGTTTTAGATTCGATCGGACGGCAGATCAGTTTTTCGAGACTGGTGCCCGGTCTTCTGGTCAGCGTACAGCATGCTTCTTTCCTCACCGCAAGCATCCCGCCGCAGACAACCGCATTTGTCGTTCAGATCATGCGGTGATGGTTTTGTAAGCATATAAAAAACCCGGCAGAGCGATTTCTGCCGGGATTAAAATTCCCTGTTGGCATATTAGCCTTTCTTATTGCCTACTTTTTTCATTGCAAAATAATGAAGAGCGAACGAAACAATCGAAAATACAATAATAGAAAATATAGGTGAATTATTTTCCGAAACTGTTACATACTCCGAATTATATTTTTGACTAACTTCATAGATGTCATTTGCACCTGTAACTGCAGTAATACATATATATTCTACAACCAAACTTATAAAATTAAACCCAGAACAAATAGCTGCACATTGCAGATAATTGTCCTTTTCCGGATCTTTATCGCGATTTATTAATGTACTTACTATAATACTGAGTATGATTGGCACAAAAGAAAATAATAATTGCATAAACACATCCAATTGTTGAAGCATTAATAAAAAAATGCCTAAAACGAAAATATTAACACAAACACTTGCACACAGATTCTTTTTTATATTCATGTTTTCCCTCCTAAAGACTTCCTCTAAATTGCCACTATATGTCTCTGTCTGTACGGACAATAATACAATCGCTCTCATTTCATAATTTAAGAGCAAATATATATAACACTAAACAACAAATCATACATATTACACTATCTTATCAACACCCGTTTTCTTCATCATATATCACTCTTTTCAAATTTTTTTTTGCCCAGTATTATACCAAACACAGAATAAATAGAAACCAGCATAAGTAATACACCTAAGCATTTCCACTCACATTTTCCCACATCTGAGTTTACTATCTTTTCTACATAGTATATTGGGACAAAATATTTTACATAAGAAAACTCTTTTAAATACATGAAAGCCAACCACACAAAAATAAATATACCCATTGCCTGAAATGATTTTTTATACGCACCTAAAAACAATGAAATATTCACCGTAAATATGAAACATAGCAAAATTGCCAATATATTCACAAGGTAATATAGCAATTCTCCCTTCCTGCAAAACTCTGGAACTGCGATATCCGCTCTCCTTATCGTAAATAAATAGAAACATATAATTGAAGTTATAATAAAAATCAACGTCGTAATAACTGCTAATATAAGATATGCAGTATTTTTAGCCAGATATATTTTCTTTCTATTATTAATCCGTTGCGTATATAACTGGATACTTTTATTTTCTATTTCTCCCCTCAAAGATCTAATCACACAAACAGAGAGTATGATAAAATAGATAAAACACATATATACAAAAGTATACATTTCAGATGCAAAAGCTAAACCAGACACTTTCTGCCCTCCTACATAAGTAAAAGATTTTGAGTTCATGGCAAGCCCTATCGAATACATAATAGGAATAAACAACATAGAAACCATCAAAAGAAAATCTTTATGTTTAATAATTTTGATAAGCTCTATTTTCACTAAATCTTTCATTCTTATTCTCCCTTCAACATATTTTCCAGATCATTCTCCGAAGATTTAACAAATACAATTCTAGCGTGTGGTACAATTGCCGCAATAACTTGATGAAGATCTGTGTTATTATTAAAAGCAAGACTTGATTTCTCAGTGTCTATCTCAACTCCAGGTATCCCTGCCATAGCCTGTATCAATCCTTGGTTTACACTCTCTACTCCAATTTCATATTGTCCATCCTCTTCTAATCCTTTATCATAGATTTTTTTTCCATCTTTTATTACAATTACCCTTTCACATAAACTCCTGACTTCATCCAAATTGTGATCAGAAAATATCACGCCAATCTGCTTTTCTTTCACGATTTTCTTGATATATTCCTTCACCATTGCTCTGCCATTAATATCTAAGCCCACAAATGGCTCATCCAAAATCATAAATTTATATCCGTTTAACAAAGCCTGTGCGAACCCTAATCTTTGCTTCATTCCAAAGGAGAACGACTTCACAAATGTTTTCCCTTTACCTTCTAATCCAACTATTTTCAACACTTCATCCGACTGCTTACGTATCAACTTCTTATCCCATATTCCAACTGCATTCTGAAGTAACCTTAAATTGTCATAGGTATTCATATAATCTAAAAAACTAGGTTGAATTAAGATGCCAAACTCTTTACGTATTTCACAATTTACTAATAAGTCCTTATTCTCAAAACATATAGAACCCGCATCTGGAAAAATATTTCCTGCAATACAGTTTAATAAAGTCGTTTTTCCTGCTCCATTTTTTCCTATCAGGCCAACGATTTCTCCTTGATTAATCTGAAATGAAACGTCATCCAACGCTTTTTTCTCACCATAGTTCTTGGTCAATCCACTTACTTGCAAAGTCCTCATAAAATTCCTCCCAAATTTTTCTTCACCTCTATCATTAAGTCCTATGATATCTTCCAAACGTTAATATTTTGATTTCCAAATATTAAAAATACATAAATTTTTATCAGCCAATCTTTTCTTTTCCCTATTACAAGCGAATAAAATAAAAAAACATCTTTCTCCAAAACGAAAAAGATGTTTTTCCTAATATTTACTATATATTCTATGATAAATCAATAACAAATGCTTTAGTATATTCTTTCCATCCTTGTTCCAAATATAATCTCCCGTTATGCATTTCTACAATCTTTTTTGTTATTGACAGTCCCAGTCCACTATTGTGTTTTTCTGGATTTCTGGCTTTATCTCCACAAACAAAAGGATCAAATATTTTATCCTTAATTTCTTCTGGTATCAGTTCTCCACTATCGGCTATAATAATTTTTTTCTGATCGGTCAGACAAACCAAAGCATTTATTCCTGTTGGATTGTGCTGTATTATATTATTTAATAAATTTACAATCGCACGTTTTAATATCTTAAAATCAATTTCTGCTTCTACCTTTCGATTCGGTATATCAATTACAAGATTAATTTGATGTTCTTCAAACAATAGTATTTTCTCAGCAATAATCCGCCTTAAAAATTCTCCCAAATCATAATTTGTTAATGTTAGTTTATAATCTGCACAATCAAATCTTGTATAATCTAAAAGCAGTTCGATCAATTCTGCCAAATTAGTAGCATTTTCGTTGATAATCCGCATGCATTTTTCTTTATGCTCCTCTGTTACCCGCCCCTCTAATACCACTGAAGAATATCCTTGGATAATAGTAGTAGGTGTTTTTAAATCATGTCCGATATCTGTAAGTAACTGCTGCCGTTGTTGATATGAAACTCTTTTTTCTTCTTCCATATCAAATAATCTTTTAACCATACTATTAAATGAATCTCTTATTTCAACAAACTCTGTAACAGTATCAAAATCAACCCTTACCGAATAATTACCAGTACTAATTTCGTTGAATGCATTTATTAACATATAAATAGGATTCGTTAATTCTTTTTTCATGTAACAAGATAGTCCCCAAACCGCAAGTATATATCCGGCTATGATAACCAACATCCCTCCTATATATATAAGCAGTATGTTTCTAATACCGTACTTCATATTGGTGATAGTCACCGTTACTTGTACATATTTTGCAGGTATGCATACAATCCCCAATCGTTCTTCACCCTTCTCATCCGTGAAGTACTTCATACTGGCATAAACCTTTTCATCATTCCTAAGTAATTCACCTTTTGTAAGTTCAATTAGTTGTTGTTGCGTGTATGCTCCTACTTCTTCGTCATTCGTTGTATATATGACATGTAAGTCATCATCAAGTATACTCAGCCACCCTTCAATACTGCGAATATAATTTGTATCTATGCTTGAATATTCTTCAGATATCAAAGTATCTGCAAAATAATGCTGCGCCTCTGTTAATAAATACTTATCGCCCATCATCTGAATAAAAAAGTTCGCGCACAAAAAAACAACAAGTATAATCAAAGAGAATAAAATAAAATTTGTTTTAAGGAATTTACTAATATTTTTTCTTCTATTTTTCAAACCGATACCCCAATCCTCTTACAGTTTTTATCATTTGTGGATTCTTGGAATCATCTTCTATTTTATCACGCAACTTACTAATATAGACTACCACTGTATTATCTGTGTAATAATACTCACTTTCCCATACCAGCTCAAAAATTTGTGCTTTTGTGAATACTCTGCCCGGCTCAGTCATAAAAAGTTTTAATAGTTTGTATTCCATATACGTCAAATCAATTTCCTTATCCTTTTTATAAAGTTTACATTCACGTTGATCCAGCATCAAATCTCCGATAATAACTTTTTCATCTTGCTTTTCCTTTGAGCCGCCAAAATCATAAAAACGTCTCATTTGAGCGTTAATTCTCGCAACCAGTTCCAATGGATTAAACGGTTTGGCTAAATAATCATCTGCTCCCAAATTCAATCCCAAAATTTTATCCGCATCCTGGTTTTTAGCAGATAAAATAATAACCGGTACATTACTCCTCTTTCTTAGTCTTTTAATGACCTCATATCCATTTAACTTCGGAAGCATAATGTCCAAAACTACTAAATGAATTTCTTCTTTCTCAAAAATATTAATAGCTGATTCTCCATCACATGCCTCATAAATAGAATATTCTTCCTGCTCCAGGTATATTTTTATTAAATCTATAATTTCCTGAGAATCCTCTACAATCAAAATATTCTTCATACTCAAACTCCCTCTCCTTCATTTCTTAAAATTAATTATATCATAAATTGTTGATTCCTGTTTCAATACTTCAACCAAAACCTTCTTAACCGACGACAGAATCATACATACTTATTCTACTGTAGAAAAGTGCTCTAACGAAATCAACTCAATGGATACACTATATATGGCCTTTTGAGTCCAAAAAAACGGCCTTCTGACATGCGTCAAAGACCGTTTTTTTCACCATTTTATTTCATTCATGTATACAAATATTTTTCAAAAATCCAGTAGAAATCCAAATCTCCTGCTTATTCTTCATTCATATTCGCCAGTTTCTTCGCCTGGTCAGCCGCGATACATGCGTCAATGATCTCCTGGATATCTCCGTTCATGATCTTATCCAACTTATACAGGGTCAGACCGATTCTGTGGTCAGTCACACGTCCCTGCGGGAAGTTATAGGTACGGATCTTCTCGGAGCGGTCTCCGGTTCCGATCTGGCTGCGCCGGTCGGCCGCCTCTGCATCCTGACGTTTCTGTAATTCCATATCATAAAGCTTTGCTCTAAGAAGTGCAAACGCTTTCGCTTTATTCTGGATCTGTGATTTCTCTGTCTGGCTGTAGATCACGATTCCGGTCGGATAATGTGTCAGTCGTACCGCAGAATCGGTTGTGTTGACACACTGACCACCGTTTCCGGAAGCACGCATAACATCGATACGGATATCCTTGTCCTCGATCTCCACATCAAATTCTTCCGCCTCCGGCATCACTGCGACACTGATCGTGGATGTGTGGATACGTCCGCCGGATTCTGTCTCCGGGATACGCTGTACACGATGTACACCGGATTCATATTTCATCACGGAATAAGCGCCCTGACCGGTGATCATAAAGTTCACCTTTTTCATTCCGCCGATTCCGATCTCCTCGCACTCAAGTGTTTCGACTTTCCAGCGTTTGCTTTCCGCATAATGCATATACATACGATAAATCTCTGCCGCGAAAAGTGCCGCCTCGTCTCCGCCTGCGCCGGCACGGATCTCAACGATAACGTTCTTATCATCATTCGGGTCCTTCGGCAGTAACAGGATCTTCAATTTTTCCTCGAGTTCTTCTACTTTTGCGCGGGACTCGTTCAGCTCTTCCTTCGCGAGCTCACGCATTTCCTCATCGCTCTCCTCCTTGAGCAGCTCCAGGGACTCCTCAATGTTTTGCTTATTCTGCTTATATTCGCGGTAAGTTTCCACTAACGGAGTCAGATCGCTCTGCTCCTTCATCAGGCGCTTGAAACGATTCGGATCATTTGCGACATCCGGTTCGCTCAGTTCATTCATCAATTCTTCATAGCGCGCCACGGTATCTTCTAATTTATCAAACATGCTCTTTTTTCCTTCCTTTTACAACACGGTCATTTCCCGCAAGATCTTTGATCACTTCCACCTGCGTATATCCACACTGACGCATCATGGCGGAAACCGCCTCTCCCTGGTCATAACCGATCTCAAAATATAAATAGCCGTCCGAAGTCAGATACTCCGGACTTTTTTCTGTGATGATACGATAAAAATAAAGTCCATCCTCTTTTCCGTCCAGTGCATCCACCGGCTCAAAATCCCGCACTTCCGGCATCAGCCCCGGGATCTCACCCGTAGGAATATAAGGCGGATTGGAAACGATCAGATCAAACGTGCCGGAAATATTTTCAAACAGGTCACTGCGCTCCCATTCCACTTCAACTTCATTGGCTTTCGCGTTTTCTTTTGCCACAAGAAGCGCCTGCTTTGAAATATCGCTTCCCGTGCATGAAATATCCGCAACATTTTTTGCCAGACTGATGATAATACATCCGCTTCCGGTACACAGATCGAGCACCCGCATTCCCGGCTCCACGACACGCAGTGCTTCTTCCACCAGTGTCTCCGTGTCCTGCCTCGGGATCAGCACATTGGAATTGACCTTAAATTTCAGTCCCATAAATTCCTGCTCTCCGATGATGTACTGTAACGGCACATGCTCCGCGCGCTTATGAACCGTGCTCTCATATTCACTCTGCTGCTCTGCCGTCAGCTCATCCTCTTCATGCAGATAATAAAAATTCCGGTCGATCTTACATGCCATCTGAAGCAGATACCATGCATCTATCTTTGCATCCGCAATATTTTCTTTTTGTAATATCCTGGTTCCGGTCTCGATTGCTTCGCGATATGTCATACCTGCCCCTTCTTATTTTCTGTATCCGTCCACGCAAATTCTACCGCGAGATATGCTCTCCAGTCAAAGATCGCCTCCACCGACGCAATGCCGACTTCGATCATCGCATCGTCCGGCTCTCTGGTCGTAAGCCCCTGGAGCATCAACCCCGGCTTGCTGATCAGATTCACAAATCCATTGTCACTTCTGCCGGCAAGACGTATCAGCTCATAGGACACGCCTGCGATCACCGGGATCAGCGCAAGTCTTAAAAACAGACGAAGTACCGGGGAATCCACACGGATAAACGCAAAAAAGATAATACTGACGATCATGACAAACAGTAAAAAACTGGTTCCGCAGCGCTTATGCTGTCTGGAACTTTTTCGCACATTTTCCACGGTAAGTTCCATCCCATGCTCGATACAGTTGATACATTTATGCTCCGCGCCATGATACATAAACACCCGCTTAATATCCTCCATACAGGAAATTAACAGGATATAACCGATGAAGATCGCAAGCCGGATCACACCCTCGATCAGCGCAAGTACCGTCTGTGATGCCACAAAACGGCGAAAGACCAGCGAAAGGTAATAGGGTAACACCATAAATACCGCGACTGCCACGATGACAGAGAACGCTACCGTGATCCCCATTTCTCTTTTTTCTTTCTTTTCGGCCTTCGCCGGATCTTCTTCCTTCTTTTTTTTATCTTCTTCCTCGAAAAAAGATGCCGAGTATGTCAGACTGCGCATTCCCAGTACCAGGGAATCTATAAAATTAAGTACACCGCGAATCACCGGTGCATTTTTTAACGTCTTATTTTTTACCAGACCCGGATAGTCAAATGTCTGCGCACAGATCTCCCCATCCGGTTTTCGGACAGCAACCGCATAGCGGTCCTGGTTTTTCATCATGACACCTTCCATGACTGCCTGCCCGCCGATTCCTGAATATCGCATGAACCGCTCCTTTTCATTGCTTGTCTCAAAAAAAGGTTGAGATTTCACAACCTCAACCTTATCTTTCCACAATCTGTTACTTATTTCATGCCGTATTTCTTATTGAACTGCTCAATACGTCCACGCGCCTGATTTGCTTTCTGCTGTCCTGTATAGAAAGGATGGCATTTGGAGCAAATTTCAACGTGAAGTTCCTGTTTGGTAGAACCTGTAACGAATGTATTTCCACAGTTACATGTAACAGTTGCCTGATAATAATCCGGATGTATTCCTTCTCTCATGATTTTCACCTCTTCATTTTACTTTCCGATAAACAGCTTTATTATTGTATCACAGGATTTTTTATTATGCAAGTATTTTTATATAATTTTCGTTTTCTTAAAAATGTCAACATTAAATTCGACATTTTTTCATGTTTTTATCGTTTTGCCGTTTTGCACAATACGTAGCCTGTTTTATTGTATATTTTCACTTTTAGGCAGCGCAATAGTAAGGCTGCCACTGCTGCCAGCCTCTCACGCTCCCTATTTCCGTTCTTATGCAAGCTGCTTTACCTCTTCCTCGAATAGTTCCCCTGCTGAATGATAGCCATGTATTTTGCGTGGGTATCCGTTTATCCAGTTCTCTATACTCTCTACCTCTTCCTCTGTCCTGTCGTCAAAATTTGTGCCTTTCGGTATCTTCCGGCGTATCATCTTATTTGTTACCTCATTTGTGCCACGCTCCCAGCTGCTGTACGGGTGGCAGTAATATACCTTTGTCCGCTTTTCTCCCTCGTTGATAATAGAACGCTGTAAGCCCTCTGCATCTGCAAACTCGCTGCCGTTGTCTACTGTGATTGTCTTAAATACCCGCTTAAACATATCAGCGCCCCATTTTCTTTCTAATCTATCCAGTGCCGCTACTACTGCCTCGTCTGTATGGTCTGACAGTTTAAATATAATCTCGTTTCTGGTTTTCCGCTCTGTCAGTACCAGCAACGTATTTTTTGACTTTCCCCGCTTACCTAAAACGCTGTCCATTTCCCAGTTGCCGAACTCTTCCCGTGTATCTATCTCTTTCGGGCGTTTGTCTATACTCTCTCCTGCTGCCGCCCTTTTCTGTTGCCTCTGTACTTTCTTATAATTTCTCTTCTTATTCTTCTTTACTGGCAAATTCTTATTAGACAACTTAAGGAAAATACCCTTATCAATGTAGCTGTATAAGGTCGTTACGCATACTGTTACGGAAAAGTCCCCCTCTTTCCCCTGTGCTTTCAATTCTCCCAGTACCGCAGCTGGGCTGTAATCTTCATTTACTATTTTATCCTCTATATAATTTGCGTATGCAATATCGTTTCCTATTTTAAGTTGTGTACCCCTTGCCTTTAAATTTTCCTCTGCTTTCATTTGTGCCTTGTTTGGGCTATAACTTAATGTTTCTGTATAGTCGCTATTTCTGTGTATATATTCCCCTCGCTTAAGCTCATTGTATATAGTGCTGCGGTGTACGCCCAGCTGTTCTGCTATCTCTATCACGCTATGCCCTGCTTTTTTCAATGCCTCAATACTTATACGGTCTGTCCATGTCAGCTGTCGGCTGCCTTTCTTATTCGCCATTTCTGCTACCTCTCTTTCGTTCCTGTTCTTTCCCCATATACGACGAAAAGCCGCAAACTCTTTTACAAGTCTGCGGCTTATGCCTTTACCTATTTACAACACTTTTTACAAGCGGTGTATTTCTTCTTTGCTTGGCTTAGCGGTATGCTCTTTGGGTTTTTCATTCCCGAACAGTTAGGCTTACTATGGTATTTTTTGTTGCTACGGTCTACATATACTGTAGTTTCTCCCGTATGCTGGCTTACGCTGGGCGTTGCGTCCTCGATTACGTCAAGCTCTATATTGCACCCGAACGTCTGTACCCCCCCCCCAGAAATTTCCAGTATTTCTGCGGTGTAGCGGGCTTTCGGGTACTTTCTCGCTAAGTCCCCCGCCAGTTCTGCCGATAGATTGCCTATTACCTTATCGCCCCACTTTACGTATGCGGCAGGCTCTCCGTTGTATGTGTACTTTTCTACTGTAATATCTTCACTACCGGACATTTTGCTTAAAATATCCTGCCTGTTTTCTCCGTCCTCATTATTGAACGTCACGCCTACTACTTTCGTTCTGATTGTATCTAAAACCCTGCTACCAGATGCGGCGGCAGGCGCTGGTGTTCTGTTTCCGTTCTCTTTTCCTGCGCTTTTCTTTTTCAGTCCAAAATAGGCGCATACTGCCGCAATCACAATACAACCCACCCCACCTGTTATATTTCCAGACGGCAGCGCCGTTAAACCGCTTACTGCAAATAATGCAGCCACTACCAATAAAATTACCTTTTTCTTTGTCATAGTAAGCCCTCGCTTTCGTTTCTACTTCAATTCTAAAATTTCATCAGCAGAGGCGTTAAGCTCTCTGCAAATTTTCGCAAGTGTTATTGCGTTTGGCGTAAGCTCGTTGTTTTCCCAGCGGCTTATATCTTTCTGGTATACTTGCAGGCGCTCTGCAAGTTCCTTTTGCGTCACGCCTGCCGCTTTTCGTGCTTTTTTAATGTTTTCGCCTAAATTCATGCCTTACCTCTCTTTTCTCTTGCCCTCAAAATGAAAGCAACCAGCAGCTTTACCAGTCCTACTGCTACTAAAAATACTCCTAATTTTAAAAGCATACTCTTTACTCGGCTTTGGGTTTGTGTTATATTTCTTATAGGCGGCGGGCTTATCGCCCGCCTGTTGGTTAGGGCTTTCGCCCTAACCTATGTACTTACCAATTATGATAAGTATTGTTCCTATGATTAAGTCTATCACTGCACTGATTGCCAATTCTTGCCAGTTGATAGGCTTTTTCTTTTGTTTCTTTTTCTTACCCATTGTGCCGTTTCTCCTTTCCAGTGGCTTTACCTCTTATTTGTTCTTATCTCCTTTCCATGATTTTATTATATACCTTTTTCGGTATATTGTCAACGCTTTTATGCAGAAAATCCTATAAAATTGCAAAAAAATAGAGGGCAGACAGCGAACCGCCCACCCTCGAAAACTTAAGCTAATCTTGTGGCATAATCTAAGCTAATCCAGCCTGCGCCACTCTTCAAGCGTCCCCAGCCAACGCTTGCACCCTGTCCGGCTTTCACTTCCACAATGGTAAATACTCCCTTTCCTGTGGTTTCTCCCGTCTTTGCATAGTTCGTGCCTGCTCCTGTTCTGATATTAAGGTCTAAAATATCTACCTGTACGCTAAACGGAACGCCTGCGCTTGCCTGCTGCCCTGCTGCGGTATATACCGCCTTGCCGTTATCATCATATACAGTATAGCCCGCCTTGCAAGCGCTCTTTGCATTTTCCAGCGACGTAAACGCCCCCAGCTGGCTTGCTGCGTCCGTCCAGCTCTTGCGCACTCTGTAATACTTTGTACCGTTTCCTGCTGCATACTTTTTATAGTATCCCTCGCCGTACTCTGCACGCTTTTTCTTTACTGTTTCGCTCTGGTCTGCTGGCTTTTCATATCCAGTAAGAACGGCATCAGATGCAGCACGCACGCTGCCCGCCTTTTTCAGTGCGTCCATTACTGCTGTGTATCCCTGCAATTCTTCCCATAAAAAGCCCAGCTGCATATTAAGGTCTGCAATGGATGCGCCCGCCTGTTTTGCATGATTAAGCAACGCCTGCTTTCTGCTCCAATACGTCCACTGCGCCAGCCCATAGCCTGCACTGTCCTTTACAAAATTGCCATAGCTGCCATTATCCACCGCTGCTGTATATTCTGCGTCCGTCTTACCCAGCTTATTGTTATAGGTGTTCTGTAAGTTGTTCGGCATAAGCCCGCTTTCAGCATACAGATTACCCATAATACCAGCCACGGCATAAGCATTTAAGCCCTTTCCTGTAAGAAAATTCCAGATTGTTTTTTCATTGCCGCCCTGCGGTGTTTCTGCCTGCCCGCTGATTTTACGCTTAAACTCGTCCCATGTGTGGGCGCTGGTGTTATATACATACGGGTTAGGGCAAATCTTGCCCGTTACGTCGTAATGTCTGATTACATGAGATGCAGGCACGCCGTATTTATTCATAAGGTAACGGGTAAGCTCTGCCGCTGCCTCTACTGTTGCGTCCTCAAAATACCAGTCTTTATCTGTTGCGCCCATGCTCTTTGTGTTTTTCTTCCTTACGCACATTTCAATACCGATACTATTAGCGTTTCGGCACTCTGCGTGCTTATAGCTCGACGCTCCGCAATGCCACGCTATATTAGCGTCCTCTACGCACTGCCATACCTCGCCGTTAAATCCTACAAAGTAATGCGCCGACGCATTTCTATTGCCGCCGCCATAATATCGGCAGTTGTCCTCTGCGCCGCCCAGTGCGCCTACATAATGGATAACAATATACTTAATTCTGGAAACGCTGCCCTTATTGAAATTGTACTTACTTATCTTTCTGTTAATGTTCATATTTCCTGCCTTTCCGCATACAAAATAAGCGCCTGCGGTGTCCCGCAAGCGCTCTTTGCTGCTATGTCCTTATTATTCTTATCTTTCCTGTGTCCTGTGTTCCTCTACGTTGCCTGTGGTGCTGTCCCCGTCCAGTTCGTCTGTGTCCGGCAGTTCGTCCGTATACTTCGCCAGAAACTCCCGCACCTTTTCCCATACCTTTTTTACGGGCAGCCCGCATAATGCCATATTCTTAAAAATACTCACTACCTCATAGGCAATGTAAAGCAATGCGAAAAATTCAGCCACGCCCACGGTATCAAGCCCTAAATATGTACGTGCCTGCTCCGGTATAAATCCGATTAAGTTAATCTTAATCAGTACGTCGATTGCCAGCATGAATACCAGAGAAATAAGCATACCTACTTTTCTGATAGCCCCGTCAATGCCTGCGCAGCTGTTAAATTTCTTCTCTTTGATTGCACGCAGCACGCCAAAAACCGTGTCGCACACAATCGCCAATACTACCAGCTGGATAATTTTGTTATGTGCCGCCGCCTCAATAAATTCTGTAATAGTCATGTTCATAAATCCTGCCTTTCTCTTAATTGCAAATCTTTTGCCCGCTCTTTCAGCTCTGCGCCGTCGTAGCCTGCTGTCTGCTCCCAGCTTTCCAGAGTGGCTATTAAATCAGCAATAAGCCTGCTTTGCTTTTCTATGGTTTCCTGTTGTTCTTGTACTACCCTTAGTAAATTGCTACTCATGTACTCGCTCCTGCATTCTGCCGCTTAAGCAGCCTTTTCTATGGCTGCCTCTGCCAGCGTTTCTATTTTCTTTCGTAGGTTGTAGCTGTCGGCGTGTCCTGCGTGTCCCGTCCAGCTCTGTATGCTCTTTTGTAACTGCTCTTTTGTGATTTTCCCGCTCTCGCACTTCTTGATAGTACGCTTTATGCGCTTTATGCTGTCCTTTCGTACTTTCCTGTGCGTTGCCCTGTGTTTGTAGCCTACAAAGTCTATACCGTTCTTTGCTGCCAGCATGGTAGTTTTCGGGTTAAACTCTAACTTAAGCTCTTCCCGTAAGAATTGCTCTATCCGTGCAAGCCAGTTGCGCAACTGTTCCTTGTCTGGGCTTAATATTACAAAGTCGTCCATATATCGTATGTACGCCTCTACGCCCAGCTCATGCTTAATAAACTGGTCTAATGCGTCCAGATAGATATTTGCAAATAACTGACTGGTAAGGTTTCCTACTGGTATCCCTACGCCGTCCGGCATATTGCCGTTGTGGTCTATTATCCTGTCCAGCAATGCCAGTACCCCAGCGTCTTTTATAACCTTACGTATTTCAGTTTTTAATACCGCATGGTCTATGCTCTGGAAATAGTGGTGTATATCTGCCTTGATAGCATAAAGCGGCTGGTCTGGGTGGTATTTGTTCCACTCATACAGCCACTCTTTTAGCGTATCAGACGCAGCGTGCATACCTTTACCTTTCCGGCAGGCGTAAGACTGCGATATAAACCGCTTATCAAATATAGGCTCTAACACGTTGTTTATGGCGTGCTGTACCACCCTGTCATAGAACGGCAGCGCCATTATCTGCCGCTCTTTCGGTTCGTACACCTTAAAGTAATGGTATTTGCTTGGCTCATAGGCAAGGTTTATAATATCTTCCCGCACCTTGTCTAAGTTTTCCTCTTTGTCTTTCGTAAAAATCAGTACGTCTTTTCTGTGGCGTTTACACTTTCTGGCTTTGTTATAGGCTTTCTGTATGTTTCCATAGTCACCCATAGCCTCTAAAAGCGTAATGCGCCGCCCGTCCTTATCGGTAATGTATCCTACTCTCTTCAAGTATTAAGCTCCTGCCTTTCGCCGTAGCTACTAACCAGCAGCCGTATTTTTTCTCTTTGCCTCACGGCGGGACAGCCACTCTGACTATAGGATATTAAACACTCGGTCTTATCCCTTTCTAAGTCCTTGCCAGTATTCCGTAGAACTCTGTGCCTGTAATGTTCTCACTAAGTCACACGCCCCACGAGCGCCAATGTTCGTATTGACATTCCACGGGTAATTGTTGCAATTCACGGCACGAGCGCCGCAATTCGCCCCATTGTTCCAGTTGCCGCCCGCTATCAGCGCCGCCAGAGGCTGTAAGTAAGCAGCTGCCCCATATCCTGCTATTTTCTGGTCTTTACCTCTTCTATCAGTTCGCCCAGCATAACGCCTATTTCTTTCAGCTTGCGGCAGCTCTCGCCGTAGTGCCGTGCGTTCATAGCGCTATACTTCAAGTCATGCGCCAGCCGCAGCAATTCTTTACTTTCTTGCAATGCCGTATCTACCGTGTATAAGTGGCTTTTCGTTGCCGTCTTATCCCACTTTATAACCTCTTGCAGCATTTCAAGAATTGCGTTTCTTGTCGCCGTCTGTAAACTGAATTTCTCATACTTTGGGTACTTCGTAAGCAGAGGGTAAATATATAGCAGAAAATCGTATATTTTCTGGTGTATAATATCTGTTTTTGTCTGTATGTCCATGCCTTACCCCCGTTTATCCGGCTGGGCTTTCGCCCGCCGTCTACAGAGAGTCACACGCCCCACGAGCGCCAACGGCCGTAGAGACACTCCACGGGCAAACGCTGCAACGCACGGCACGAGCGCCGCAACGCGCCCCATCGCTCCAGCTGCCGCCCGCTACCAGCGCCGCCAGAGAATATGCGTAATACTGGTAAATGTTACCAACGTCGTAAGACTTCTCGCCTGTGTTCAATGGGCTTTTCTTGTCCCAGCCCCACGCTACGCTTGCGTGGTAGTCTGCATTTGTGGCGTGTTCCGCTCTTGTAATAAGCTCGTCCAGCCACTCCCAGACACGCCCCACGGCATCTACAACGCCCACGGAAGAAACGGCATTTACCACACTGCCTGTTACGCCCCTACCTGTGTTGCTGGTGGCGCTCCATGCGTTTGTATTTGCGTTATCCAGTCCGGCAGGGCTACCAAAAGCATAAGCGCAAAATTCCGCATAGTTCGGCAGACGCTTACCGCTCTTTGCCAGACGTTCTACAAAGTTGTACCAGTTCATGCTTTCTGTACCCGTCATAGGTGCGCAGCCGTACTCTGATTTCAAGCCCTTTGCTCCGTCGTCAGAATTAAGGTAAATATCTACCCATGTGCCGCCGCCTAAATATACCATACCCTCTGGGCTGCATTTCGGGCGGTGTCCCAGTGTCCATACAGAACGTGGTACAATGCCGTTGCTTACTGCACTTTCCCAGCCAGTGCCAAAAATAACACTGCTGCCATTAAGTGGCTGTAAATTGCTGTCTACCTTGCGGCAGCGTCCATAATGAAAGCCGCCGATTTTACGGCTATTTGTAGCGTTCCAGCCTGTCGGGTATGTAGAGTTAAGGGAAATTACGTATTTCTCGTCTGCGCTGTCAATTCTGCTGTCACAGATATATACGTAATAGTCCTTACCTACCGCAAAAGCGCTGCCTGCGTCCAGATTAGCAGCCGTAAGAATTGTATTTGCTGTCTTGAAAATTCCAGCGCCGCCCACGGCAATTACGCAACCCTCTACTACGGTCAGCTCATTTGCTCCGCTGGCGTAAATGTACTCATTGCTCGGTGCTACAATATCGCTGATTGTAGCCATTTTATTTACGTTCAAAAGCGCCCTTGCGTCGGTCTTTGTAACGTCGTCCACTAATAATCTACTCATACTGCTTTAATACTCCTTTCAGTGCTGCAATGTCGTCTGTTGTCATTCCTGCCACGGTGTCTGTGCGTTCCAGCGCAATTACCTTGCAGCCCGCTTTTACCGCTTTGGAAAGTGTAAGGGCTGTTCTGTCGTTTCCCGCCTCTCCTGCTGCCGCTGCCTCGTCGGTCTGGATATGTGTTACTCCCTGCACCGTGCCGGATACGTCGCCCGCTACAAATTTCATACCTACCGCTGCCTCGTCGCAGTAATATACCGTAACCGCCTTTTTCTCTTCCTCTACAGCTGCTACGCCGCACTCAATATAACGCTGATTCTCTGCGCTCTCGATTTTTGCCAGCAAATCCGCTGCCGCCAGTTCTCCGCTTGCTACCATAGCAAGGCAGTTGTAATAGTCCTCTTTTGTCTTTAATACTTTAGGAAATCCTTTCATGGTCTGCCGCCTTTCTAAAATGTATTTGCAAGATAGGAATTACCCACGTAGGTAGCCCCTAACACTGCCGTTTCTACTGTTCTTTCGTAATGCTGGCTCATGTATGCCGCACCCATGTAACACAATCCCAGTACAGCATCATGCTTATAGTCAATGCCCCAGCCGCTTTCTACTCTCTTAAGCCGCTCGTCCAGCGCTGCTATTGCCTCTTTGGTTTCTTTCGTGCCAGCCTCTGCCTGCTTTTTCACTTCCTGCATGGCTGCTGCCAGCTCTTCAATTTGCAGTTGCAGGCTGCCTGCTATGTCCTCGCCCAACTTGTCCTTGATACTCTCAAACCATGTGTTAAATTCGTTTTCAGCGTCCGACTGGAATAGCTTAATTTTTGCCATAAAGTCTGTATAGGCGCTTAAAAGTTCCTTATCCCAGTTGTCAAGCGTGTTTTCAAAACTGCTGTATCTTTCGTTAAACTGGCTTTCATACTGCGCAAATAAGCCCTCTGTCTTGCTTACGTAGCTGTCATATACGCCCGCAATCTCTGCAAGGTACTTTTCCATATTCTGCTTATATGCGCTGAACTCGTCCAGCACGGCTGCGCTATAGGTGTTGAAAAAGTCCGTAAACTGTTTTGTAAGCACGCTTGCGTCTATCTCTTCCACCGTTCCCGTTACGATACCGCAGACTGCGCTATTAAACCGCTGGTCTGTGATATTCTGCGTCTGTATCCTTGTTACGCCCTTGCCTACGTAAATATCTGCAAGCGCAAGCTCCCATATTTCCGTAGTGCGGGTTACTGCCGTTGCTGTCGGCTTTGCAGACGGTGTGCCTTTCAGCACCGCAATATACATATCTCTTTGCGGCAAATCCCAGCGAACTACTACCCTGTCTACCCTGTTAAGCGCTCCCTCTGCCGTATCCAGTGTTACGCTAAGCGTTGCGGGATTTCTAAAGGCGTAGCCGTTTATAAAGGCATAGCCCGCATTTACTCTTATTTCCATGCCGCTGTAAGCTACCACCTGTAGCCCGTCGCTCGGCTTTGGAAAAATGCCGTTTGCAATGAAAGTAGCAAAGTACCACGCCCAATCCTCGGCTTTATATACCCTGTCGTACTCTCCGTCTACTGCCACGGCATTAAACGGTAAGCTGTTTGCCATTTCCGCTACCTCACTTTCCTAATCTGGTCTACCAGCGTCGGCAGGCTGTCGCCAAAAGTCGCCTCTACGGTTTCCTTGCCTTTCTGGTATGTTTCTGTTACTTCTGTAATACGTGCATCTATCTGTATGCCCCACTTGGTCTCTTTGCAAGTAATGCGGTCGCCTAAATCAAAATCAGCCTTAAATTTCAAGTTTGAATTTGTATTTATGGTACTTACAAAATTTATATTCTTTCCGTAGTTTTCCAGCTCTGCGCTGCCTCTCGTTTTCAGCATTGCAATATAGGTATCCAGCGGTATTGTTACCTCTGTTTCCCCCTGCTGGTACTTTCTGGCAATATCCGTAGCGTCACAGAATACCTCTACCAAATCCAGCCCCGTTGCGCCCTCGCCGTCCACTGTGGTTACCGGCTGGCTGCCGTCGTCGTCAGCTGCTCCCTGCACATAAATAAAGTTGCCGCAGTTCTCTATACTGGCTGTATATTCCTGCTCGTTGACATTATCAAAATCTCTTGAAAATATGCAGGGTGTGTTACCCTCGGTATTTGTGGCTGTAAGGTCATTGCCCTTATACAGATAAAAGCCAAACAGTCTCTCTCTTTCGTTAAGCAGAATGTCATAGCCCAGCTTTCCAGCCTGCGCCCTTGCCTTTACTTCCTGCCCCAGTTGTGCGTATACCTCGTTTGCATATTCAACCGCCACGCCGTCTATGGTTTCCTGCGCCAGAAATGCAAGCAATGGAAAACGCCGCTTTGTTCCTGCTGCGTTGCCGCAGTTGTTCTTTACCATAAGGTTTATAAGATACTGGTTTGTACCTGTCGCCACAATCTGCGGATAAATGCAGCGCTTATTAAGCCACCAGCTAAGCATATAGCCTTGTGCCTCTAACTGCTCTAAGCCGTTCTCGTCTTTGGTAATGTGTACGTAGGTTATCTGCGCTGCCCTGCGCCATACGCCGCCGTCAGCGGTCTTTACTTCCTTTTTTTCGTCGTGCTTGGTTATTAAGTTACCCTCTACCAGCAAACGGCTGTTATTGTCCGTAATCGGCGCAAGCAGGCTAAAAGTTCCTACGTCAAAATACTTTGTATGCCATAGCAGGCTTGCCAGCTCGTCTATAGCTCCCAGCGGCTGTACTGTCTTGTCGAATACTCTAAGCTCCATACCGTCACACTCCTAAAAATTCCTTGCTGTAGAATATGGATACTTCCAGAGAATTTACGCCGCTGGCTGCATCATACCTAAACATATTGTCGCCTATGGCAAGCTGCATAAATGTACTGTCTACATCAATGTAGCGGAAATAGTCGGTTTCTACGCCGTCCCTTATCAGCTTAGCGCCCTTGCTGCCGTACTTCGTGTTAATCTCTATCACGTCGCCCGTTTTCATAGTGGCGTTAATCTGTATAAATTCCTCGGTATCCACATTAAGCAGTATCGGGTTTGAAACTGTCCCCAGTGCTGTAAACCTTATCCTCATTCCTGTTGATACGTCGCCCTCGTTGTAGCAGTCCACTATTACGCTTTCCGCTCGGTATCCGTATATCATGCTCTTTGTGCTGTCCTTTTCGATAACGCAAGGGAAATGCCACGCAGCCACCCAGCTTGCTATATCCTCTTTTGTTTCTTCCTCTTCCCGCCAGAACGGGTTAAGGCACTCTATTTGTAAATCAAACTCATAAAGTACCTCTTTCTTTAGTATCTTAGGCTCTCCATACGCCCTGCAATCAATCACACGCTTAAAGCCGCCGTACTCATACACCAGCGTAGCGCTAAGCTCTGGGTTAAATATCTTAAGCATACGGCGGCGCAGTTCCAATGCCTGCGCCTTGTCCCGTGTGTTGATATGTCCCACTACGTCTATGTCCCTCGCCTCGATACGCTGCCCTACGTAGGTGTCGCCGTGCTGTCCCATACTGTTTGTGCTGTAAATGACGCTCGTAACGCCGGAAATGCCCTCTACGTCTTTACTTATATTGCAATGGTATACGCTGTCTACTCCCAGCTCTAACCGCTCGCCCCTTGAATTTATGTAAGTCAGTTTTTCATTTTCCATGTGTTACACCGTCCTTGCTATCATTCTGAACTGTCGGGCTGCCTCTTTCTGCTGTTTTGCATAGTCCGTGGTATTCGCATAAATATACTGATTGACAACTACGCCGCCTGCTGCACTGCCGCCGCCTCTCGGCTTTGGCTTTTTGTCGTCGTTATCATACTTAAATTCATTGCCTACATTTACCTTTGCGTCTACGTCAAACTCCTGCGGTACGCTGTCCTCAATCATTTTCTTAACGCCGCCGATTTCATTAGAAAAGCCAACGCCGATACCCTGCGCCAGATATACGCCGATTTCGTCACGCATCAGCTTAGACGGGCTGGCAATTCCAAATAAATCCTTAAGGAAGTCGGTAACATTGCCTACCCAGCCGCTTATTTTGTCCTTTATCCACTGCGTAGCTCCGTTTATGCCGTTCCAGATGCCCTCTACCATGTTTTTACCGAACCCAGCAAACGTACTGCCAATATTCTTAAATACGTCTGTTATTCCAGTAATTACATTTTTCATGCCCTCTACGGCTTTGTTCTTTACTTCTGTACCCCATGTAGCCACTTTGGTAATTGCACTAGAAATGCTGTTATAAATCTTTTGCGGTATTTCCTTAACAATCGTAACAATGCCCGTTACCATGGCATTCATTACCTCTTTGGCTTTCGTAAGCATATTGTTACCCCACGTAGCCACTTTGGTAACTGCCCCTACTATGCTGTTCCAGATTTTCTGCGGCAATTCCTTAACAATCGTAATAACGCCTGTTACCATGGCATTCATTACCTCTTTGGCTTTCGTAAGCATATTGTTACCCCACGTAGCCACTTTGGTAACTGCCCCTACTATGCTGTTCCAGATTTTCTGCGGCAGTTCCTTAACAATCGTAATAACGCCTGTTACCATGGCATTCATTACCTCTTTGGCTTTCGTAAGCATATTGTTACCCCACGTAGCCACTCTGGTTACTGCCCCTACTATACTGTTCCAGATTTTAGCAGGCGTTTCTTTCACAATCGTTACAATGTTCGTAAGCATTGTGTTCATTACTTCTTTGGCTTTGGTCTGCATATTTGCGCCCCACGTAGCCACTCTGGTTACTGCGCTTACTATACTGTTCCAGATTTTCTGCGGCAGCTCCTTAACAATATCTATAACTTTCGTTACAAAATTTGTTATAACTGTGCCGCCTTTTTCCTGCATATTTGCGCCCCACTCTGCTATTTTCTCAACGCCCGCAGCGATTGCCTGCGGTATCAGAGTAGGTAGCTCTTTTATTTTATTTATGATTGTCGTTACCAGTTTGCCTGCCGCCGTCAAAATCTTAGGCAGCCCCGTAATCAGTCCTGTTACAATGGCTGCTATAATCTGCGGTATGGCTGCGATTAAAAGCGGTATTGCATCTATGATGCCGTCAATCAATGCAACTATAATATCGCCCGCACTTTCAATAATAAGCGGTATGCCCTCAACCAGTGCATTTATGATAGCCGTTATGATTTCCGGCAGCGCCTCAATCAGTACAGGCAGCGCTGCTACCAGCCCCTGTGCCAGCCCCGTAAGCAGCTGTAATGCTGCTGTAATCAGCAACGGTATATTTTCTATCAGCATGGTTACAATGTTCGTAACCACCGTTACGATTGTTGGCAGCAATGTAGGTAACGCTTGTGCGATACCTTGCGCCAATTCCGTAATAATCTGTACGCCTGCCTCTAAAAGCTGCGGTAATATAGTAAGCAGCGTATCTATGATTGTCGGTATAATCTGCCCGATTATGCTTATCATTTCCGGCAGCATTCCAACCAGCGTATTAAGCAAGTCCTGTACGCCGCTCATTAAAGGCGGTAATAACTCCTGTATAACTTGTGGTATATACGTTGCAAGCTGCTCTACGATTTCTCCCAGTCCGCTTACCAGCCTCGGCACTGTTTCTATTACCCTCGGTGCTATATTCCCTACCACTGTTACAATACTGTCTACCAGATTGCTTGTAAGCTGTGAGAAATTCGCCTCGCTGTCTGCCATTCCAGCTACCCAGTTGTCCCACGCTGAACTCATAGAACTAACCGAACCCTCTATTGTTGTACTTGCCTCTTTTGCCGTTGTCCCTGTTATGCCCATTTCCGTCTGTACGACGTGAATAGCGTCTACAACGTCTGAATATGATGAAATATCATACTTAATGCCGGATAGCTTGCTTGCATCATCAAGCAGTCGCTGCATTTCCTCTTTTGTACCGCCATATCCCAGTTTTAAGTTATCCAGCATGGTATAATTCTGCTTTGCAAAACCGTTATAGGCGTTCTGTATAAGCGATATATCAGTACCCATTTTATTTGCATTGTCTGACATATCCGTAATTGCCACGTTTGCCTTTTCTGCTGCCGCTGCCGTGTCATTATTCATACTGGCAAGCAGCGACGCTGAAAAGCTGGTAACTGTTTCCATGTACTCATTTGCAGACATTCCGGCTGTTTTATATGCGTCGTTTGCATAACCAACAACCGTATCAGACGACGTTTTGAAAAGAGTTTCTACACCGCCTACAAGCTGTTCCTGTGCTGCGTATCCCTCTATCGCTTTTGTGGTAAGCGCTCCTATGGCTGTTGCCGCTCCCGCAACTGCTGCCGCCGTCGCCGCTGCTGCTGCTTTAAGCGCTGTACCCATTCCGCTTAGCACGCTTGTAAATCCAGAAAATTTTCCCTTTGCGTCGTCTGCCTGTTCCCCGCTGTCTTTTATTTCCTTTCCCATTTCGTCAGCGGCTTTTTCTGCTTTTTCCATTTCGTCAGTCGTTTTGCCTAATTCCTGCTCTGTCTTTACAAGCGCTGCTTTCTGGTAATTTAACTGAGTTTCAAGTTTTTTACTTTCTTCGCTATTGTCTCCTGTTGCCTTGCGACATTTTTCTAAAGCCGCCTCGGTTTCTTTTACCTTTTTTGCCTGCTCGTCGTATGTTTTCTGTAGTACCGCCTGCTTTGCTTTCAGCGCATCTACGCTGCTTGCATTGTCCTTATATTCAGCTGTTACAAGTTTCATTTCAGAATTAAGCACTTTAAGGGTGCTGTTAATTTCCTTGCAGGCTGCTTTATACTCTGCCTCTCCGTCAAAACTTAACCTTGTTTTGACGTTCTGCGTCTTATCTGCCATAATTAAAAGCCCCCTAACGCTATGTCTATATCGTCCATGTTTTCTGTAGCTGCTGGTGTTCCCGCCTGTTCCTGTCGGAAAATGTGCGGGTTATATTCCTTGTGATATTTAAACAGTGTCGTTATCTGGTATGGTGTTTTTCTCCATGCCTCACGTTCCCTGTATCTCAAAAGCACTACTGCAATATACAAAAGCCGTGCAGTATCTAATTTTCCTGCACGGCTGCCCTGTTTCCCTCTTCTGTTGTTTCTTCTCCGTCGTTTTCGTTCTCTGTGTCGCTGTTGTCTCCCGCAGTTCCTCTGTAGAACGATTTAAAAATAGCGTTCTGTACTTCCTGCAAATTTCCTGCGTGTATCAGTCTGCCTACCCTCTTCTCTTCAAGCAGCTGGGCGTTTTCGTCCTCTGCTAAAAGTGCCTCGTTAATAAGCAGCGTAAGTAACCACCTTGTATCTTTAAAAAGGTTTGGGTTATCTTTATTGAATACCTCACTTAATTTGTCGTAGCCCCCAAACTTTTCCTGCACTTCGTCTAATGCGTTCAGTGAAAAAAGTAAACCATATTCTTTGCCGTTCAGCTCTACGGGAAAAGCCCCGCTCTTTAATGCTCCCATGATATAAAATTAAGGCGCAGCCCATGCTACGCCTCTCTCCTTTCCTGTTTTATACACTTTCCATTGCTGCTGCCTTTTCCGGCACTGCTGTAAACCACGTTTTAGCCGCTGCGCTTTCCTCTGTTCCCACAAAGTCTGCTTTCCACAAGTTATCTTTCTTTCTTGTTGTAAAAGATGCCTCAATGTCCGGCGTGTTAAACTTGATACTCTCGCCCTTTGTTTCGTACTTTTCAGACGGTACTTTAAATTTTGCTTTAAGCAGCCATACGTAACGGTATTTACCACCCGTTTTCTTAGCTCTGAACCCTACAGCAACATACGGCGGCTCGTCCTCTTTTCCCGCCCATACTACGCTGTTCTTATCTACTGCCTGCCCCAGCAGCTCTGCCAGCACTTCCGGCGTAAGGTCTTTAATTCCCAGCTTAAGCGTTCCGCTTGCAAACTCCGTGACGCTCTCGCTTAATGTGTCGTCTGCATACAAGCTGCCGTCTGCTGTCTTTACGGATAAATCGGCGCTCATTGCCTCTGCCATTTTCTTAGGTGTCCCGTAGCTCTCTGCTCCGTCTGCCTCTGTGCATACGGCGTAATATAAATCTTTCAGTCCCAGTGTCATTGTTTAATCACTCCTCTTTCAAAATCTCGACTGTGATAGGCACTAACCAGTACCCCGTTTCTGTTTCGTAGCTTTCTGCGTCTATGCTGTTGATATAAACGCCTGCTGCTTTCAATACCTCTTTTGTCTTATCAAGCTGCGCCTCAAAATCGCCCTTATGGAAAAGCGTAACTCTATACATTTCCCTGCGCTCTTTCTCTTCGTCGTCTGCATTTACCGCAGGCGTACCCAGCAGCCGCAGAAACGTATAATATGCGTCTGGCTTATCCCGCCCAGTGTAAACGCCTCTCTGGGCTGGCAACCCTGCGCTTTCTAAAATCTCCTGTATACTCATTCGCCTGTTTCACTCTCCCATATACTGCGCTGTGCCTCTACTACCTTTTCGTGCGCCTTTTCGTTTGCCACTGTCATATAAGGGCGTGCAGCGTGGCTACTTGTGCCGTACTCTGCCACAAAGCCGATTGTTGCATAGCGCACCTTGCTTTTATCTCCTTTTCTGTCGTTTCCATGCTTTGCCCGTCCCTGTGGGTATATCTCTACGTATTTCTCCGTATCGTCGCCCTTTACGTCCGTAGCTTTTATGGAATTGATAAAACCGCCCGTTTCATTCAGTCCCATTGCCTGTGCCTCTGCTCTCTGTGCCTCTATCAGCACATCAGCACCAGCTTTAAGCATTTTTGGGACTGCCTCAACTGTAGCCGCCTCTCTCCGGCTGAAAGCGTCTATAATATCTTCCAGCCCGACTGTGTTAAACTCTCCCATGCTTACACCTCGTTTCTGTGGCGTAAATCTGTAAGCGTAAGCTCTATGGTGTCTGTTCCTGTATCGTAGGTCTTAAGTACAAAATAGCGCCGCCCGTTTACTTCTACTACGTCCTCGCCGCCATAATCTGCCTTGTGTACCTCGTACTTTGCCTCTACCAGTTTTCCTGTCTGCTGGCTCTTAAAATATTCACTGTACCCTACTGATTTTTTGTTACAGAATACAGTGCGGGTGCTTTCTTCCGGCTTTACTGCAAAGCCGTTTTTATTTACCCTGTTTTCTGCTGTTGTTTCTGCAATAAGTGTTAATTCGTCCAGCCACTCCACCGCTTTACACCCCACTTTCTGTGCTGTTGGTGTCCGTTTCGGACACTTGCGGCGCTGTGTTGTATTCTGCTGATAAAGATAAGCGCATTTTAAGTGCGTCGTATGACTTTCTAAATTGTTCCGCAGCATTGTTAAAACCAAACTCTGCCTTGCAATACAGTGTAATTGCTCTGATAATCAACCCGTCTGTCTCTTTTATCACTTTTACGCCGTCGTTTTTCATATCAGCTTTGCAGGCGGCTATACAGTCGTTTATTTCCTCTGTGATTTTCTCACTGGTGCTGCTGATACGCAGCGCCGCCCGCATTTTCTCGGTTAATGTTGTGGTATCTGCTGCCATAGCCTGCACCCTCTTTCTTACTCTTCTATTACTGCTGCTACGCCTGCCTCTTCCAGAACTGCTGCACGTTCTCTGCTTACTGCGTATTCGTCCCCAGTATCCTTAATCTGGTTTAATTCCTTGTCAAGGAAACGGCGCTGTGCTTTTACTTTTACAAGTTCTGTGGCTGCCTCTTCCTCTTCGGCTTTCGCTGCTGCCTCTGCTGCCGCCTCTTCCGCTGCTCTTTTATCCTCTTCTGTAAGCTCGCTTTCGTCCGGTATGTCTACCTCAACCGCTGCGCAGCGTGTAGCAATTTCTTTCTTTGTTCCCTCTGCATCTACACCCAGCTGCTTTGCCAGTTCCTGCAAATCTTCTTTCTTGTAGCTTTCCAGTTCTTTAGCGTCTAAATACCCTTTCATGGTCTACCTCGCTTTCTGGCAGCCAGTGTTTATACACCAGCTGCCTTGTTAATTACACTGCCTCGATTTTCTTTACAACTACAAGGCTGTTTTTGTCTACTACCTTGCCGTCTACAAGCATAATGCCCTTTGTAATCTGGTCGTCTGTGTCGTTGTCCTCATACTTCTTTACGCCCATAGAGTAGTTTGTATTAAGCACGTAGTCCTTGAAATTGAAAAGGAATGCAAAAATTGTATCTTTCGCAAGTGCTGCGCTGTAGCTTGCTACGTAATCGCAAAGTACAACTGTTCTGCCTAAAAGCGTTCTCTCCGGCTTTCCAGATGTTCCATAGTTCACTTTTGCGATAGGCTGCCCGTTCTTATCTGTCATGCCTACATACTCCATAAAGGTCTTTTTACTCATGCACCACACAGCGCCATTTTCATAAGCCATAGGTAAAGCACCCTCTGCCTTAATCAAATCACTGTAAGACGGTGCGGCGCTCTCGATTGTCTGCCCGTCGGCTGGTGTCTCTGCTAAAATTCCTTTCGGTTTTCCTGTTCCGTTTCCGTCAATGATTGCCTGCTCTAACGCTTTTGTCATTGCCTCAACAATATTGTTAATAAGCAGTGTTTCAAAAGCGCTGATTGCCATTGTATCTACTTCCAGAGATACGGCTACTGCACAGCGCAGCTTATGGTATGCAAAAGTAATCATTCCGTCTTTTGCAATATTCTTTTTCTGCTTGTCGCTGCCTGCTCCCTCATTTACCCATGTTGCAGTAGGCTTTACAGTAGATACGGGGATAGAAACGCCGCCCTTGTATGCAGTTCTGGTTACAAGGGCTAAAATCATACCTGTGCTTTCCAGCTTTTCTACAATCTGGTTAAGCACTGTAGTAGGGATAACTGCGCCTACGTCTGTGCTTTTGCTTACCGCATCTGCTCTGTACTCTTTCGGCAGCGCCTCGCCTCTGCATACATATTTCATAAATGCTTTGCGGTATTCCATGCTGCCGTATTTGTCGTCGTTATCGCCCTCGCCAGCTGCTCCCTTGAAATTTCTAAGCACTCTCTGCTGTCCGCTGCCGTCTCCCTCTCCGTCGCCTACGCTTTCGCCTGCTGCAATTCTCGCAAGCAGTGCGCTACGCTTTTCTGCTGCTGCCTTAATTGCCGCTCTCTCTTCCTGTAAAGCTGTTACCTCATTCTCCAGCGCTGTAATTTCTTCCTCTTTCAGCTCCGCTGCTCTTGTGGTAAGCTCGTTTTTAATTGCTGCTAATCTTTCCTCAATTTCTTTTAATCTCATTGTTATGTTTCCTTTCTGGTCTTGGATTTTATAAGCTCGCTCTAATCTTTAGTATTGCTGCCCGCCTCTTAAGCAGCTCCTGCCTCTCCTGCTCGTAACTCCTACTCGCAAAAGCACGGGCGCTTATTTCAGTATCGCCGTTTGCTGGAATGCTCACGGCTGATACATCATAAACTTTCTTGATTTTCAAAATCGTCCTTGTGTGTGTTTCTCTGTCGTAGCTTTCCTCTGCTACGCTAAAAGCCCACGACATTTTATTTATCATGCCTGCCTCTATGTCTTGGTATAGCCCACGGGCTAAATCTGTCTTGCCTAAATCAGCCGCCACCTTAAGCCCTTTATAGTCCGGCTGTAAAATCAGCGTCTTGTTTGACTGTCTGGCAAATACCCTGCCCTCATGGTCGTACTGCATGATAACGTCGCTCATGTCTGCACCGTCTAAAGCGTGTGCGTCTATTCTTTCGTAAATCTTTGTGCCGTCCTCAAATTCATACAGCAAATACGGCGCATCAAACGTAGTGGCGTAACCCTCTACGTAATACTCCGTCTGTATCAATTTCGTTGCACTCTGCGCTGTCAATGGCGCTGCCAGCGCCCTATATTCCCGCTCTTTCTTAATCGGCATTATTTACACCCTCTTTCTCTCCCAGCCCGCCTGCTGGTTCTCCTGCTGCCGCTGGCGGTGTCTGCTGCGGCTCTGCCTGCTGCCCTGTTGCTATGGGCGCTTGCTGTATAATTATCTGTGGCTTTCCATTACTGTTTTGCAGTTCGCTTACCTCGGTATACTCTTTGCGGATATAATACTTTTCCCCGTCCTCAACGTGTGCCATGTTCCATATATCCATAACACCGTTTCTGTTCAATAGCGCACGGTCAAAAAGCTGTGTGCTTACGCTTAACTTTGTGGCGTTGCTGGCATATTGCAGGCGGTTTGCTGAAAAGAAAATAGCATTACCGCAAGCTCTTTCTCTCTCGGTAAAACTCATATTTGTCATAACAAGCGATAGCTGTATTGCAAACGGTTCTATTTTCCCCTCGTAGTAAGCATTCCACGTATTTTCATCAAATTTATTTTGTAAAATATCCATGTTTGTACCAAAATGCGTGCATACATTTTCCTGTATATTCTGCATCTGCAATGCGTTTGGCGTGTATGGTTTGCTCTCTACCTGTTTCAGCTCACTAAACTTGTTATCATAAATTATCATGCCGCTATCGTTGTCGGCGGTTAAGTTATCCTCGGTAAAACGCTGTCGCTCTTTCTTTATGTCCTCTGGTTTCAGCATATTTGCCACCTTTGCCAGAAAGCGGAT
This sequence comes from Roseburia yibonii, assembly GCF_014297335.1. Classification (NCBI taxonomy): domain Bacteria; kingdom Bacillati; phylum Bacillota; class Clostridia; order Lachnospirales; family Lachnospiraceae; genus Roseburia; species Roseburia yibonii. Next base: position 142,896 of record NZ_JACOQH010000001.1, read on the forward strand.
ATTTGCAGAATTTTTGACAGCGTTTATAATTCCCTCGTTTTGCGTATGTATCAGCTGCATTGTTGGCTTAAGTGTTCTGTTGTCCTCTCCGAAAAGGTCGTCTGTGTATTCAAAATCTGTCATAATGCCTACACGTTCAAACTCTATAGCTCCATGCTCGCCATTTGCAAACAGATACCGTAAATACACCTGCCCTGCTGCCTCTACGACTTCGCAGCGTTGCGCCCTCAATGGATACCAGCCACAAAGCCGCCCGTACTCGTCCTCGATAGGTATAATAAAAGCGGTGTGTTCCACCGCTACATACGTTGCCAGACGCTTAATAAACTTTGTTGTGTCCATAAAATAGTTGGGCTTATGCTGTAGTGTCTTTTCCAGTGACTTAAGGGCGCTGCCCTCAATCTCCGGCTTAAGTTTACTGCAATGTGTCGCAAAGCTGTTTACTGCCGTTCTGGTTAAATCCATTTCATATACGCCGCCGTTATAACTGGTAAACGTCGGGCTGTATCCGTTCAGCATTTTAAAATAGCTGTCGATATATCGCAGCTCTTTACCATGAAAAAGATAATCTAAAAATTTCATGCCGTTTACTCTCCTTTCTATGCGGCATTTTTAAGCAGCTCGCCGCACTCTTCCCAGTATTTCTGTCGCACGGTCATTGCATCTATGACAGATACAAAGCCGTCGATATGCGCCCGCTGCTCGATTTTTATAGGTCTGAATTTTCTTGTTTCCATGTTGTGCTTAAGCGCAACATTTAAGAAATGTGTCTTTAGTAAATTGTTGTCGGCTATCTTAAAATCGCCGTCTTTTATGATGCCCTCAAACTCCCTTATAACTGGTGTAAGGTTTTCGCCTTGGTAAACGTCGTCCATGTGAAAACCATAATTTGCCATATCGGTAATAAGGTACTGGGCGCTGTATCTGTCGTAGCCGATTTTTAAAGGTCGTATTCCGTAATCTTCCAGTAACATAGTAAACCAGCCGTAAACGTCGTGGTAGTCTACGTAATTCTCGCCGCTTAAGGTTATCAGCCCCTTTTTAACAAATATGTCATACGGCACGCCGTCCGTAGCCTGTAAGTATTCCAGCCTGCCCCGTGGCATAAAGAACTGCGTAAACGCATACAGTGTGCCGTCTTTCTGAATAACCACACTGGCTGCCGTTAAGTCCGTTGTCTGGCTTAAGTCAATACCGCCCACTGCGTAGCAGTCCCTAAAGTCCTCTAAGGTCTTTTCTACTCCGGCGTTCTCTACTGTCTGATATTCCAGCCATGCAATAGAGCTGTTCTGCTTGATATTGCAATACTTTGTAAGGAACTCTGCTTTTTTACTTAAGCTGCCCTCTGCTACGGCTATCTCGTCCATAAAGAAACTTTCTTTTACGGATACGCCCATGTTAGGGTTAGCCTTTTTCAGTTCGTCTATGTCGTTCCACTTCTCCACATCATCAATCATGTAAAGGAATGGTAATAGCCTGCGCTCTTTGCTGTTTCCTTTCAAGAAACTTGTGCTACGTTTCATTAGTTCATCATAAATACTGTCGTTGATATATCCGGCAGTGCTTATGCTCAATATCATAGGTTGAGTACGTGCGCCTAAAGCGGATTTCATAACCTCATACTGCTTTAGTCCAGCGTCCCCGCTCCATGCTGCCATTTCATCACATACCACAAGCTGCGGGTTAAATCCGTCTGACTTCTTGGCATTAAAAGCAATCGGTTTTATTACCGTGTTGCTCTCCGCAATATAAATATCGCTGCGCCGTTTCTTTGCCAGCTCTGCTAACTCGTCCTCTGCCTGTACCATTTGATAAAATCCGTCATACACCAGCGCTGCTTGGTCTAATTTTGGAGCTAAGCAGTATATTTCTTGTCCGTACTCCGGCTCTAAGTACGCCATGTATGCAATAATCGCAGATGCAAATAAACTTTTTCCATTTTTTCTGCCAATTACAATAAAAATTTCACGGAAAATACGTATTTTTTCTGCGTCCTGTATGCCAAAAATAACAGAAACTATGGCTTTCTGCCATAGCTCCAACTTGATTAAATCATTACGCCCCTTGCTGTGGTGGCAAAAGTTCTCTATGAACCGTATAGCCTTATTCGCAGCCTTTGCATTAAAAAAATACTCCTGCTTTTGCAGCCCGTTTATAATGATTTCGTATATTTTCTTTATCCATTTTCCCGCTATGATTTCGCCGCTTGTAATCTTTGCGTGGTACTCATAGATATAATTTCGATAAGGCGGCAATATTGCTTACTCTTCCCGCAAAGCCGCCAGCCTGCTTGTCTTTCGTTTCGCAGCTGGTACTAATTCCGTAAGCTGCTTAATCACTGCTGCATAGTTCTTACTAAGCGCTATGTAGGTTTCTGCCTCTGGGCTTTTCTTTGTTCCCCACTGGTTCTGCCCGTTCTGGTACTCACTCGTCCAGCCGTCTTTTTCAAGTTTCGCCTGCAAGTCGTCCAGCTCAATGCTCATAAATGCAGCCTTTTCTATCAGCGGCGTTACTAATTTTCTTTTGTTTTCGTCTAAGTCCTTGAAAATTCCCTTAAGTCTGGTCTTTTCGGTCTTTATCCTCTGTTCTTTGGTTTTCTCTTTCTTTGTTGCCATTCCTTTACCCCGCTTTCCATTCCTGCGCCGCACCACACCCCCTACACCACCCGTGCGCACGCCCGTAGGGTAATTTTAGGGTATCCCCCTCGGTATTTGCCCCCTTTAATTATTTTTCTGATATGGGGGGAGTATGCCGCCGTTCTCGTCGAACCGATACCGCTTATGTCTCTCCTGTTTGTGGTGTTCCTTGTTATGGCAGTCTTGGCACAACGCCTCTAAGTTATCCCAGCACAACGTAACGCTTATGTCGTTTATGTTCTCTCTGTTAAGCCAGCGCTTATGATGCACTATCTTTGCTGGTTGCCCGCAGCGTTCACAAATATAATCTTGTGACATTAAATAAGCGGCTCTGGTTTTTTCCCATGCCGCTGATAAATAAAAACTCTTAGCCCATGCTTTCATACTGTCCCCTCTCTTTCTTCATTCCCCAGCGCCCTAAGTTTCATGCGCTGGGTGGAGGCTAAAGAATGAATAGAAAAAGAGTAGGCAACTGCTGCCGCACATGGCTTAAGCTATCGCCTACTCATTTCATGCTACCATTGTATCTCTTTTGTTTTCCCATGTAAACACCACGTTTTTACCACGATATTACCCGCTGCTGCTCTGTTATCATTTCTCTTACTGGCACGCCTGCTGCTCTTAGCTGCTCGTATATACTCCTTATCTCGTGCCTAAACCAGCCTACATACTGCATGGGTACTGGCTGATATTGCCGCCCCATAAATGGGTTATCTGCATACGCTGTCACCTGCGAAAACTCATATAGCAGCAGTGGCTTACTCTGGTCTAATAATAGCCGCAATATATATGCTGTCGTTCTTCCGTGTAGCCGTCCCTCTGGCGGCTGCCATATCCCAGTTATTATATATAACCTCTGCCACTCGTAAAGCTCAAATCCTAACGCCTGCTCTATATGCTTTATCAACCTGTCTGCCGCCTGCTGTTCTCTCGCTGTTTCCCGCTTTCTTTTTATCCATGCTTTTATTTTTTCAAACACTTACTTTACCCTCTCTTCGTCAATCCCCCACAATAATACTGACAGCTCGTTTATGATGCCCGTAACCCAGCGCCTCGGTGTGTTCTTTCCTGTATCCAGTTCCTCTGCGATTTCCGCATAGTCCATGCCCTGCATGAAATACATTTCAAAAGCCTTGTACTCTACACCTCTGCCTGCTGCCTCTCTGCGGCGCTCTATCTCTTCTACCGCTTTGTCTATATGCGCTGTCATTATCAACGTCTTAAAGCGTGTGCGTCTGATACTCTCTAAGTATGTACGCTGCTGCTCGTCCGTCATGCCTTTAAGTTCTAACTGCTGCCCGTCGCTTATTGCGTTCTCGATATGAAAAGCCATATCACGGTAACATTTCATAAGCGTAAAAGTGTTGTGGTATTTCTCTTTCTTCCTCTCCTGTTTTTCCTGTCGTTTCAGTTCCGTTATTGCAGCCTTTGCCTGTTTCTGCATCAGCTCTGTTAATTCGCTTTCATGCAGTTGTACCCAGCTTTCAGCCTCTGGCGGCATTTCTACCCCTGCCGCCGCTGTTGTCTTTGTTTCTTCCTGCTCCATGTTCTGTACCTCGCTTTCTGTTAATTAAACGGCAGCTCTTCGGCTGCGCCCTCTGGAATATTCATAAACCCGTCACTCTCCGGCAGCTGCTGCCCTCTCGCCTCTGCCTCTGCTTTGCTCTCTCCAAAACCTACGTTATTCGCCACAACCTCTGTGTAATATACCTTACTACCCGTGCGCTGGCTCTCGTAGCTGCCTGTTTTAATCTTGCCCGTAACCTCTGCCTTGCTGCCTTTGCTTAACCACTTCTGTGCCCATTCCGCAGTACGTCCGAAACACTTAATATTTATAAAATCTGTGTCTTTCCCGTCGTCTACCGCAAGTGTAAAACGGGTAATAGTTGTGCTATTGTCCTGCCCGCCATATCTAAGCTCCGGCTCTCTTGTAAGCCGCCCTGTAAGTGATACGTTATTCATGCTTTCTGCTCCCCTCTTCCAGTTTGTCCAGCTTTGAAAATATAGCCAGCAATTCCAGTGCTATAATTCCCAGTAAAATATTAGTCATTTTCTACCGCCTCGCTTTCTTCTCTCAATCCTGCCGCAACATTGCTAAACGCTGCCGCCATGTTCTCGCATAATGTCGCCAGTGCTGGCTTTATACTCTGTACCCAGCTGTTAAGTGCTGCCGCCAATGTTTCTGCTGCTGCCGCCAATGTTTCTGCTGCTGTTGGCAATGTTTTATTTATCTGCCTTGCCCTTTTTCTTGCAAGCCTGCGCTGTTTTCGCTTGTCCAACTCTAACGGCGGGTTTACTCCATGTTTTTTCTTGTAGTTCTTTTTCCACTGTCTGTATTTCACTGCTTACGCCCTTTCTCCATATCGCATACGGCAATATCCATACTGGCGCTGTTATTATCAACACCGCTTTTGCTGTGCATATCGTCACAAATACTGCTACGTCTACTGCTGCCTGTCCAATTTCTTCCACTGCATCTACTATGCCGTCCATATACTCAAACATTTACTACCCCGTTTTCCTGCTTAATCTCAATATTTCTGCCGCCTCGCTGCTTTATGATTGCCTCTACGTGCAAGTATGCAGGCAGCATAACCACGCTGCCTGTTCGTAACTGATATTCTACGCCTTTCCGCATCTTCTCGTATTGCTCTGCCTTGCAAAATGCCGTACAACCCAGAATAATTGTAAATACCTGTGCTTTCTTCTTTTTCCGCTGCCGTCTATTCATGTTCTGCCCCGCTTTCCGTGTCCGTTTCGGACACCTTACCTGTATAGTCTGTTACTCTGATACCCAGAATACAGTAGCCCTCTGTAAGCCCTGTATAATCTTCCAGCATATAAATAATATCTGCATCAATCGTGCGCCCTGTGTGCTTACCGTCCTTAAATTCCAGCATTTTAAGGCTGTCGCCCTGTTTGTATCCTCTGTCATTCTTCCGCAGCTCAAAGCTCTTTTTCCCGCTTATTACGTCCTCGTAATAAGATGCCACTATCTTTAATTCATGTTGCTTATGCTCTATATTCCCCTCGCTTGGCAGATGCTCCATTTTTTCTGTGTCTGCCCGCTCCTGCAATTTTTTCTTTGTCTGGCGGTCTATAGCGTCCTGCTCTTCGCTGTATCGCTGTTCGTCTGTCTTTTCAGCCTCTGCCTTATTTATGTACTGGTCGCATTTCTGGCACGTTCCCGTTTTTACGTTACAGTCCTTGTATTTCTGGCAGGAATAGCACAAAGATGTTATGCTTTCTGGGTGCGGTGTTTCGTAATCGTCCCCCGCCTTTTTCTCTGCTACCTTTTCCGCTATTTCCTTTGCCCTCACATTTTCGCCCGCTGCTGCTTTTTTCGCTATTTCTTTCTGCTCGTCCTCGTCCAGCTTGGCTGCCTCGTATGCAGCAGTGATACCTAAATTACCCTCTTTCAGCTGCTCTTTAATCTCCGGCGTGGCGTTGTTGTTGATTGCGTCCATTCTGGCTACGTTTGTGCTGCTCTCATTTATCATAGCCGCCACTAAATCACGCATTTTGCCCTGTATCTCTAAGCCGTCCTCTTCCTTGGCTCTGATAAGCGCCGCTTTGGTACGCTCTACTAATCTGGTTTTTTCATAGGCTGTAAGTTCCTGCGTATATCCGTTGCCAGCCAATAAGCGCAGCTCATACATTGCCTCGCTCATGTCCATAAAGCGGTAAAGCACTTTCTCATACTCTTTATGCCCCCGCTCTAAGTTCAAAATATTTGCCGCATTACGTCTGTGTCCGTCGATTATACGGTATTCCCCGTTTACTCTCGCCAATACTGTAGGCTGTTCCTGTCCTACGTGTAAAAAGCTGTCTGCCAGCTCTTCTATGTTCTCTAATCTCTGGTGCGTATTCTCCTGCGCTGCCTTTACCTCGTAAGGGCTTAAATAAATCTCTTTGTATCCCTCTGTCTGTGCCTGCTGCCCTGCTGCTTTCGTCTTTGCGTTCAGAATGTCATTGATACCAAACTTTGCCATTTTCTTAGCCTCTCTTTCCCTAAATGTATCTAAAATAAATCAAATATATTTTCTGTTCATAGGTTAAGCCGTCGTCATAAAGCATACGGTTAAACTCATTTTCTGATAAAGCCCGCACTTTGCTTTTTAATCTATGCAGAAAAAGCCAGATGCTAAAAACCATTTCAAGAGCTGTCATAATCTACCTCGCTTTCTCAATCCTTTGTTTTTTCTTACACTGTCCCATTACTCCGTTGCACATTTCGCACGTTCTCCAATGCTCGCAAGCGTCGCTTTGCGGGCATTTCTTCCCTGCATATCTGCTGCCCCAGTTCCAGCACTCCGTACCGCCAGTCCTGCTGCAATGCCAGTAAGCGCATACTCTCTCTTTATGTGCCACGCTTGCTACCTCGCTTTCCCTGTATACGCTGTTACAAATTTCTTGTACCCCTGCGCCGCTCCGCAGCATGGGCTATACTCATAAATCGGCTTACGCATGAAAGTATTTTCTGCTACTTTCTTGGAATACCGAATAATACCCAAAATATTAAAATCTGTCTTTTGTTCCAGCCACTCTACGCCTGCTGCCTCGCCGTCTGTGTTCTGGTATGACGTAATCAGTACGCCTGCCAGCTTTAATGTCTGGTTAAACGCCTTTGCGTCCTCTATCTGCTCTGTCACAATGTCCAGCCCCTCTAAAGCGTCCTCGTCCACCTTTACGGGTACTATTACCTCGTCCGTGATTGCCAGCGCATTTACAACATTAAGCCCAATATCCGGCGGGTTATCAATGATGCAGTAATCATACGCCCGCTCTGTTTCTATGTAGTCAAATTTTGCATACCCGAACCCCAGCACTTTCGCTGTTACCAGCGCTTTGTATCTCTCTATCTGGTTTTCGCTGTCCTCTTTGGTTAAATTCCATGTAGCCCCAAATAGTGACATATTCGCCGTTACAATGTCGATACCCTCATACTCCGTATGCTGTATCAGCTCGTCTGCGTTTTCCCAGTCCCCAGCCAGTAGCCTTGTGGCTGGTGCTACGTTCTCTGCATCATATCTGCTGTACGCCTTGCTTAAGTTTCCCTGCTTATCGTTGTCAATCAGCAGCACCTTATAACCTCGCCTGTAAAGCTCATACGCCATGTTTGCCGCTGTAAAAGTCTTGGCTACGCCGCCCTTTAAGTTCAAAATGCTTATTGTTTTCATTCTTTGCCTCTCTTTCCTGCGTCGCCTCTAACGCATGGTTACTGTTTCCTGCTCTTTTGTAAGCTCGTCTGAATGTAATAAATACTGCTCTATCAGCTGCGCTGCTGGCTGCCAGCCGTAGCAGACGGCTGTATAATAGCCCTGCTGCCGCAGATACTCTAACCACTCTTTCTGTTTCTTGGTCGTCGTGTTCTCGCCTGCCTTAAGCTCTATGTAAAGCCCATGATACCCAGCCCTTGCAGCTGGTAGCATAATATCCGGCACGCCAGCCTTTACGCCCTGCCTCTTAAGCACCGCTGCTGTTGCTTTATCACGTTTGCCGCCGTTTGGCACATGATACATATATTGCAGTTCCGGCATAATCTCTGTTCTGTATGCAGCCCAGCTAAATAATGCCTCTTGATGCCCGCTTTCGTCGTCCAGTCTAAAGTTTCTCATTTTCTCGCCTCGCTCTCTGCTTAAATTCTACATACTGGCAAATTCTGAAAAGCAGCCCGTCCTTATGCGGCTTGCTGTTCTCTATCGCCAAAAGCGTTATTGTTTCCTCGCTTTGTAGTCCTGCATTTCCCAGTACGTCCCAGCGGCATATATCGTAGTATCTGCACCGCAGGCAGCAGCGCTTACAGTCCTTGTCTTTCTGGAATAACCAGTATTTAATTTTTTCTATCATGTTTTCTGCCCTTTCTGCTGCCGCTGTCTTTCCAGCTCTCCTGCTGTTCAAAAATAGCCGCCGCAATTCTAAACGCCAGATATGCTGCCACAATCAGTGCCAGCAGTCCGGCTATTATCAACACTGCTGCAATGGCAATGCCCTTGATTATCTGCATTTCAGCCCCCCCTATCTGTTATTTTTACTAAGGTGTATCTTAAATACCCATAGCCGTAATACTCTGGGCTGTGTACCCCCATGCTTACGCTGTTCTTGTCCACGTAATAGCCCTTTATTGCTTTTGGCTCTTTCTTGAAATACTCACGGTCTGAAATTATGTGATACTCTGGCTCTGGTCTTACTAAATTCTTACTGCAATTCCAGCGCTTACCCTGTAATGCTCCGTCAGTACCCTTTTTATGCGTTCCTGTGTACTTGATTAAATAACTTGCCAGCTCCGCATAGTTGCCGCTGTCGTCCAGCGGGAATACCTTAACCCTGTTATGCCCCTCGTATGCCTTATACCAGCAGCGCTGTAAAATCTCTGTGTCAATTTTATTTACTACAAGATGGTGATGCCTCGCACCTTTCTTGCCTATCTCCATAACGTGTATGTATTTGAACTCTAACCCTGCTTTTCTGTACTCCTTTCTGCACTCCCTCAAAAATACGTCTATGTCCTGCCGCATCTGCTCCGGCGTTCTGTCCGGCTCTCCTTTCCTGCGGATATAGTCAAGCACTAAATGGTAGTCCCCATAGCCATAGTTTGCATTTATGAGTATCCTTAACTTTCTCTCTGCCTGTCTGGTGTTTACTTTCTCCTGCTCTTCTTTTGTTGGCTTTACTTTATCCCCTCTGCTGATACCTTTCTTTTTGTATCTGCTGGTAAAGTACCTCTCTATCTCTATCGTATTTCCCGCTTTTGTTACCCTCTCTACGTATGGCATATATCTACCTCTCTGTCGGTTCGTTAATACTTTTATCAAGTGTTAAAACGGGCTGCCTGCCCGTTAAATTTCTTGACTTTGCGCCATACATAGCTTATAATTTTTATAGTATTTCAAAGCTGTATAGCTTAGCGCCTATGGTGTTTCCCCACCGTAGGCGCTTTTATTTTTTCATGTTTCCTGCCGCTCTCTTATGCGGCTTAAGGCATACTCATAAGCCCGTTTGTACGGCTCTCTGCAATCGTAGCCCGTGCAGCTGTATAATTTGCTGCCCTTGCAAAATTCGCAGCTATGCAGCTTTGCGTAATCGCTCGCCGCCCTCTCCTGTCGCTTTTCCTCATATTCCAGATGCCGTTTAATCTGGTTTGCATCTATAACCGCAATTCCCAGCATATTTGCTGTATGTATTTCTCTGTCCATTCCCTCTGTTATGCCGTATTTCACACCAGCAATAACAAAATCGCAGCCTTTCAGCAGCGCAAGCCCCGCAGCCATGCCCCTTGCCCGCTCTTCCGGCTTTTTATCGTCCATGCACTGCGTCATATATAAATGCGGCGTAATGGGTGCTAAGCCCGCCTCTAACGCCTGCCGTGTCAGCTGCTGCGCATAATCTATGTTTCTGTCCAGCTCTGCGCCGTCTTTCGCCCTGTATGGGCTGCATATATAAACCTTTCTCATGCCTTTTTACCCGCTTTCTGTTGTGCCTCTGCCCGTGCCTGTTCATTTCCTGCCAGATATGCTGCTAAGCACATCAGCTCGTCTGCTCCCTTTTGGTCTATAAAATTACAATCAACGCAGCATTTACAGTACCCCGTAATCTGTAAATATCTGTCGTATACTTCCTGTGGTGTCTGGCACTGCTTTAAGCTGTCCACCATGCCTGCAAGCTGCTGTATTGCCTTTATGCCTGCCTCGCCGCCCTTTCCGTGTATCCCTACTGTAATCTGCCGCATTTTTGTTGCGCCGTCTGCTCCTAAAATTGTTTTACTCTTCATTCTGTGCCTCGCTTTCTTCCTTAAACCCAGCCAAAAGCATAGTCATTGCATCTATCGCTGTATCAAAATGTTTTCCCAGCTCTGCTGCGTCAATAAGCCCCTGCTTTGTGTTTCTTCCGTTCCCTTTCATTACTTGCGTTTGCAAAATAGGTTTTAACTGGCTAAGCCCAGCTATGCTGTTCTCTAACTCTTCCTCACTCACGCAGATTTTTACATAGCCCTTGCCGATATGTTCAACACTCATTTTCTGCCTCTTCCTTTCTTCTAATCAGTCGTACCGATACCTCATAAGCTGTGCGCTGTTCTCTTTCTCCTGTGGCTGCATCAAGCACCTTTTCATACTGGCGGCTCTGATACCGTCCCAGCAGCTCTACAGTGTCGCCCTGCTGCCACTGCGCCGCCTCGTCTGCCTGTTCCTGCCAGCAGATGCACGGTAAAAAGCAGCTGCCGCCTGTAAGCTCATTTCTTACCTTTACCGTAATATCAGTAATGCGCTTGCCTCTCGGTGTTTCTCTGTATGTTGGCTTATTCGCTATAACGCCTCTTACTGCTGCCTCGTCCTGCTCTACTGCCTTTTCCGATACCGCCACAAAATCTGCCAGAATATATACCAGCAGTCTACCGCTCTGGAAGTCCTTAAGCGTCTGCACCTTACCTGTCAGTAAAAGCCTGCTGCCCTCTACAAATTCCTGCATAACGTCAAATTCTATGCCGTTGCAAGCCCTGTATGGTACGTCCTCTGCAAATACTACCGTTACCTCGTCCGGCACGCCGCTTGGTCTTACCGTTTCCAACTTTGCCATATAACCGCAAAACGGCAGCCCGCATAGCTGCTTAATTTCCTTAATCTGTGTAAGCGTTCCTACCAGTCCCGCTGCATTTCCCTTGATACCGCCACCTGTAAGCTCGTCCATGATTGCAGTATCTAAATCCCGTAAAAAATCCGGCTTTTTCTTTGTCATACTTCCTGCCCTTTCCTTTCTTATATGTAAATGGTGTAGTAAAGCGACATCTGCAAATCACTAAACTTATACTGTGCTGTCTGGTCTGGCTCTAATGGTTTCATAAGCCCCAGCTCTTTCCAGCGTCTGTGCGTTATCTCCGGCACTGCTCTAAACTTCTTTACCTCATGCCCGCTGTATTTTCGGTATTCCTCGCTTATCTCATGGTCTGCAAACGGTTTGAACGCTGCCAGATACCCTACGTAAACCTCTGCTTTGCCCTCGATAATGCGCAGGCGGTCTGAACTCTCCAGCGTGCCTATAAATTCCTTTACTGTCACTGTCTGCCTCTCCTACTTCTCTGGCATTTCGTACAGCCTCGGTATTACTGCTGCAAACGGCTGTACGTCCATGCCGCCCCTTATTACAGCTGCACCGCCAGCCGTAAACAGATAGCTTACGCACGCTTTCTGTATCTCGTCCAGCACCTCTAAGCAACGCTCTTTTGTGGCATACTCTCCGATTTCCTCTAAACACCCGTCACTTATGCAAATTACGTGTCGCTTTTTGTCTGCCTCTGCGCCGCCTCTCTTTTTCTTTATGTCCTCGTACTCTCCATACTCTACGCAGGCGTAATTACCGCCCAGCCTATACAGCTTTTCTTTATTCTGGCTGCGTATATATACCTCGCTCATTGCCTTTATCTCCTTGCCTCTATGTTTTCCATTTCAGAAATGCAGTTTGACGGTATCAGCTCATAAGCTGCCGCCTCTATTTCTGTAAGCGCCTCTTTATACTCAATGTATCCCCACGCCTGCCGTGCTATCTCTGGTACGTTCTGCCGTTCCTCAAAATTTTCTATATGTAAAATCTCGTTTCCCTGCGGCTTTGGAAATGTTCCCAGTGATAACGGGCGTAAAGGGCTGTAATATCTGTGGCTCATTCTCTCGCCCCGCTTTCCTCTTTATGTTCTTGGTAGCCCTCTAAGTATCCTATTGCCTCTACGTCAATGTCCTTGCCGTCCTTACCGTCGTTGTTTATCCGAATTTTGCCGTAGTAGGCATAAATACAGCAGCCGTCATAGTCGTATACTCTTATGCTGCCCTCTGCGGCTGCCTCTGGTGTTTCAATAACCAGCGGCTCTGCCTGCTGCATCTGCGCTGCTACCTGTTCGTCTGTTACTGGCTCGCTGTTCTTTCCTCTACACCAGATAGCCAGCATAAACAAGATAATTGCCAGCACGCCTGCTGCTATAATGGCTACGCACTGTATCAGTTTCTTAACTGTCTGTCGTTTCATTATCCTTTTTACCTTTCTGCTTTTCCTGCTCTTCCTCTGCGCACCGTATAAACGCCTCAATGTTGGCAATTTTCTTGTTATGTGTGTTAATAGCTTTTTTGGCTTTTTCATACAGCCAATACCATTGCGCAATTTCCTTATTTTCTTTCTCTTTCTGTAAATCCCTTTTTGCTTTTTCTATTGCATCTTTCAGATTTCCAGAGTATGTAAAATGCCGCATATTTTTTGTTTCTCTGATTTTATAGCTTGCTTTTTCCAATTACTCGCCCCCTTTTTCTACCTCAAAACGTAATTTCATTTGTGCCGGGTACAAATCTACCTTTGGTGCGCTGCGCCCGTTCCAGCGTTTCCCGCCGCACTCTCCTACACATTTCCAGCCAGCCGCTTTAAGACTGCTGCCTGTTTCGGATACTAAAATATAAGTAATCAGTTTTTTGTATCCTAAATTTCTTGCCGCTCTCCATGCTGCCGAATACAAAAAACTGCACGCATTTCTTGTACCGTCTGTGCAAAGTCTATTTACTTCCAGCGTTAGCCCGTTATCCAAATATCTGCTTACTGGTCTACCCACAATAGCCACGCCTACTATTTTCTCTCCGTCGCTTGCCGCAATGCTGAATTTATGCCCCACTACTGGCTTATGGTGTCTATGGTATCTCTCAACAAAAGCATTAGCCTCTTTTAACGTAATTGGTACTAATTCAAGCATTTACTGCCGCCTCTCTTCCGTAGCAAAATAGTAGTTATCTACTATCAGCATTTGTTTACTGAAAAGACACATAAGCCCCAGCGGTACGGTAATAACCGCTATTGTTATGTCGCCCTCTGTCGCCCATACTGCCAGCACGGTAACTACCAGCATTGCAAGCCCATAGGCTTTCTGCTTAATGAAATACCAGCGGCGGGCTTTCTTTTCCTGCTCCCGCTGTCGCCTCTGCTCTTTTTTCTTTCGCATATCTGCCATTGCATCTGCGTAGCCTTTCTGGTATGCGTCCTCTACTATCAATGCCTCTGCTGCCATTCTCTGCCTCTCTTCCTTTCGGCGGCGCTCTCTGTCTTTCCATGTGTGCCGCTCTCCTGTTCTGGCGTTTGGTTTTACCGTGCGGGCTGCTTTTCGCATTAAAAAGCAACTGAAAACCTGTTGACTGTCCACATACTTTCTGGCTGGTATGACCGCCGCTATTTTTCCACGGTATACAGATTGCAGCTATTAGCCTGCTGCCCTCTGCCGCAGGCTCGCCATGCCTGCTACACAATGTGCCGTGTGGGATTTGAACCCACGACTTGCCGCTTATGAGACGGCTGCTCTAACCGCTGAACTAACGGCACTCGTGGCGGCTGCTGCCGCCTACTCATTAAATAAAAAGCCTTTTTCTATTAAAAACCTTATCCAATCGCAGCCCGTTACGTCGTCCCGCTCAATGAATTTGTAAAAGCTCTCTGCGTCCTCTATTCCGTATTTCTTCAAAATGTTTCTTGCGTTCTTTGCTGCTGGCGTAGTAAAAACATTCTCTGCGTAAAATGTAGCCTCTATAGTCCCGTAGCTGTTCTTTCCTGCTGGTGTTCTCATTTCCACTACGACTACATTCTTTTTGCTTTTTCTTCCTACGCCCTTTCTTATTACTACTGCCTCACTGAATAACCAGCCATTCCAGCCTCTACGCATAGGTGCAAACTGTGTGCGTGGCACTTCTACTAAGTCGCCTGCCTGCAATTTATTAAAATCTACTTTTTTCATGTGTCTTACCTCTCTTTTGTTATTCTTGTTTATAACGCCTGCTGCCCTGCTGCCGCCGTGTAGGTTTTCAGTGTGGCGTTGCAGCGTTTGAACTCCCTATAAATTGTGTCCCTATGCGTTCCCAGTGCCTCTGCAATATCACTTACACTGCTGCCCTGCTTACTCATAGCCTCTATGGTCTGCCTGTCCTCGTAATGCAGACGCTTGTACTTTCGTTTCGCCATGTTCTATGCTCCTTTCCGTCCTCATTTGCTTTTATGGTAAAAAAAATAAGCGTGTCAGAGTTTTTACGCTCTGCACGCTCTTCTTTTCTGCTGTTTCCTATAAAAAAGAAAATCGGCAGAGGCTTTATAACCTCTTGTCGATTTTCATTCTAAAACTTATCTAATTTTCGTTTTCTTTACCATCTGCACATATTCCCTGTTATTCTTGGTGCGGACAAACATATTTAAGATGCTTTCCACCGCCTCATCGGTGCGCATTCCATTGATCGCTTTCCGCATGATATAGACTGCTTCCTGCTCTTCACGGTCAAGCAGCAGATCCTCCCGTCTCGTACCGGATTTTGTGATGTCGATCGCCGGGAACACACGTTTCTCCGAGAGCTTGCGGTCTAAGACAAGTTCCATGTTACCGGTTCCCTTAAATTCCTCGTATACCACATCATCCATCTTGCTTCCGGTATCCACAAGCGCCGTTGCGAGGATCGTAAGGCTTCCGCCCTCCCGCATATTTCGCGCCGCGCCGAAGAAACGCTTTGGCATATGCAGTGCCGCCGGGTCAAGACCGCCGGAAAGCGTACGTCCGCTTGGCGGAACCGTAAGGTTGTAGGCTCTCGCAAGTCTTGTAATGCTGTCTAATAAGATCATAACGTCTTTTTTATGTTCCACAAGACGTTTTGCCCTTTCGATGACCATCTCGGAAACACGTTTGTGATGTTCCGGAAGTTCATCAAAGGTGGAATAGATAACTTCCACATTCTTCCCTTCGATCGCTTCCTTGATATCCGTAACCTCCTCCGGTCTCTCATCGATCAAAAGGATGATCACATGCATATCCGGGTTATTGCGCACGATCGATTTTGCCACTTCTTTTAACAGCGTCGTCTTTCCTGCCTTTGGCGGGGAAACGATCATGCCTCGCTGTCCTTTTCCGATCGGGGAAACCAGATCCGTGATACGCATCGCCACACTGCCTCCCGGTGTTTCCAGGCGCAGGCGCTCATTTGGAAATACCGGTGTCAGGTCTTCAAAATTCTTTCTCTTCATCGCTTCGGACGGATGTAAGTCATTGATCGAAGTGATGTAAAGCAGCGCGCTGAACTTTTCTCCCTGCGTCTTGATCCTGGTATTTCCGGCAATGATGTCGCCAGTCTTTAAGTTAAATTTACGGATCTGAGACGGAGATACATAGACATCGTTTTCTCCTGGGAGATAATTCTCACACCGGATAAATCCATAGCCGTCCGGCATAACCTCTAAGATTCCATGTGCTTTTACTCCACTGTCGAGTTCTTTTGTATCGTCCCGTCCATTTTCACGTCCGCTTGTCTGCTTTTCCTCTTTTGCCTTCTGCGCTTCTACTCTCTCATCCTCTGCCAGCATGAGTTCCACGAGCTCCGCTTTCTTGAGTCCGGACAGATTTTTCAGGCCTCTTGACTTTGCGAGGTCACGCAAAACAACAGCCGACAGGCTTTCATATTTTTCTCTCATTCTCTATCTCCTTTTTTCGTTTCATGGTATATATGGGATTCAAAAAAGATGTTCTCTAAGATTTGATAGTCTTTATTATACAACTTTCCTGTCTAAATAGAAAGCCTTATTTTTCTTGATTTGTTATTTTCTTAATGATATGATAATTTTATTGCATACAAAGTTACATATTAAATATGAAGACATTGTTACAAATTTAAAAGTTACCTATCAAATACATAAAGGAGCCTGAAGTTATGGACAACAAAGAAAAAGCACTCGAAATGCACAGAAAATGGAACGGAAAACTGGAAACCGTATCCAAGACCCCGGTAAAGACCAGAGAAGACCTTGCAATCGCCTACACCCCCGGTGTTGCGGAACCATGTAAAGTGATCGCCGAAGATCCGTCTGCCGCTTATACCTATACCATGAAGGCAAACACCGTTGCCGTAGTATCCGACGGAAGCGCTGTTCTGGGTCTCGGAAACATCGGACCTTACGCTGCCATGCCTGTTATGGAAGGAAAATGCGTACTTTTTAAAGAGTTCGGTGATGTGAACGCTGTCCCGATCTGTCTGGACACCCAGGATACCGAGGAGATCATCACTGCCGTAAAAAATATCGCGCCGGCATTCGGCGGCATCAACTTAGAGGACATCTCCGCTCCGCGCTGTTTCAAGATTGAGACCAGATTAAATGAAATGCTTGACATTCCCGTATTTCATGATGACCAGCACGGAACCGCCATCGTTGTCCTCGCCGGTATCATCAATGGTCTGCGTGTGACCGGAAAGAAGAAAGAGGACTGTAAGGTCGTTGTAAACGGAGCCGGTTCTGCCGGAGTCGCGATCACCAAGCTGCTCCTCACTTACGGTTTCAAGGATGTGACCATGTGCGACCGTCTGGGCATCATCGGACCGGACTATCCGGATCTCAACTGGATGCAGAAAGAAATGACCAAAGTGACCAATCTTTCCCATGCAGCCGGAACTCTCGCCGATGCCTTAAAAGGCGCTGATATCTTTGTCGGTGTCTCCGCTCCGAACATCGTATCGCCGGAAATGGTATCTTCCATGAATTCCGATGCCATCCTCTTTGCCATGGCAAATCCGGTTCCTGAGATCATGCCGGATGTCGCAAGAGCAGCCGGAGCCCGTGTCGTCGGTACCGGACGCAGTGATTTCCCGAATCAGGTCAACAACGTCGTTGCCTTCCCGGGTATTTTCCGCGGCGCTCTGGAAGGACACGCAAAACAGATCACGGAAGAAATGAAACTGGCTGCTGCGGAAGCGATCGCAGGTCTTGTTTCCGACGAAGAATTATGCGACGAATTTATCATGCCGGAAGCATTTGATCCGCGCGTTGCCGAAGTGGTAAGCCAGGCAGTCAAATCTCATATCAGAGCATAAGATGACCGCCAGTTTTCCCGATTTCTGGAACGGAAAAAGATATTATTCGCTGGATGCTTATTTAAAACATACCTACGGCGAAAAAATGTACAAGCTCTCCTTAAACGGCGGTATGACCTGCCCGAACCGTGACGGAACGCTTGGTACACGCGGCTGTATTTTCTGCAGCGAGGGAGGCAGCGGTGATTTTGCCGCTTCCTCCTCCCTTACTGTTTCCGCACAGCTTACAGAGGCACGGGAACGGATCGCCGGCAAAACATCCTGTACACATTACATTGCGTATTTTCAGGCTTTTACAAATACCTATGCACCGGTCTCCTATCTGCGGCGTATTTTTATGGAAGCGATCGAAAATCCCGATGTTGCCATCCTGTCGATCGCGACAAGGCCGGACTGTCTCTCCGATGAAGTCCTTGATCTGCTCCTGGAATTAAACCAGATCAAACCGGTCTGGATCGAGCTCGGACTTCAGACGATCCATCCGGAAACGCTTGCGTTTATCCGCAGCGGTTTTGCGCTGTCAGATTTTGACCGTGCTGTCACCGAACTGCACAAGCGTGGCATCAAAGTCATTGTTCATCTGATCCTTGGTCTTCCGGGCGAAACAAAGGAGATGATGCGCGCTTCCGTTTCTTATGCTGCCGCGCTTCCTGTTTTTGGAATGAAACTACAGCTTTTGCATATTTTAAAAGGGACAGACCTTCATACCTATTACGAAAGCCATCCGTTTGACACCTTTACCCTGGATGACTATTGTGATTTTGTAACAGAATGCGTCGCGCTGCTGCCGCCGGATATCGTCATACACCGGCTCACCGGTGACGGCCCGAAAAAACTGCTTGCTGCTCCTCTCTGGAGTGCTGACAAAAAGCGGGTCTTAAACCAGCTGCAGCGAACCTTCCGCGAGAAAGATATCTGGCAGGGGAAATATTATCCGCAATCATAAAAAAGGAGTTGTGATCTATGGCAGAACCATTTACACTTTACAAACTAATCGTTTTATATATGTTAGAAAAGGTTGATTTTCCACTAAGTAACACACAGATTTCCGATTTCTTTCTGGAAAAGGAATATACCAACTATTTTACCGTACAGCAGGTCGTACATGATCTCATCGAAACCGATCTGATCAGCACAGAATCCACGCACAGCAATACGCAGTACAGTATCACTGCCGCCGGCAAAGAGACACTGCAGTTTTTCCATGACAAGATCTCTCCGGCTATCCAGAATGATATCCTGCACTATTTTGACAAACACAAAGTGGAATTAAAAAATGAAAATTCTGTTTTATCTGACTACTATAAGACAACCAACAACGAATTTGCGGTTCGCTGCCGTTTAAAAGAGCACGGCAATCCCATGATCGACCTCACGCTCACCGTACATACAAAAGAACAGGCGGAGGCCATCTGTGCCAACTGGAAAGATCAGACAGCAGAGGTCTACGCCTATTTAATGGAACTACTGTTAAAATAATTTTATTTCCGCTTTTTCTTTGCTTTCTTCTTTTGAATGCTGTAGCCAAACCTGCCTAATTTTTTCCCGAGGGAGAAATACTCTCCATGCGAATAGGCAAGCAGACCTGCAGCATTTAAATCAAATTTTCCCTTCTCATCCAGATATGCCTCATCCACATGTACCGCAAGTACATCCGCAAGAAACATATGGTGCGATCCTAGCTCCATGCACTCTCTCACCCGGCATTCAATATTGACCGGGCTCTCAGCGATCATCGGTGCTCCCACCTGATCCGCCGCTTCCTTGTTCAAATGCATCACTTCAAACTTGTCAACATCCCGTCCTGACTTCACGCCGCAGTAATCCGTTGCAAACGCCAGCTTCTCTGTCGTTAAATTTATCACAAATTCTCCGGTTTCCTTTAACATCTGATACGAATGGCGTTCCGGGCGCACCGAGACGGATACCATCGGCGGATTCGTACACACCGTCCCCGTCCATGCCACCGTAATAATATTGTCATTTCCCGCCTTATCCCTGACGCTTAGCATCACTGCCGGAAGCGGATAAAGCATATTTCCCGGTTTCCATGTCTGTTTTGCCATAGAAAAACTCCTTTTACTTTGCAGTTTTTGATGGAAGCTGCGCCAGAATGATCGCCGCAAACATCACGACACATCCCGCGATCTCACGTCCGCTCAGATGCTGTCCCAGGACAAGCCATCCCGCGATCGCGGAAATCACGGATTCCAGGCTCATGATCAGAGACGCGATCACCGGATTTAAACTGGTCTGCGCAACCACCTGAAGCGTATATGCCACCCCACAGGAGAGAATCCCCGCGTAAAGGATCGGCTGCCACGCCGTCATGACTGCCGCCATGCTTGGATGCTCTGTAAGCACCATCATGAGAAATGACAGCAGGCTGCAGACGAGAAACTGGATGCATGACAGCTTGACCGGATCCACTTTTGGTGAAAAATGATCTACGCACAGGATCTGCACGGCAAATGACGCCGCACAAAGCAACAGGATGACATCATAGTGGTTGATGGAAAAATGCTCGGTATTCATACACAAAAGATACAAACCGAAAATCGCCACCAGTACGCTGAGCCACAGCCTGATTCCGGCTTTTTTGTGCAGGAACACGCCAAATACCGGAACCAGCACAATGTAAAGCGCTGTAATAAATCCTGTTTTCCCTACAGTCGTACCCTGAATTCCTAGCTGCTGGAACGCGGATGCAATGCAAAGAACGATCCCGCAAAGGATCCCGCCCTTCCATAACAGCTTTTTATCACCCGTTTCTGTCCTACGCTCTCTGCGGCTTCGCAGCGCGATGAGCGGCAGCAATACTACGCCGCCAAGCAAAAAACGGCTCGCATTAAAGGTAAACGGCTCAATATAATCCATGGCGACACTCTGGGCAACAAATGCCGTTCCCCAGATCATCGCCGTCAAAAGAAGAAGCAGCGAACTCTGTAACTGTTTTTTCTTCATCGCTCCGCCTTTTTACTGAAGTACACTCATAAATGGTGGAATGATCTGTTTCTTACGGGAAACCACACCTTTTAAGACATAATAATCGCCGTCTTTTTCCTGCTTAAATGCTTCCTCCGCGACCTGGTCAGCTCCGGTTCCCGCGCATAACAGGTAAGTTGTCTCCTCTAAAATATCTGTCAGCATGATAAATACCATGTTTAACTTCTTCTCAGTCAGAACAGTATCCATATATGCCACGATCTGGTCTTTGATGCCAAGCAGTTCTTCTGCGCCCATTGCACTGATCTGGCCTACGCCGAAATCTTTGTCTGCCGCGGTAAACTTCTTGAAATCCTGGAAAAAGATCTCTTCGATCGTTTTGTTTTTGAAATTGCTTCCCGCGCGGAACATATTCTTTGCGTGTGTTTCGATATCCACCTCCGCGATCTTTGCAAGTTCCTCTGCCGCCGCTTTATCTACCGGTGTGCAGGTCGGGGAACGGAACATCAGTGTATCGGAAAGGATTGCAGATAAAAGAAGTCCCGCTACCTTTTTGGTGATCTCCTCATTCTGCTCCTGATACATCTGGTAAATGATCGTTCCGGTACAACCGAGTGGCTGATTGCGGAAAAATACCGGTGCAACGGTCTCCAGATTTCCGATTCTGTGGTGATCGATGATCTCTAAGATCTCAGCTCCATCGATTCCATCCACTGCCTGTGTCTTTTCGTTATGATCCACAAGGATCACCTGTTTCTTTTTCATATTTAAGAGATTTCTTCTGGAAATCATTCCTACATAGTTTCCGTTCTCATCAAGAACCGGGAAATCTCTGTGACGTACTTTTGCCATTTCTTCTTTGACATCATCCACATAATCTTCCAGTTCAAAAGTAACGAGGTTGTCCTTTTTCATGAAATATTTGATCGGCATACTCTGGTTGATCAGACGTGCTGCGGTAAATGAATCAAACGGTGTACGAATGACCACACAGTCACGCTCTTTTGCCATCGCAAGGATCTCCTCAGAAACCTCTGTTCCGGTGCATACTACGATGCAGCTCGCATTCAGTTCCAGTGCGCAGCGCTGGGATTCCGGACGGTTTGCAAGAATAACAAGGTCATCTTCCTCGATATATTCCTTCATCACTTCGTCGTCTCCGGACGCAACCACTACTTTTCCTTTTACAAAGTATCCATGCTCATTTCCGGTCAGCAGTTCGCCATCCATGGTTTCTACGATGTTGCGATACTGGGTACGCGCAGTTGCGAGTACACGGTTGTCATACACATCCATATAGGATGTCGCGATATCACCGGTAACGATAAGCCCCTCAAGTTTATTCTTCGCATTGACGATCGGCAGGGTCACAACGCCGGAATCCTTCATCATTTCCCATGCATGTTTTAAGGACATATGGCTGCATACGCCTTTGGTCTCACGGATCTCAATATCCTTGACCTGCGCGCCCGCATCCTTTACGAGTTCCGGTTCTTTTACATCAAAATAATCCAGCACATAGCGTGTCTCCTCACTTACCGCGCCTGCGCGTTTTGCAACGTATCTGCCGTCTTCCTTGCGATTTTTTAATTCTGCATACGCAAGAGCCGCACAGATGGAATCCGTATCCGGATTCTTATGGCCTACGACCCAAACTTTCTTTTCTGCATTCATTTTCTTTTACCTCTTTTGCTTTATCAATTCATTATTTTTTACACAACAAAAAGCCTTTCAGTAACTCCAGGCTTTTCATTTATATACTTATTCATTAAAAAAACACACCAAGCTGATACAGGATAAATCCGATCAGCACGATAAAATTCACGATTGAAAACCAGGATAAACATTTTACATAGGATTTGATACTCTTCACTCCGGAATCCAGATTCTCCACTTTATCGACCTTTTCTCCGAAATCGTCGAACAGGGTCTGAATATTGCGGTAGCAGGTGACATTTTCCTCATGGATCTTGTCACTGAGTTCTGTCTTAGTCTTCTGGAGAAGTTCCTTCATCTCAAGAAGTGCCTCTTTCATCTCCTCTGTTTTTGCGGCAACCGCCTCTTCACTTTCAGACGCCGACTTTGTCAGCTCTCCGCCAAGCTCTGTGATCTTGGTCTCCACATTTGAGATCAATCCATCGATCTGCTCCTGCACAGTCTGATTCAGCTTGTCCGCTTCCTGTTTGCGCTCATTTAAAATATTCTGCAGCTTTGCTGCTCTGCCCTCGCGTTCATCCACAAGGCTCTGTAACTCTCTTACTTTGCTCTCTTTGGAGCTTACCAAAGCCTGAAGCTGCTTCGCCTTCTCTCTGAATTCATCGATCTGGCTTAATAAGAAGTCTTCTTTTTCCATCTGCGTTGGTACCCTCTTTTCTTTCTGTTTCATCTGACGGTAACTGCTCTTTCCTCTTCCAGGAAAACGCATCATACGCGATTCCTCCCCGCTTACCTTCTATGACACATTTTTTTTATTTTAACATTATCCCTTTCTTTTGTAAACACAAAAAAGCCGACGCACCTTTCGGTACGCCGACTTTCTCATTTACACAAAGATATTATTTGTAGAGTTCTACTAATCTCTCTAAGTGCTCATAACGTTTCTTAGCTGCTTCTTCAGATTCCTTGAAGAGTCTTTCAGCTCTTTCAGGGAAGGATCTGGTCAGACGGCTGTAACGTGTCTCGTTCTTTAAGAAATCCTGGTAAGAACCATCACCCGGTTTGGAAACTAAGGTGAACGGATTCTTTCCTTCTGCCTTTAATTCCGGATTGAAGGAGAAGAGGTTCCAGTAACCAGCAGCTACTGCTTTCTTCATTTCATCCTGGCAGTGGTTCATTCCACCCTTAACACCGTGTAACTCACATGGAGCATATCCGATGATAAGTGACGGTCCGTTGTAAGCTTCTGCTTCTGCAAGAACCTTAACAGCCTGAGCCATGTTTGCACCAAGAGCGATCTGTGCTACATATACATAGCCATAGCTCATAGCGATCTCAGCAAGGCTCTTCTTGCCTACTTCTTTACCGGAAGCTGCGAACTGGCAAACTTCACCGATGTTGGAAGCCTTAGAAGCCTGTCCACCGGTATTGGAGTACATTTCTGTATCGAATACCATAACGTTTACGTTGTTTCCGGAAGCAAGTACATGGTCTAATCCGCCGAAGCCGATATCATAAGCCCATCCGTCACCACCGAAGATCCATACAGACTTCTTAGCAAGGTAATCTTTCTTCTCCAGAGCTGCTGCTGCATCCGGGCATCCGGCTGCTGCTGCTTTCTCCAGTTCTACGATAAGATCTTTTGCTGCAGGTGTATTTGCTTTTGTATCATTCTTTGTTTCTTCAAATTTAGCGAATGCTGCTTTTAATTCAGCACCAGCTTTGTCGGACTCAGCACATTTCTTTGCGCTTGCGATAGCCTGGTCACGAAGAACCTGCTGTCCGATTTCCATACCAAGACCATGCTCAGCGTTATCCTCGAATAAGGAGTTTGCCCATGCCGGACCCTGTTTGGAGTCTTTGTTTACTGTGTACGGTGAAGTTGCTGCAGGACCACCCCAGATAGAAGAACATCCTGTTGCGTTTGAAATATACATATGTTCACCGAACAGCTGCGTGATCAGACGAGCGTAAGAAGTTTCTGCACATCCTGCACAGGAGCCTGAGAACTCAAGCAGCGGCTGGTTGAACTGAGATCCTTTTACGGTGTTGTCTGCCGGTACGCCAGGTTTCTTGCCAACATTTGCTACCAGGTAATCGAATACCGGCTGCTCTGCTGCCTGAGATTCCTGCGGAACCATTTCGATTGCGCCAACCGGACAAACAGTGATACACTCGCCGCATCCCATACAGTCTAACGGAGATACGCTCATGGTGTATTTGTATTCGCCAGCTTTTGGCTTTGTATCTGCAAGTTTGATGTTGGACGGAGCAGCTTTTACTTCTGCGTCATCTAACATAAACGGACGGATTGTCGCATGTGAACATACGAATGCACACTGGTTACACTGGATACATTTCTCTGCATCCCAGGTCGGAACTGTTACGGCTGTACCACGTTTCTCGTATGCAGCTGCACCAAGTTCGAACTGTCCATCCGGATTTTCTGTAAATGCGGAAACCGGAAGGCTGTCACCATCCATTAAGGAGATCGGTCTCATAAGGTCATTTACCATCTTAACAACTTCCGGACGGCCTGTGATCTCTTTTGCAGGAGCATCTGCTGCCGGGTTTGCCCATGATGCCGGTACTTCTACCTTATGTACTGCATCTACACCTGCATCGATTGCCTTGTAGTTCATTTCTACGACTGCATCACCCTTCTTACCATAGGATTTCTTTGCAGCAGCTTTCATGAAGTCTACAGCCTGTTCGATCGGCATAACGTTTGCAAGTTTGAAGAATGCGGACTGGAGAATCGTGTTGGTACGTTTGCCCATTCCGATTTCGATTGCCTTGTCGATTGCGTTGATGGTGTAAAGCTGGATGTTGTTGTCAGCGATGTATTTCTTAGCTTCTGCATTTAAATGCTCTTCTAATTCTTCATCACTCCACTGGCAGTTGATCATGAATACTCCGCCCGGTTTTACATCCTGAACCATCTTGAATCCCTGATTTACATAAGCCGGGTTATGACAGGCTACGAAGTCTGCCTGGTTGATGTAATACGGGCTTCTGATCGGCTTATCACCAAATCTTAAGTGGGAAATGGTAACACCACCGGTCTTTTTGGAGTCATACTGGAAGTATGCCTGGATATATTTATCGGTATGATCACCAATGATCTTGGTTGAGTTCTTGTTTGCACCTACAGTA
The DNA here is from genome assembly GCF_014297335.1 of Roseburia yibonii. Classification (NCBI taxonomy): domain Bacteria; kingdom Bacillati; phylum Bacillota; class Clostridia; order Lachnospirales; family Lachnospiraceae; genus Roseburia; species Roseburia yibonii. The sequence goes on from NZ_JACOQH010000001.1 coordinate 168,142, forward strand.
CCATCTCCGCCAAGTCCCCAGAACTTACATTCTACAGTACCCGGAGTAGCTGTGATCGGAGCCGGTTTTACTTCCGGTAAGCTTAAGTTTGTAACGTCATCGACGATACCTACTGTGAATCTTGCCTTCGGAGCATCCTTCTCTAATTCTTTGTAGATTGCGAATACAGATGATGGAGGAGTGTCTTTGGAACCTAAGCCGTAACGTCCGCCTGTTAATACAACCGTATCAAGACCTGCTTCACGAAGTGTGGTAGCAACATCAAGGTATAACGGCTCACCAAGAGAACCCGGCTCTTTTGTTCTGTCAAGTACAGCAACCTTCTTAGCAGTCTTCGGCAGTGCCTTTAAGAATGCGTCAGATACCCAAGGACGATATAAACGAACCTTAACAAGTCCGACTTTTTCTCCCTTAGCGGTCAGGTAATCGATAACTTCTTCTGCTACGTCGTTGATAGATCCCATAGCAACGATAACGCGTTCTGCGTCCGGTGCTCCGTAGTAGTTGAATAAATCATAATCTGTACCTAATTTCTCGTTTACTTTCTTCATGTATTTGGAAACGATTTCCGGTAATGCATCATAAGCAGAGTTACATGCTTCACGATGCTGGAAGAATACGTCTCCGTTTTCATGAGAGCCACGCATAGCCGGATGTTCCGGATTCAGAGCATGTGCACGGAATTCTTTTACTGCATCCATATTGCACATTTCTTTTAAGTCTGCGTAATCCCATTTCTCGATCTTCTGGATCTCGTGAGATGTACGGAATCCGTCGAAGAAGTTGATGAACGGAACTTTGCCTTCGATTGTTGCAAGATGTGCAACCGGGCTTAAGTCCATAACTTCCTGCGGATTGGTCTCGCATAACATAGCGAAACCGGTCTGACGACAGGCGTAAACATCGCTGTGATCACCGAAGATATTCAGTGACTGTGTTGCAACTGTACGCGCGGATACGTCAAATACGCAAGGAAGCTGCTCACCTGCGATTTTATACATATTCGGGATCATAAGTAAAAGTCCCTGAGAAGCTGTAAATGTTGTTGTTAAAGCACCTGCGGCAAGAGAACCGTGAACTGCACCTGCAGCACCCGCCTCTGATTCCATTTCTACAACCTTAACCTGGTTGCCGAAAATATTCTCCTGTCCTGCTGCTGACCACTGGTCGACAGTATCTGCCATTGGGCTGGACGGGGTGATTGGGTAAATTGCTGCAACATCTGTAAACGCATAGGCTACATGAGCTGCGGCGGTGTTACCGTCCATAGACTGTTTTGCTCTAGACATTTGTTTTCCTCCTTTTATATAGCTTTAATTAATGATAAAAATTAATTAAAATGTCTTTTCGACCTATGGTCTTATTTTAGCATTTAATTTGTCGAATGTAAAGCATTCTGCTGTACGAAACAAGATACAATTTACGGTTTTTTTATTGCTTTTCTCAGAGTTTTTTAGTATGATACGAGTTAGCATGATTACACGCAGTATAAGCGAAAAGAGTGAGGAGAAACAAGAATATGATCAGTGCAAATAATATCACTTTACGAATTGGGAAAAAAGCCCTCTTTGAGGACGTAAACATTAAATTCACCGAGGGAAACTGTTACGGTCTGATCGGTGCGAACGGTGCCGGAAAATCCACTTTTTTAAAGATCTTATCCGGACAGCTGGAACCGACAAGCGGTGACGTGGTCATCACCCCGGGGCAGCGTCTTTCCTTCCTGCAGCAGGATCACTTTAAATATGATGATTTCACCGTGCTTGACACTGTCATCATGGGAAACAAACGCCTGTATGATATTATGAAGGAAAAGGACGCGATCTACGCCAAAGAGGATTTCTCGGATGAGGACGGTATCCGCGCCAGCGAACTGGAAGGCGAATTCGCGGAAATGGACGGATGGAACGCAGAATCCGATGCTGCCATGCTCTTAAACGGTCTTGGTATCGACACCGATCTCCACTATACCGTCATGAGCGAGCTTCCGGGCGCGTTAAAAGTCAAGGTGCTGCTTGCGCAGGCACTCTTCGGCAATCCGGATATCCTGCTTCTCGACGAGCCGACCAACCATTTGGATCTCGATGCGATCGCATGGCTTGAAGAATTTTTGATCAACTTTGAGAACACCGTTATCGTTGTATCCCATGACCGTTACTTCTTAAATAAAGTATGTACTAACATTGCGGACATCGATTACGGCAAGATCCAGCTCTATGCCGGAAACTACGATTTCTGGTATGAATCCAGCCAGCTTCTGATCAAGCAGATGAAAGAAGCCAATAAAAAGAAAGAGGAAAAGATCAAGGAGTTACAGGACTTCATCTCCCGCTTCTCCGCGAACGCTTCCAAATCCAAACAGGCTACTTCCCGAAAGAAAGCGCTTGAAAAGATCGAGCTTGACGAGATCAAACCGTCCAGCCGGAAATATCCGTACATCGATTTCCGTCCGAACCGCGAGATCGGAAACGAAGTGCTTACGGTCACCGATCTTTCCAAGACCATCGATGGCGTAAAAGTCCTCGACAATGTTTCCTTTATTCTCGGACGTGAAGACAAGGTTGCGTTTGTCGGCGGAAACGAGCTTGCAAAGAGTACGCTCTTTAAGATCCTCGCAGGAGAAATGGAACCGGATTCCGGAAGCTACAAATGGGGCGTTACCACCTCCCAGTCCTACTTCCCGAAAGATAATACCGCGATCTTCGACACCGATCTCTCGATCGTGGAATGGCTGACACAGTTCTCCGAGATCAAGGACGCCACCTATGTCCGCGGCTTCCTCGGCAGAATGCTCTTTGCCGGAGATGACGGTGTAAAGAAAATGCGTGTCCTTTCCGGTGGTGAGAAAGTGCGTGTTCTCTTCTCCCGCATGATGATCGAGGGATCCAATGTCCTGATCATCGATGAGCCGACTGACCACCTTGACATGGAATCCATCACCGCTGTCAACAACGGTATGATCAAATTCCCGGGTGTCATCCTGCTCTCCTGCCGTGACCACCAGGTCGTACAGACCACCGCAAACCGCATTATGGAAATCCTGCCGGACGGTTCCATGATCGACAAGATCACAACCTACGACGAATATCTGGAAAATGCGGATGCCAGAAAGCGTCAGGCTGTATACTCCACCACAGAGGACGAGGAAAACGACGATTGATCCGTCGGATCCCCTCCTATCAAAAAGCCCAAAAAGGCAGCTCCCCCAAAAAGGGAACTGCCTTTTATTTATGATCCTTTCTTCCGCTTATATGACCATCTGAAATACATTTCTTAACACTTCCACACACCTTTTTCTGTATTCTTACGTTTTTACATGCTAAATTCCCGTATCATACAGATTTCCGCTCTGATAATTGTATGTGTATGTTCCGTTTGCCCCATAGGTGGATGCCTGTGAAGCCGCCCGTTCTGCATAAAACGAAAGCATGGACGCATTTGCCGATGTCTGATATCCGAAGGACGCCGTTTTATTGAAAAGAGATTTTACGGTATCCATATCGGCAGCTTTAAACTTATCCGCATCAATCAACAGTTTGTTGTCGGAACCGATCATAATGCCGATGCTGTTTAACGCGTCCTCGTTCTTTTTGGTATTCTGAACCGCGGACAGTGTCGTTTTCAGCACACGCTCGTTCTCCGAGTCGCCGCCCCTGTCGATCATGGTATTGTAACTGCTCACGAATTTATCCACCGCTTTATAGATCGCATCCGTATCATATCCCAATGTGGTCTTTCCATCGGCTCCCGTCTTTTCCACTTTATGGAAGACAGACTTATTTCCCTGGGTCAGAAGCGCATCCGCCGCGTCTTTTACATCATCCGCCGCATTTTCTACTCTCGTCAGCTCCTCCACCTTTTCCTTCTGTGTCGTCTGGGTATTCTTTTTGGAAGAACTATCCGTCTTTTTATCATCATCCGGGACATTCTCATAATAAGCTTTTAAAAGCTTGTGATAGGCTCCACTTTTGATTGACGCGTAATCGCTGAGATTGATGCCCAGATTGGCATCCTGTCCGAACATGGTCTGGCTGCTGTTAGCGCTGTTTTGACTATTCCATCCAAAAATACCGGAAAAAAGACTATTCATGCTGTTAATTGTCATTGACATATGATCACTCCTTTGAAATCAACGCATCCTGCTTTTTATTGCTTTCTATATTTTATATCGGCAATATTACCTGCTTTTTTTACATTTTTATTCTATTTTTTACATTTTTCTCTATACATCCTGCACTTTATTTCTTTTTCGCTTTTCGTTTTTGTGTATATTTTATAGTATTTATCTGGTTTGCAAATCATTTTTGTATGTTTTTCACAGTATGTTAAAGTTTTATTCATACTTTGTTCATATTCGTTTGCTATGATAGAACCATCGAAAGAGAAATAAAACATATAACTTACGGCATTATCAATTGATTAATTTTTTCATAATAGCCCCGGTATCCGAAAGGATGTCGGGGCACTCCTCATTTTATCGGGTATTTTCCCGTTCTCTCAGATGTTTTCAATCTGCCAGTCGATCGGTTCCACACCGTTTTTTTTCAAAAATTCATTTGTCTGGCTGAAATGTTTACAGCCGAAAAATCCACGGTACGCGGAGAGCGGGCTCGGATGCGGCGCTGTCAGGATCAGATGTTTCGGATTATTTAACATCGACTTTTTCATCTGCGCCGGTCTGCCCCAGAGCAGGTATACGATCGGGCGGTCCTGTTCATTGACCGCGCGGATGATCGCGTCGGTGAACTCCTCCCATCCTCTGCCCTGATGTGAGTTTGCCTGGTGCGCACGCACTGTAAGTACCGTGTTTAAGAGCAGCACGCCCTGATCCGCCCATTTTTTCAGATAACCGTTGTTCGGGATGTAGCATCCCAGATCATCATGCAGCTCCTTGTAAATATTCTGCAAAGAAGGCGGGATCTCCTTTTGCTCCGGAAGCACCGAAAAACTCAGGCCATGCGCCTGATTGACATTGTGATACGGATCCTGCCCCAGAAGAAGCACCTTCACCTTGCCAAGCGGTGTAAAATGAAACGCGTTAAAAATGTCCTCTGCCGGCGGATACACCGTCGTCTTACTGTATTCTTCCCGCACAAAATTATAAAGCTCCCGGTAATACGGCTTTTTAAATTCTCCGGATATGGCATCCAGCCAGTCATTTGTGATCATTCCCATATTCTTTCATCTCCTGCAAAAGGAGATTTGCGTCACCGCAAATCTCCCGTTTTTATTTCCATCTGCTTCATCCGACATGCTATCTGCGCACAGATACGCCTTTGTCTGCCAGATAATTTTTTAAATCCATGATTTCAAGTTCTTTGTAATGGAACAGTGATGCCGCAAGTGCTGCATCCGCTTTTCCCTCGGTAAGCGCTTCATAAAAGTGCTCCTTTGTTCCCGCACCGCCGGAAGCGATGACCGGAACAGAGACATTCTCTGCGATCTGTCTGGTAAGTTCCAGATCATAGCCTGCTTTCGTTCCATCGCAGTCCATACTGGTCAGAAGGATCTCACCTGCGCCAAGGGCATCTGCTTTCATCGCCCATTCCACAGCATCCAGACCGGTATCGATCCTTCCGCCGTTTTTGTATACATTCCAGCCGGAACCATCCGCCCGTCTTCTCGCATCGATCGCGACCACCACACACTGGCTTCCAAATTTGTCTGCCGCATCCGTGATCAGGTTTGGTGTGTTGATCGCCGAGGAGTTGATCGATATCTTATCCGCGCCTTCGCGAAGCAGCACCTTAAAATCTTCCACGGTGCGGATCCCTCCGCCAACCGTAAACGGGATAAATACCTTCTCCGCCACGCGCCGTACCATATCCACAACCGTTCCACGCGCATCCGAAGACGCCGTGATGTCCAGAAACACCACTTCATCCGCTCCCGCCTTATCATAAGCCGCCGCGATCTCAACCGGGTCTCCGGCATCCCTTAAATTTACAAAATTAACGCCCTTTACCACTCTTCCGTTGTTGACATCCAGACACGGAATGATTCTTTTTGTAAACATCAGCAGACACCTCCCTCTGTCTTCGCAAAGTTTTTCAAAATGGAAAGACCGGTCGTGCCGCTTTTTTCCGGATGGAACTGGCATGCGAATACGTTATCTTTTTCTACGGACGCATGGATCCCGGTCGCATACTCCGTGACTGCCTTTACGATCGTTTCATCTTTCGCTTTCAGATAATAAGAATGTACAAAATAGACATAAGGTGTTTCCGTAAGACCGGAAAACAGCCGTCCGTTATTTTTAAGTGTCAGCGAATTCCAGCCGATATGCGGGATCTTAAGCCCCGGTGTGTCCGGGATCCTTAAAATGTCACCATCAAGGATTCCAAGTCCTTCCACGCCTTCGCTCTCTTCACTGCCGTTAAACAACAGCTGCAGTCCAAGACAGATACCAAGAAACGGTTTCCCGGAAGCGGTCACCTCTTTTACCACCTTATCCAGCTCATATTTCTTTAAGTTGTCCATCGCCGCTCCAAAAGAACCGACTCCCGGCAGAATCACCTTGTCCGCCTTTTCAATCTCCTTAAAATCTCTGGTGATCACCGACTCTTCCTGTAAATAAGCCAGTGCCTTTTCCACACTCTTTAAATTTCCAGCGTCATAATCCACAATCGCTATCATATAAACTCCTATTCCATGCCCGATGCTTTCAGTATTTTTTTCAGTTCCAGTGTATAATCTGTACGGTCACGCTGTCCATATACCTCTAACGCCTGCTGTTCATCCACACCAAAGGTGTCTGTCAGTGTCTGGGTCATCTGATTCTTTAACTCATCCACCTCTGCCGTCACACCGTATTCTTCTGCCTTTTCCGCATGATTATCGCATCTTCCGACGCCACGGATCAGGCAGTCGAGTGCCATCTCTGTTTTCCCTATCTGCATCATGCTCTGATAAGAATCATATTCTTCCTGTATTGCTGCGAGAAGCGCTGTTCTGTTGTAAAAATCTTCGTCCGCCGATTTGATCTTCGCGCCTTCCAGTTTTGCGTACGCTGTCACATAATCTCCCTGTTTGTAAGAGTCCTGCGCCTCTCCTTTAAACACGGAATATCCCACCGCGCTGCTTCCAAGCTGGATCAGCGCGAAAATGGAAATCGCCAGTACTGCGATCAGGATCACCGGTTTTTTCGGCAATGGCGGCGTATTGTCCTTTTCTTTCGGCTTCTTTTCTTTCTTCGGTTTGTTTGCCGCTTTTTGTGCTTTCTCGGCTTTCTTTGCCTCTTTTTCCTTTTTCTTCTGTTCCTGCTTTTCGGCTTTTTCCCGTTTCTTTTTCGCCTTTTTATCTTCCGGTTTTACCGCACCGGAATCTGTCTCTCCGGCAGCGTCCAGTTCCTTTAACAGCTTTTTGTTTTCGTCATCCGCCGAAAGCTCGTCTTCTTCTTCGTCCTCGCCAAACAGGATCAGGGAAAGTTTCTGAAGGAATCCGCCTTTTTTCTTTTCGCCCTTTTCCTCTTTTTTTGCTTTTCCAGTCTCTTTTTCCTGCGGCGCTTCGTCTGCTTCCGCACTATCTTCCGTTGCAGCCGGTTCATCGTCTCCGAAAATACCGCCGTCTCCGAGGCCGTCCAGTCCATCCAGGCCAAACAGGTCATCCGATGTGTCCAATGCACCCGCTTCCGGTTCCGACTCTTCCTGTGGCTCCTGCGGCGCGGCTCCGGGTATCTCCGGTTCTGCCCCGGCATCTGCCAGCTCATCACTTCCTGTCATTCCGGACAAAAGTGCCATCAGATCTTCATCGGTACCCTCCGGTGCTGCTTCCGGCTGAACCTCCGGTGCCACTTCCGGCTGAACCTCCGGTGCCTCTGGCGCCTGCGGTGCTTCCGCCTCTGCCTGGATCTCCGGTTCCTCCACCGCGTCAGGTGTCGGTTCCTCGAACCCGCCATCACTGTCTCCGTTTAATATATCATCCAGATCGTTGATCAGTGCCTGTGTATCATCCGATACCGCTTCTTCTTTATTTCCCTGATCTGCGCCCAGCTCCTGTTCAAACTGCTGCATCAGATCATCCTGTGAAGTTCCTGCAAGCTCCTGCTCAAACTGTTTTAAAAATTCTTCATCCTCAGCCGAAGTTCCTTCCAGATCCATGATATCCGACGCATCATTGTCTTCCGGCGTTACTTCTGGTGTCTCTTCTGCTGTGGTTTCTGCTTCCTCTTTCTTTTCGCCGTCAGAAAGCGATCCCAGCAAATCATCCAAATATTCTTCCGTGTTGCTCACAAACAGCACCCCCGTTTTTCTCTAATACTCATTAGGGGATGTGACTGTTCAAATCACATCCCCTATTTAACCTCTAAAAAAGCTTACTTTACATGCTTATCAATCAGATCATCGATCGCTGATACCAGCTTTCCGATCTCAGGCTTTGTAAGCTGTGCGTCCGCTCCAAGCGCTTCACCTTTTCTGCGCATTTCTTCGTTTACCAGAGATGAGAAGATGATAAGCGGTATCTTCTGTAAATCTTCATCGCTCTTTACCAGCTTTGTAAGACGGTGTCCGTCCATACGCGGCATCTCGATATCTGTAATAATGCAATGTACTCTGTCGAATACGTCGCCTTCCTTCTGATATTCCTGAAGCTTGTCCCATGCTTCCTGTCCGTCCATCGTAACAATCAGGTTTGTATATCCCGCTTTCTTTAAGCTGTCTGTGATCAGCTTGCTTAAAAGGTGGGAATCTTCCGCGATCAGGATCGGGGAATCGCTTCTGTTTCTTCTCTCACCGAGTTCATCAATATCCGATACCTTCAGTCCTGTCTCCGGGCTGATATCTGTTACGATCTTTTCAAAGTCAAGGATTACGACCAGCTTGTCGTCCATCTTGATCACGCCGGTAGAAACACCGCTCTCAGTTGCGTTGATCGTAGAATCCGGTTTGATGATCTCCGCCCAGGAAACTCTGTGTATTCCGACTACTGTATCTACATGAAACGCGATATTTAATTTATTAAAGTTTGTAATGATGAACAGTCCCTGTTCGTCCGTTTCCGGCAGACCAAGGCTCTTCTTCAGACTGATTACCGTGATCATGGTGTCACGCGGCATAAAAATACCTTCCACGCTCTCGTGTGCGTTCGGCACCGGTGTAACTGGCTGATAAGATAAGATTTCACGAATCTTGGCAACATTTATTCCGTAATGATTATCATTAAGCGTAAACTCTAATACTTCCAGCTCATTTGTTCCGTTTTCCAATAAAATATTTGTCTCCATCGACATTTCCTCCCGAAGTACTCTTGTATAACTGAATTTATTATAGCATAATACGACTTATTCTGCACCGTTTTTTTCACAGAATCTGGTTTTTTCCGGATTCCGCTTACAGACAGGGGATCGTATAACTGTTCCCGTTCCATGTAAGGTCAAGTGTCAGCGTATCCACCTGTGTCACGCCATCCGCCGGAACCTGGAATAAAAGGGCCGTATCCACACTGCTGCCTGCCGCAAGTGTTCCCTGATAGGTTGCAAGGTCGTTGGACAGCACCGTCATCTCCGCAGAAACCGCTCCGGCGCCATTGACCTCCGCCCCGAACTGCGGCTGTCCCGAAAGCAGATCAACGCTTATATCTTCCGCCGTCTGATTGCTCAGCGTCACATGCACGACAAGGAACGTCTTTCCCGCGGAAGCATCCATTGCGTAATAGTCGCCCTCTTCATACGAAGGTCTGAGTTCTGTGGAAGTCACCTGCGCGTCCACCCCGGCAATCTGAAGTGCTTCGGTCAGTGTCATGGAAACCGGCTGTGCCTCCTCCTGCGCCTGTCCGTCATTCTGTTCCATCTGCGAAACAGCATCCTGTTCTGTCGTCTCTTCTTCTGCTCCTGTTTCGACCGGTTCTTCGCTCTCTTCCTCTTCCTGCGAAGTATCGACATAAACCAGTCCGTCCGGCTGTCTGGTATTAAACTTCGACACCACATGTGCCGTGTAATCCACGATCAGCCCCTCTTCTTCGTCCGTGAGCTGAATTGCCTTCTCGCCACACCCGGTCGTCAACACAAGTGCCGAAAACAGCAAACCCATACCCAGCTTTGCTCTTAACTTTTTCATACCATCTCTCCTTGAGAAATAACTGTTAATACTTTTAACAGTATAGCATTTTTCAAACAACGAAACAACTGTTATTTGCTATTTATATCCAATTCCAGCCAAAATTCAACACCATTCTCGTGGTTGATCACACCGCACTCCCGGTGCAGGGAATCCATGATCGCCTTCACGATGGAAAGTCCGATCCCGCTTCCTCCGTATTCTCTGGTCCTTGCCTTGTCCACTTTGTAAAATTTGATCCAAAGATTCGGGAGATCCTCCTCCGGGATCGGCGTTCCCGTATTGAACACACTGATCCGCAGACAGTCTTCTTTTCTGGTATAAAATACAGAGATCTTCTTTTCAAAATCAGCATGATGGATCGCATTGCTCAGATAATTGGTCATAACCTCTTCGATCTTAAATTCATCCGCCCAGACATACGCAGACTCCGTCTCCGCAAATTCGGCGGTGATCCCGTTTTGTTCGAGCAGGATCGCAGAGGAGCCAAGCACTCCACGGATCAATTCGGTCATATCAAACCGCTCGATCGTCACCGTGTCATTTCCAAACTCAAGCTGGTTTAACGTCAGCAGTTTTTTTACCATCTGATTCATCTTATCCGCCTCATCGATAATGACATCACAGTAAAAATTCCTGCTCTCCGCATCATCATTGATGCACTCCTGCAGTCCTTCGGCGTATCCCTGGATCAGCGCAAGCGGCGTCTTTAATTCATGAGAGACATTGGATAAAAATTCCTTGCGCATCTCATCAATCTCTGTCTTTCTTTCGTTATCCAGTTTCAGCTCATTGTTGGCGCTCTTTAACTCCGATATCGTGCGTTCCAGTGTCTCCGAGAGCTGGTTCATATGCTCCCCGAGCTGGTCGAGCTCATTTTTCCCGTTTCCATGATATTTCGCGTCAAAATCCAGCCCGATCATGCGTCTGGATATTTCCGTGAGCTCTAACACCGGCATCGTGACACGTTTCGTCACAAAGACAACCGTCACCGCGCTCAAAATGACCGCAATAATCCCGACATACGTCAGGAAACGGTTCGATATCGTCACGCTCTCCCTGATACTTTCAAGCGGAGTACGCATCATGATCAGGTTTCCGTCCGGCAGGATCCCCCAGAGGACATAGTATTCGGTCTGTAATCTGTCATCCGTCTGGCGTATGATCTTGTAATCCTCTCCCGACGCAATGTTATTTGCCGCTCCGTTCACGGTTCCGAAGATTGCCGCGATAAACTGGTCATGCATCGTCTCGGTATCCCGCGCCGAGGATTTCACCACGTTCCCGTCCGAATCGATGATCATGATCGTGATGTTGCTGTTGGAACAGATCTTGTCAAATTCAATGGCAAAATCCGCTGACTGCAGCTTGTCATCCTCGCATGCCCGGTCGATCCTGGTAAATCCGTTGATCAGAAGCTTCTGTTTGCTCCTCACATAATAGCTTTCCAGGAACACGGTATTGAGCAGCCAGCAGAGCACTACCGTACCGGTCACAAGTCCGATAATAATGCCCGCGATCTGCCCTGTGATCGAATTTCTCGCCTTTAACGTTTTTTCTTCCTTCATTTCCGACCTCCCGCTCATCCGAATTTCTGCCGCGTTATTCCGGATCAACGGAGAATTTGTAGCCCATGCCCCAGATTGTCTTGATATATTCGCCTTTTTCGCCCATTTTGTTCCTGAGTTTTTTTACATGGGTATCGATCGTGCGGGCATCTCCGAAATAATCATAGTTCCACACATGGTTTAAGATCTTTTCCCTTGAGAGCGCAATTCCTTCGTTTTCCATGAAATATGCTAACAGTTCAAATTCCTTAAAGCTTAGATCTACATGCGCGCCGTCCACCGTGACCATATGTGCCGTTTTATCCATGCGGATCCCGCCGGTCTCAAGAATCTCCTCTCCTGCCGCTTTGTTGGTACGTCTTAAAATAGCCTCCACGCGCGCCACGAGGATCTTCGGGCTGAACGGTTTGGAGATATATTCATCCACCCCAAGATCAAATCCCTGCAATTCGTCACTCTCATCGCTCTTCGCGGTCAGCATGATGATCGGTACTTTTGAAGTTTCCCGGATCTCCCTGCACACTTCCCATCCATTCATCTTTGGCATCATAACATCCAGTATGATAAGTGCGATATCCTTATCCTGATAAAACAGATTTAACGCTTCCTCGCCGTCTCCCGCTTCCACCACTTCAAAATTCTGCTTCACCAGGAAATCCCGCACCAGTTTGCGCATTCTGCTCTCGTCATCCACAACTAAAATTTTCAATTTATTCATCATCCGTCACCTCATTTTGTAGATACTATATCAGTTATTTATGTCAAATCTGTGTTCTTTTATTTTTGTGTTTTCGCATCCAGTTCCTGCTCCCGCGCATCCAGTTCCTGTTCCCATGCTTCATAACGGTTCACGATCTTTTTCTCATAATCAAGGATTGTCGGGGAATCACTCGTAAGCGTGATCGCAAACATGGACACCACCATAATCACCAACAGCGCGCAGATCACAGTCAAGGTCTGATACCGCTTTTTGAAGTCCGTCTTTTCTTTTTGTTCTTTTGGTTTTGTATCGGCGTTCCCACTTTTTACCGGGATCGGCAGGATGTCCTTTTCCGCGATATAGGGGATCTTTCTCAGGTACTGCTGCAATTCCCGCATATAGGAAAGTCCCACCGGCGTTTCAAACAGATTTTCTTCCACTGTCTTATTGTAAACAGAAAGCACCGCCTCCGGCTGATTCTTATCGATCTTTGCCTTCAGATACTCCACGCCCGCCGCCTCTTTTTTTGCCTGCTCCGCCTCTTTTTTTCCGTAAAATATAAAACCGTCTATCTGATAAATCTGCTCTTTTACTGCCATAAGGTCTCGATCACGCCCTCCTTACAGAATTTTTTCAAATCGATCACACGCTGATTGGAAGATCCCTTGAATTTTAATGTGATGTCCTTTTTTTCTTCCACAAACGGGCCGTCCACCAGCACATCGATCCGCTTTAACATCTCCGGTGTGTCTTTTGTACAGCATTTTCCGCCCTCCGTCAGATCCCGGTCTAAAATGTACCCCGTATATGCCCAGATATTTTTCTCCGGGAACTGTTCTTTTACCCTTTTTAAAAACGGAACCAGTGCCTCCTGATTTTCCGGTTCAAACGGATCGCCGCCAAGCAGGGTCAGTCCCTTGATATAATCCGGTTTTAACGATTCTAAGATCTCATTTTCCACCGTGGGATCAAATGGTTTTCCATGGCAGAAATCCCAGGTTTCCGGCTGAAAGCAGCCTTTGCAGTGATTTCTGCAGCCGGAGACAAACAGCGATGTGCGCACTCCAAGCCCGTTTGCGATATCGTAATATTTAACTGCCGAATAGTTCATGTCTTCTCCTTTCCGTCCGATCAGCCGCATTTTCTTTCGTGTAAAAAGAGGATTACCGTCCGATAATCCCCTTTGTATCTTTTATAAGTGCAGTACGCGTTCCCTGATCTCCTGGGTTCTTCCCTGATTCCAGTACTGGCTGCCGATGTAGCCGCAGGTTCTTCTTGCCACGTTCATTTTTGCCTGATCGGTGTTATGACAGTTTGGACATTCCCAGATCAGCTTGCCTTCCTCATTCGGCACGACCCGGATCTCTCCGTCATAACCGCACACCTGACAGTAATCGCTCTTGGTATTAAGCTCCGCATACATGATATTGTTGTATATGAATTTCATGATATCAAGCACCGCCTCGATATTGTCCTGCATATTCGGCACTTCCACATAGCTCACCGCACCGCCGGTAGACAGTGCCTGGAACTGTGACTCGAATTTCAGTTTGGAGAACGCATCGATATCTTCTGTCACATGTACATGATAACTGTTTGTAATATAATTTTTGTCCGTGACGCCCTTCACGATACCAAACCGTTTCTGCAGGCACTTCGCGAATTTATACGTCGTGCTCTCTAACGGTGTCCCGTAAATGCTGAATCCGATGTTCGTCTCGTTTTTCCATCGTTCACAGGCCTTATTCATATATTCCATGACTTTAAGCGCAAACGGTGTCGCACTCGGATCTGTATGGGATTTTCCGGTCATATACCGGGTACATTCGCAAAGTCCCGCATAGCCAAGCGAGATCGTGGAGTAGCCGCCATATAAAAGCCGGTCGATCGTCTCACCTTTTTTCAGACGCGCAAGCGCCCCATGCTGCCACAGGATCGGTGCCACATCCGATACCGTTCCCTTCAGCCGTTCATGCCGGATCATCAGCGCACGGTAACACAGATCCAGCCGTTCATCAAATATCTTCCAGAATTTTTCGAAATCTCCCTCTGCGGAAAGCGCGATGTCCACAAGATTTAATGTGACTACGCCCTGGTTGAAACGACCGTAAAATTTCGGTTTCCCCGTTTCATCTTTCCACACACTGAGTGCGCTGCGGCAGCCCATGACCGGGAAGCAGTTGCCTTCTTTTAATTCCTTCATCTTTTTCTCGGAAATATAATCCGGCACCATACGTTTTGCTGTACAGCGTGCCGCTTTCTTCGTCAGATAATAATATTTGGAATCTTCGTGGATATTATCTTCCTCAAGCACATAGATCAGTTTCGGGAACGCCGGTGTCACCCAGACACCGTCCTCATTTTTGACGCCCTGATAACGCTGTTCCAACACTTCGTCGATGATCAGCGCAAGATCCGCTTTTTCCCGCTCATCTTTCGCCTCGTTGAGATACATAAACACCGTAACAAACGGTGACTGTCCGTTCGTTGTCATCAGTGTCACCACCTGATACTGGATCGTCTGTACCCCTTTCTGGATCTCCTTGCGCAGTCTGCGCTCCACGATCCGTTCGATCTTCTCCTCGGAAAGCTCACTTCCGGATTCCTCTAACGTCTCAAGGACTTCCGCACGGATCTTCTGTCTGCTCACATCCACGAACGGCACCAGATGCGCCAGCGAGATGCTCTGTCCGCCATACTGGGAACTTGCCACCTGCGCAATGATCTGGGTCGCGATATTGCAGGCAATGGAAAAAGAGTGCGGCCGGTCGATCCTTGTCCCGCTGATCACCGTTCCGTTCTGCAGCATGTCCTCAAGATTGACCAGATCACAGTTGTGCATATGCTGCGCAAAATAATCCGCATCATGGAAATGGATGATCCCCTGTTCGTGCGCCTGCACAATATCACGCGGCAGTAAAAAACGTCTTGTGATATCCTTGCTCACTTCGCCCGCCATATAATCTCTCTGCACGCTGTTGACCGTTGAGTTTTTATTGGAATTTTCCTGTTTGACCTCTTCGTTATTGCACTCGATCAGACTTAAGATCTGCTCATCGGTCGAATTGGACTTGCGCACCAGCGCTCTCTGATAGCGGTATGTGATATATTTGCGCGCAACCGAAAAAGCACGCTTGTCCATGATACGGTCCTCGACCAGATCCTGGATCTCCTCCACATTCAGCGAGCGTCTCATATCCGCGCCGGCATCCTCAATGTACTGCGCGATATCATGGATCTCTTCCATGGTCAGCCGTTCTCCCTGTACCACTTCATGATTCGCCTTGTCGATCGCGGTAATGATCTTTGAAATATCAAATACTGCCTCCGCACCGCTTCTTTTTATAATCTTCATACTCTTTCTCCTGCCCCTATCTGTTATTTACCCTCATTTGCTTTGTCCCATTCCAGCATTTCCGCTTCCAGGATCTCTGCCGCCATTCCGACTAACTCCTTACATGGGCGTTTTTTATAGTACTCCGCTGTTCTAAGCTCCGGTGTCTGGCGGTTCGCACCG
Source organism: Roseburia yibonii (assembly GCF_014297335.1). Taxonomy (NCBI): domain Bacteria; kingdom Bacillati; phylum Bacillota; class Clostridia; order Lachnospirales; family Lachnospiraceae; genus Roseburia; species Roseburia yibonii. Next base: position 183,982 of record NZ_JACOQH010000001.1, read on the forward strand.
CCGTCCAGTCCAAGCAGCTCCCGACAGACGATCGATCCGTTCTGTTCTTTGAATTTTGCCGCAAGCTCCTGGATCTTTCCGTAATGCTCCTTTTTCTCTTCCGGTGCCTTCGGATCATCATAGCCGTATAACATACCTGTCACCATGAACATTCCGCTGACCGCGCCACAGACCTCACGCAGACATCCCATGCCTCCGCCAAAAGATGACGCAAGCTTTGCCGCTGTTTTCTCATCCATGTCCATACGATCCGCATACGCCAAAAATACCGCCTGCGCACAGTTATACCCCTGTGTGAACAATTCTTCCGCTTTTTCTTTCCGTCCCATAAACAGACTCCTCTCTTTTATCTATCTTGTTCTAAGCTGCTCGTTTAAATCTTTCCGTTCCTGTTCGATCCGCTCGATCTCCTCCGCTGTCAGCGCTTCCTCATCATGCTGCTTTAGGATCGTAAGTGTGCTGTACCGCTCCACATCCATCAGATCGATCTCCTCACCGTTGACCAGCCGGATCCGTGGTCTCAAACTGGATCCCTTGTTATTCTCACAGATCACACCCTCTCTTCCGTCAGAAAGGATCACACCCATTCCTCTCGGATAGATCGGAACATATTTCATAAACACATTGATGACATTTTCATCAAACATGGACATGCTTCCACCCATCAGATACTCCAGTGCCTCTGATCTGGCATATGCCTTTTTATAGGGGCGTTTGCTCGAAAGTGCGTCATACACATCCACAACATGAAGGATCTTTGCGAACGGATGTATCTTGTCCCCTGTCAGTCCAAGCGGATAACCGGTCCCGTCTTCGTTTTCATGGTGGCAGAGCACACCCATTTTTATATTTGAAGTAATATCCAGCCGGTCACTCAAGAAATCATAGGATTTCTGCGGATGTTCTTTTATGATCGCAAATTCTTCCGGTGTGATCTTCCCCGGCTTGTTGATGATCTCCTGCGGGATAAACTGTTTTCCAATATCGTGAAACATGCCTGCTATACACAACGCCTGCAGATCTTCTTCGGAATATTCCATCCCCATTCCGACGATCGTCGCGAGCACCGCCACATTCAGCGAATGGTAATAGGTATAATCGTCAAACGAGCGCAGATCGATCATATCCAGTGACACTGTCCCGGACTGTAAGATACCGTCCACGATCTCCTTTGCGATATCCCGCACACCGTCCACATCCAGTTTTTCAATGGCAGCCAGCGCTTTTGTGCGCAGTTCCATACTTATAATTTCTTCGATCTCCAGATCTTTTGTCAGTTCATCATCAATATAAACGCCCTGATAGCCGTAATCCTGAAGACGCAGGATCAGATGTTCCGTCAGTGCTTTCCCCCTATGTAAGAGAATCTTGTCGGTAAAATCATACATATCCCGCCCAAGGATCATTCCCGTCTTTACTTGATTGATCGGTAAATAATGCATCCATACCCCTCACAGTAATACCAAAAAAATAAGATATAAGAACCGCCCCTGTATCGGTCACAGAGCCGGCTCATGTATCACATATTCTTTATATAATGTATCATCCCCTCTGTCATTTTGCAATATTCAGATGATTTTTTTCACGGATTTTCCATGCCCGATTTTCCTTGGAATTGTAAAGTCACTTCCTTTCTTCTTCACTTTATTGTATAATAAAGGAAATACTGGTTTAGATCATGCATAAGGAGGGTATTTCACATGGACGAAAAAACATATAAGACGATCGGATCCACCGGTGCTTCTTCTCTGGTCATCGGGATCTGCGTGTTAGCCGGAGGCATCGCTGCCGGAATTCTTTTGATCATAAACGGCGCAAGACTGCTTGGCAGCCGTTCCAACCACATTATTTAAGCCAAACGAAAATCCAAAAGACGCATGTGCTTTCTTTCCACATGTGTCTTTTTTCCCGTCTTTTTCTTTCGCTATTTTTGCAGCTGATCTCTGATCTTTCCCGCCTTATCCGGATAGTTGGTGATCAGGGCATCCACGCCCAGTTCACAGAATTTTTTCATGTATTTTTCTTTGTTCACGGTCCACACATGCACCTTCAACTGTTTCGTCCGGCAGTCTTCCAGAAAATTCGGATACTGTAAATTATAAAGTGCCGGATGGAGCGCATCCACGCCGAGTGCCGCGCCGTAGATCGGCATATCGATGTAGCCGTCGGCATAGAGCAGTCCGGTCTTCGCTTTTTTATCTGATTTTTTGATATCACGGATGGTATAGTGGTTAAATGAGGAATAGATCACCCGCTCCTCCATCCCCGCTTCTTTTACGAGCGCAAGCGTTTTTTCTGCCAACCCCTCATAAAAGAACACGCCCGTCTTCAACTCGATATTCACCGTCATGGACGTCGTCTTCACATAAGCAAGCACTTCTTTTAACGTCGGGATCACCGCGTCTTTGTACTCCGGATGTGTTTTGGAAAAACGGAACTTTTTTAACTCTGCCAGTGTATAATCTCTCGCGTATCCCCTGCCGTTGCTCACCCGGTCGATCTTCTCATCATGCAGTACGACGACCTCGCCGTCTTTGGTCAGCTGAACATCAAGCTCGATGCCGTCCGCTTTCATCTCATCCGCCAGCCGGAATGCTTCCATCGTGTTTTCCGGCGCGTAACCGGATGCGCCGCGATGTGCCCAGATTTTTGTCATAGATCTGCCTCTCCATTCCTGTTTTATTGTGACCAGGTTATTATATGCGGTTTATGTAAATTCTGATAGCACATATGTGTAAAAAGCAGGTAAAAAATGCCGAAAGCATCCTCTTTCTACTTATACTCAGATTCGTATAAATCCGAGATTCTTATGTTCAGCGCCTTTGCCACTTTCTCCATGACATCCATCGTCGGAGACGTTTGTCCATTCTCAATTCTATTCAGCGTGGCTTTGCTTACACCGCTTTTCTTTTCCAGCTGTTCCAGCACCCATCCTTTATTGGTTCGTGCCTGCCATAATAGTATTTCCATTTTCTCACATATCCTCCGATCATCCTCTGTTTTATGATACAATTAGGAAATAATAAACTTGAATTTATAGAAAGCCCCTTCGTTCAGCCTCTTTTATCAATTTTGGCTGAATTAAAGGATATGTCCATTCTGTTGGAAGTTCATCGAGTTTGAACACCTTTTCTATCTCGCTATGTAATTGTGATTCAAATTCTGTTATTTTAGCAAAATACAACATTCCATACGATTCTTCTCCAGTATCATTGACTCTGGTCTTGCCGATGACGGAGTATATGCAAACAGGCTCTATTGTATAAACTACCGCTCCTGTTTCCTCGTACAACTCCCTCTTTGCGGTATCAAGAATGGATTCTCCATGCTCCCTGTGGCCACCGGGCACTTCAAAGGTATTTCGTTCCTTGTGTTTGCAAAACACCCATTTATTGTCAGACTTTGAGATGATAACGGCAAATTTAAGCAAAGAATTATCCGCTTGACTTCTAACATTGTCCCACCTCCGTTAAATTCCGATTTATTAAATTCATATCCGCATTATACAATAAAAATAACGGCACTGCATATCACTATCAATATACAATGCCGTTATCTTTATTTCCTTCAATGCACCAGGCTGATTCTTCCATATGACAATATCATATCGGACGTCCCAACTGCCTGGTTTAGATGGAGTAGACGGGAATCGAACCCGTGTCCAAAGACCTATCCCCTGTACTTCTACGAGCGTAGTCTATATATTAACATTCCCTCCGGCAGTCCCGTACAGACACGGTACTGCTTTTAGTAGCTTCATCATACGCCCGTATGCGCAAAGCTTAGCATACGTCGTTTCCTACATCGTTGATGCCTGACTTCTAATGTGTAGGTGCACTAGAGCAGACACATGCTGCAATTAGGCAGCAAGAGCTAATTCTTTATTATTGTTAGCGTTTAATTTTAATTTTGGAATTTAACGCATCACCCTGCGGCTCGCTTCTCCAGCTTCAAAACCCCTGTCGAAACCTTTACTACCCCTGATAAAATTTTACCAGAAGCCCTCTTATTTATTATATCGGCATTCCCCGTCTCCGTCAATAGTCCGGTACCGATTTTCTTTCTGCTTTTTTCGCGGGATCATCCAAGATTCCGCACTTTGAAGTCGCGCTCCGCTTCTCTGCGCTGATCCTTCTTTGCGATGTCCTGCCGCTTGTCGTAAAGTTTCTTACCTTTTGCCAGCGCGATCTGCACTTTGACCAGGCTTCCCTTAAAATATACCTGCACCGGAACGATCGTATAACCCTTTTCTTTCATCTTGCCCTGCAGTTTTAAGATCTCCTTTTTGTGCATCAGAAGCTTTTTCGGGCGCAGCGGATCTTTGTTGAAGATATTTCCCTTTTCGTAAGGGCTGATATGCATCCCGTAAAGGATGACCTCTCCGTTTTCAATATGGATAAATGCCTCCTTGATGCTGCATTTTCCCATACGGAGCGACTTGACTTCTGTTCCGTGCAGACTGATGCCTGCCTCATAGGTTTCCTCTAAAAAGTAATCATGACGCGCTTTTTTGTTGTTCGCGATCAGTTTAAAATTGTCCTTTGCCATCGGTCTCCCCCCTTATGCGAGTTTAAAGTCAATGGTGCGCATGACCTCATCCACATCCACCGCAATGACCGTTACGGTCTGTCCCAGTTTGTAATGGATATTCGTATGCTCACCGATCAATTCATAGGTTTCTTCCGAGAACTGGAAATAATCTCCCTCCAGCGCGGTCACATGCACCAGTCCCTCGATCGTGTTTGGCAGTTCCACATAAAATCCCCAGGAGGTTACACCGGAGATCACACCGGTAAATTCCTGTCCCAGACGTTCTTTCATATACTGCACTTTCTTTAACTTGTCGGTCTCACGCTCTGCCTCGTCCGCGCGCCGCTCCATCTCACTTGCGTGTTTCGCGACTTCCGGCAGGATCTTCTCATAATGCTCTGCCTTTTTCGCGTTCATCCGTCCTCTCAGACAATCCTTGATGATACGGTGGATCTGCAGATCCGGATAACGGCGGATCGGCGATGTGAAATGGCAGTAATAATTGGTCGCCAGTCCGAAGTGTCCCGTACACTCTGTGGTATATTTCGCCTGCTTCATGGAGCGCAGGGTCAGACGGCTGATCAACGGCTCTTCCTCTGTGCCCTCGATCTTTGAAAGCAGTTTCTGCAATTCCTTCGGATGCACTTCATCCGAACCGATATGCAGGGTATATCCGAAATTATTGATAAACGTGGAGAGCTTTTTGATCTTCTCCTCATCCGGATTTTCATGCGTACGGTACACAAACGGAACTTCCTGCCAGAAATAATCCTGTGCCACCGTCTCGTTCGCGATCAGCATAAAATCCTCGATCATCCGCGTCGCCACATTGCGCTCGTACGGTTTTATGTCAACCGGCCGGCCGCTTTTATCCAAAATGATCTTGGTCTCCGGGAAATCAAAATCGATCGAGCCGCGCTTCATGCGCTTCTTTCGGAGGATCGCCGCCACATGCTCCATCATTTCAAACATCGGAACCAGTTCTTTATACTCCGCGCGTTCTGCTTTATCCTGATCCGCAAGGATCTTCTTCACGCTCGTATAACTCATTCTGCGGTCTACTTTGATGACCGTCTCCGCGATCTTGTGGTCAACGACTTTTCCCTTTTCATCGATCATCATGATACAGCTTAACGCCAGACGGTTTTCTCCCGCGTTTAACGAACAGATCCCGTTCGAAAGCTTGTGCGGAAGCATTGGGATCACACGGTCTACCAGATAAACACTGGTTCCGCGGTCTTCGGCTTCCACATCCAACGCGCTGTGCTCCTGCACATAATTGCTCACGTCCGCGATATGAACGCCGAGGCGGTACAGATCTCCCTCTTTGGTCAGGGAAACCGCATCATCGAGATCCTTTGCGTCCTCACCGTCGATCGTCACCATCTGCCAGTCCCGCAGATCCAGGCGTCCCGCCATGTCCGCCTCACTCACCTCGTTCGAGACATTTTCAACCTGACGCATGATCTTTGGAGAAAACTCCACAGGAATATTATACGCTTTTACGAGCGACATGATATCCACACCCGGATCATTGATATGACCGATGATCTCGGTCACCTTTCCCTCCGGCTTCTTTCCGTCTTTTCCGTAATCCGTGATCGCCACGATCACCTTATGTCCGGTCACGGCTCCCATGGAACGTTCTTTCGGGATAAAGATATCCTTCGCGATCTTCGGATTGTCCGGCACTACAAAGCCAAATGTCTTATTATCCTCATAGGTTCCGACCACTTCATTCATACCGTGGGAAAGGATCTTTGTGATCGTTCCCTCTCTGCGTTTTCCGCCTGTTGTCGGAGAGATGACAAGCTGCACGGTATCCATGTGCATGGCTCCGTTCACCTGTTCCGCCGGAATAAAGATGTCCTCATCCATACCCTCGATGGTAACAAAACCGAATCCCTTCGGATGGCTGGTGAAAACACCGGTCTCGTATTTTTTTTCGGATTTTATATATTTGCCCTTTTTCGTGAGTTCGACTTTTCCGTCCTCTACCAGCGCATCCATCACGTGCGTAAGCTCGGCACGGTCACGCTTTGGCACCTGCATCAAGATTGCAAGTTCCTTTAGCTTCATCGGAACGTATAGCTCATCACATATAAAATCATAGATCATCCGTTTTCTCTGTTCAAACAGTTCATTATCCATCTGCTGTCCTCTCCATTACAAAAATAAGCTGCCGCTTCTGCGACAGCTTTCTTATGTTTAGAAACTTCCGATATTCAGCACTGCTGCAAGTACAAGGAATAAGATCACTCCAAGTCTTGTAAGCTTCACTAACATGCCTTCCATCGAACGTCCTTTATTCTTTCCCCAATAAGTATCTGCCGCGCCGCTGATCGCGCCGAGTCCTGCAGATTTTCCTTCCTGAAGTAAGATTACCACTGTCAAAAAAATACAAACGATTATAAATACAACTTCAACGATTGTCTTTAATACTGCCACGAATCACACCTCCTGCATCACGCATAAATTACCGCAACTTTGCTTATTATAGCATAAGCCATGCCTGTTTTCAACATTTTTTCGCAGGTCTGTGCTTTACCGCCCGCGTGACCAGCGAAAACAGATCCAGGAGCATGATAACGATCGTGATCCCCATGGCGATCGCAAGCGCTAACATCGCGGTTTCCGCCGCTTTGCTCCTCATCATTTCCATGTCTTTCTGCATCAGGTATTCCATCGTGTAATAAAGGCTGCCTCCAGGTATGAGCGGGATCAGCGCCGTGATCACAAAGATCGTCGCCGGAGCCTTTTTTACACGCGCCATGAGCTCCGCGTAAAATGTCGCAAACACTGTCGCAAGAAAATATGCCGCAAACTCACCGTTGACCCGATGTACCACCAAAAGATAAAAGAGCCAGGTCAGCCCTCCGCCGACCGAAGCCACGATAAGCTTGTCCCTTTTCAAATGAAAGATAAAAGAAAATCCGAACGAACCGATCACCGCGCAGATCACCTGTATGATCTCTGTCCTCATCCTTTGATCCCTCCCATCAGAAATATGGCTGCGACCGTTCCTGCCGCGATCATCCCAGCCATCAGAAGTGATTCGCAAAGCCGAAGCATCCCCGATATCGTATCACCGGAAAAAATATCACGCACAGCGTTCGTCATAAGAAGCCCCGGGATCAGAAGCATGATATCCCCGATCATGATCTTATCCGCGTGAAACGGCAGCCCCGTGAATTTGAAACTCATCGCAAGCGTTCCCATGATAAATGCCGCAAACAGCAGATACATCATCTGGCTCGGCACGATCTTTCTGAAATAAAGGTCTAAAAACCAGATCGCGACCGCGATCAGTGCCGCCGCGCATCCATCCCACATATTTCCTCCAAAAAATATGGCAAACGCGCATGCGGCGATCAGATAGCCAAACAGCATCTTGGCCGCTCGTTTTGTCTGTTCCTTCTGCTGTATACTTTCCTTATAGATTGCCGCGATCTCATCCACCGGCGGCGTATGGCTGCACAGATAACGGGACAGCTCGTTTAGTTCTTCGAGTCCCGTAAAATCTGTCGCGCTGCGGTTGATCCGCCTGGTCTGGGTCACCGCGTCCCCGTCCGTAAGCTGAAGCGTGATGACTATACTCGATGTGATAACAAACGGATTCACCCGCGCCACACCGTAACTTGTACAAATCCTCTGCATGGTATCCTCCACGCGGCTTACTTCTCCACCGCAGATCAGCATGGATTCTCCGATATCCAAAACCGTACCAAGCAGTTTTTCGGCATCTTTTCGCGTAAGTTCTCCCACTGTTTTATCCTCTTTTGTCTATGCGTTTTTTATTAACTGCTCAAATTCATCGATCTCTGCGTCATAGGAATGCAGGCTCATCATCCAGAATTCTTTATCCGTCAGATCAATGCCGCAGATCTTTGCCACATCTTCCACGGACATGACCGGCGTATTTTTTAACATCTTTTTGTAGTTCTCCACAAACGCGCTGCCCTCTTTTTTGTATTTCGCATACAGCCCGCGCGCAAAGAGACCGCCAAACGCGTACGGATAATTGTAAAAACCGAGATCCGCACTGTAATAATGGCTTTTGCACACCCACATATACGGATGCAGGCAGTTTTCATCCAGCCCGTTTCCATAGGCTTTCTTCTGCGCATCCAGCATGATCTCATTCAGCTCATCGGCAAAAAGGAAGCTTTCCCTGCGCCGCTCTACCACTTCCGACTCAAACAGGAATCTCGAATAGATATCGCACATGATCTGCGCCGTATCACTGAGCTGGCTTTCGATCAGGGCGAGCTTTTCTTCCTCATCTCCGGTATGGTCGATCGCATAGCCTGTGATCACATTTTCATTGAAAGTGGACGCTGTCTCCGCCACCGGCATGGAATACTCCATATTGAGCGGCTCATTGTCATGCACCATGAAATCATGATAGCCGTGTCCGAGTTCATGCGCCAGTGTCACCAGATCCGAAAAAGAGCCGGAGAAGTTGGTCAGCACACGAAATTCCTTTTTGCTGTTCAGCGCCTCACAGAACGCGCCGCCCACTTTGCCGTTTCTCGGATAAAAATCGATCCAGTCCTCCGCGAAGGCGCGCTTCATCATCTCCGCCATATCCGGCGAGAAGGAGGAAAATACCGTGATCAGGCAGTCCCTTGCCTCCTCTGTGGTATAACGCTTTGTACTCTTTCCAAGCGGCGCAAACAGTTCATACCACGGCAGTCCGTCTGCATAACCGAGTTTTTCCGCTTTTAAGCGCAGATACCGCCAGAACTGCGGCATATATTCCGTCATTGCCTCAAGCAGGGCATTTAATGTCTCTTCTTTCATTCTAGCATAATACAGTGTCTTTGCAAGCGGAGACGCAAACCCGCGCAGCTCACACTCACTGATGTCCTGCATTTTGATACTGTTTAGGGCATACGCCACCGAATCCTTTATTTTATCATAGCAGGCAAGCTCCGCCTCATAGGCTGCTTTCCGTTCTTCCCTGCTCGGACTGTACGCCAGGTTTCTCACTTCGGAAAGCGTCAGTTTCTTTCCACCGAGATCCGCTTCCACCGAAGACGTCAGATACCCCTGCAGGCTGCTCCATGCCGCACCACCGCTGATATCCATCTTTGCCAGCGCCTCCTCGACATCCCCGGACAGCAGATGGCGGTTATCCTCTGCCATGTTGCGCAGCAGATATGCGTAGGACGTAAGGAATGCATCCTCTTTTATATCCTGCTCCAGATTTTTCCGTGCTGCCACATATTCCGCGAATTTTGTTTCCGCTGCCCTTGTCCGGTTCCGCTTCTGGCTGAGCACCCCTTCATAAGACATACTGTCCTTATCGCGGGTGTCTGCCGCACCGCGCAGCTCGCAGAAGATCATCATCTGCGCAGAAAGACCCTCCAGCTCTTCCAAGAGCTTCAATCCCTCTTTTATCGTCTCTTTTTCGTTCTCATCGGACAATTTTGCGGCAAATGACAGAAATTTCTCCACACAGTCATCCAGCTTCTTTAAATCTTCACTCCAGCGTTTATCATCAAATCCTGTATACAATACATCCAAAGACCAGGTATCTCTCATATCTTTCCCTCCGTTTTTCCTGTTTTTCCTTCTTGTTCCCAAACAATTATATACGCATTTGTCAAATTATTCCAGTTAAATTGCCTCGTATCTTCCAAGCCCGTCCAGTTCTTCCTCAATACGGAGCAGTTCATTGTATTTTGCGGTACGCTCCGCGCGACACGGTGCTCCGGTCTTGATCTGTCCGGCATTCACCGCGACTGCGATATCCGCGATGATGGCATCCTCGGTCTCCCCGGACCGATGACTGATCACGGTCGTGTAGCCCGCGCTTTTTGCCATGTCGATCGCGTGAAACGCCTCGGTCAGCGTTCCGATCTGGTTTACTTTGATGAGGATGGAATTTGCGACACCCATGTCAATTCCGCATTTTAAGCGTTTCACATTGGTCACAAACAGATCATCCCCGACTAACTGCACTTTTTTTCCAAGGCGTCCGGTCAGACGTTTCCAGCCCTCCCAGTCCTCTTCATCGAGTCCGTCCTCGATCGAGACGATCGGATATTTTTTACAGAGTGCCTCATAATAATCGATCAGTTCATCGCTTGAGCGGCAGACATCTTCTCCTGTAAAATCATAGCAGTCTTTTTCGGCATCATAAAGTTCACTCGCCGCCGCGTCCATGGCGAACATGATATCTTTTCCCGGCTCATACCCGGCTTTTTCCACAGCGCGCATCAGATAACGGAACACCTCATCCGCATTGGAAAGATCCGGCGCAAAACCGCCCTCATCACCGACACTGGTCGAATATCCCTCCTTGTCCAGGATCTGGCGCAGGAAATGGTAGACTTCCGTTCCCATCCGCAGTCCGTCATGAAAAGTCTCAGCTCCGACCGGCATGATCATAAATTCCTGAAAATCCACACTGTTGTTCGCGTGTTTTCCGCCGTTTAGGATATTCATCATCGGCACCGGCAGTTTTCTCGTATAACTTCCGCCCAGATAACGGTAAAGCGGCATCTGAAGCGCCACTGCCGCCGCTCTTGCGACTGCCATGGACACGGAAAGGATCGCGTTCGCTCCGAGATGTTCCTTGTTTTCCGTTCCGTCCAACTGGATCAGCAGGGAATCGATCTCCAACTGCTGCAGCGCATTTTTCCCGATCAGCTCCTTCGCGATCTTGTCATTCACATTACATACCGCCTGCTGTACACCCAGTCCGAAATAACGCTCCCTTCCGTCTCTTAACTCCACTGCCTCAAATTTTCCGGTACTCGCGCCGGACGGAACGCTCGCCCGCGCCGAGATCCCGTGCTCTAAAGTCACTACGGTCTCCACCGTAGGATTTCCGCGGGAATCTAAGATCTCTCTTGCATGTACATTTGTGATTTTCAAATTTAAACTCATAATTGCCTCCATTTGCCTTTTTTCATAGTTTCTGTAAATGAGGCTTTTTTATACATGCTTTGTGACCGGTAGATACCAAAAAAGCCGCATGCTTAACAAAAAGCATACGGCTCTCTTTCTTCTGTTCTTTTTTTATGGATCAAAAAAAGCTTTTATACATTGATCTCTGCTTTAACGCCAAGCAGTTCTTTGTTTGTATCCAGGATCGGATTGACCACATCACGCAAAAATACATTGACCTGATATGGTGCTCTGCCGACATATTTTGCCGGTTCCATGTTTGCTTCGAGTTCTTCCAGAGTAAGGTTGAACGACGGATCTGCCGCGATCAGCTCAAGCAGATTGTTTTCTTTTCCTTCCTGCTTTACATTCTTTCCTGCTTCCATGGAAAGCTGACGGATCTTTTCATGCAGCTCCTGACGGTCTCCGCCTTTCTTTACTGCGTCCATCATGATGTTTTCGGTCGCCATGAACGGCAGCTCTGCCATCATGTGTTTGCGGATGACCTTATCGTATACGACAAGTCCGTCCACAACATTTAAGCAAAGATCCAGAATACCGTCGATCGCAAGGAATCCTTCCGGAATGGAAAGACGTTTGTTGGCGGAATCATCCAGGGTACGCTCAAACCACTGTGTTGCGGAAGTGATCGCCGGATTTAACGCGTCCACCATTACATAGCGGGAAAGAGAAGCAATTCTCTCACTGCGCATCGGGTTTCTCTTGTATGCCATCGCAGAGGAACCGATCTGGTTCTTTTCAAACGGCTCTTCCACTTCTTTTAAGTGCTGCAGCAGACGGATGTCATTGGACATCTTGTGTGCGCTTGCCGCAATGCCCGCAAGAACATTTGCCACACGGGTATCTACTTTTCTGGAATAGGTCTGTCCGGATACCGGATAGCACTCCTTAAATCCCATCTTTGCCGCGATCATCGGATCGATCTTGTCGATCGTCTCCTGATCTCCGTCAAACAGTTCAAGGAAACTTGCCTGTGTACCGGTCGTTCCCTTAGAGCCGAGAAGCTTTAAGCTGTCGAGCACATAGTCAAGATCCTCTAAATCCATCAGGAATTCCTGTGTCCAGAGTGTTGCGCGCTTTCCTACGGTTGTCGGCTGTGCCGGCTGGAAATGCGTAAACGCAAGGGTCGGAAGTTCTTTATACTGATCCGCGAATTTTGCAAGTTCCGCAATGACATTGACCAGTTTTTTGCGCACCAGAAGCAGCGCTTCTTTCATGATGATGATATCGGTGTTATCTCCGACATAGCAGGATGTCGCGCCAAGATGGATGATACCCTTTGCTTTCGGGCACTGTTTTCCGAATGCGTACACATGGGACATAACATCATGACGTACCTGTTTTTCCCGTTCCTTCGCAACATCATAATTGATGTCATAGATATGCGCCTTCATCTCATCGATCTGATCCTGCGTGATCTCCGGCTCTCCCTTTTCATTTTTAAGTCCAAGCTCCATCTCTGTCTCTGCCAGAGCGATCCACAGTTTTCTCCATGTGGAAAACTTCATATCCTGTGAAAAAATGTGCTGCATTTCTTTACTTGCGTAACGCTCGGAAAGCGGACTGCTGTAACCATCTGTATTCATATCTTTTCCCTCACTTTTGTCTTCGTAGCTTCTTATTTTTCGTAACTTCCGCGGATATCTTCCTTCGGCGGTTCCAACGGATATATTCCGTTAAAGCAGCCTTTGCAGATGGAAAGCCCCTCGGAAAGTTCCTCCAGACGCTCCACATCCAGATATCCGAGAGAATCTGCACCGATAATCTCACGGATCTCATCGATCGTACGGTTGTAGGCGATCAGCTGTTCCCGTTCCGGGATATCCGTTCCAAAATAGCACGGCCATAAGAATGGTGGCGAACTGATCCTTACATGTACTTCTGTCGCTCCGGCATCTCTTAACATCTTCACGATACGGTCGGATGTCGTACCACGCACGATGGAATCATCGATCATGATGATACGCTTGCCCGCAACCGCTTCTTTTAATACGTTTAATTTTACACGCACACTGGATTCGCGGCTGCTCTGCTTTGGTTTGATAAAGGTTCTTCCCACATAGCTGTTTTTGACAAACGCCGTTCCATAAGGGATCCCGGACTGCAGGGAATAACCGAGTGCTGCAGCATTTCCGGATTCCGGAACACCGACTACCAGATCCGCATCCACCGGTGAATCCATGGCAAGGAAACGTCCCGCCTTGATTCTGGAACCATAAACACTGACACCGTCGATATGGCTGTCCGGTCTTGCAAAATATATATATTCAAAAATACAGCGTGCCTCTTTTTCCGGAGCAAGCGCAAGGGACATATCGGACTGGATGCCGCCTTCCGGTGAGATCGTAACTACCTCGCCCGGACGGACATCACGGATAAATTCCGCTCCGATGGTCTCCAGTGCGCAGGTCTCGGATGTGAGAATATAGGCATTGTCTCTCTTTCCGATGCAAAGCGGTTTGAATCCGAACGGATCTCTCGCTCCGATCAGCTTACGCGGACTTGCCACAACTAAGGAGAATGCCCCCTTCAACTTGGCAACCGCGCGTCTTACCGCTTCCTCCGCTGTCTTTGAATTCAGACGCTCACGCGCGATATGATAAGCGATCACTTCCGTATCGATCGTTGTCTGGAAGATTGCTCCGGTATACTCCAGGTCATGGCGCAGTTCATTCGCGTTGATCAGGTTTCCGTTATGCGCCAGCGCAAGTGTTCCCTTGACATAATTTAAGACCAGCGGCTGGGCATTCTCCCTTGTGGAAGCTCCTGCGGTAGAATAGCGGACATGTCCCACACCAATATCCCCGTTTAATTTGCCAAGGATCTCCGGTGTAAACACTTCATTGACCAGTCCCATGTCCTTATAGGACTGCACTCTTCCCTTCGGGCCACTCGTATCACTGACCGCGATACCACAGCTCTCCTGTCCTCTGTGCTGCAGTGCAAACAGGCCGTAATAGATCGTAGAAGCAACATCGCCGCCGTCAAAATCATACATTCCGAATACGCCGCATTCCTCATGCAGCCCGTCAAACGGCATCGGATTTTTTTCCATTTCCTTTGTATTCATGGGTTCTCCTATTATCTTGTAAATTTCTTTCCGGTCAGCAGTTCAAATGCTTCTTTATATTTGTCAACGGTCTTTGTCACGATCTCTTCCGGAAGCAGACCTTCATTGTCCGGATTTGCTTTTAACCAGTCTCTTACAAACTGTTTGTCGAAGGATGGCTGTGATTTTCCTGCTTCGTATCCTTCGAGCGGCCAGAATCTGGAGCTGTCCGGTGTGAGCATTTCATCTCCGAGCACAACATTTCCGTTTTCATCCAGACCGAACTCAAACTTGGTGTCCGCAATGATGATGCCTTTGCTCAATGCGTACTCTGCGCATTTTTTGTAAAGCGCGATCGTGTATTCTTTGATCTTTGCAGCGTATTCCGCTCCTTTTTCGGCTCCGTAGATCTTTTCCAAGACCTTAACGCTCTCCTCGTAGGAGATATTTTCGTCATGCAGGCCAAGCTCCGCCTTGGTACTCGGTGTGTAGATCGGCTCCGGCAGCTTGTCCGATTCCTTTAAGCCTTCCGGCAGTCTGATTCCGCAGACTGTACCGTTTTCCTGATAGCTCTTCCAGCCGCTTCCGGTTATGTATCCACGGACGATGCACTCGATCGGAAGCATCTCCAGTTTGCGGCATTCCATGCTGTTGCCGTCAAATTCCGGTTTGCGGAAGAACTCCGGCATATCCTTAACATCTGTAGAAAGCATATGGTTTGGAACAATATCCTTTGTATAATCGAACCAGAACTTCGACATCTGTGTCAAAATTGCCCCTTTGTCAGTAATCTTATTCTTTAAAATAACATCAAACGCAGAGATACGGTCTGTTGCAACAATGATCAGACTGTCTCCATTATCATAGACCTCTCGTACTTTTCCCTCTTTAATTGGTTTAAATTCCTGATTGCTCATCTTTGTCCTCCATTCAATGCTTGCTAAGATAATTTATCCATTGTTAAAATTATAATACACCCGTTTCCTTTTCGTCAATGCGAAGCGCCCGAATCCACTTCTTTTGCATGTAGAAAAAAGATGTTCTTTTATTAATATTTTTGTATAATTTCATTGTTTCATTAGTTTTTCTTATAATTGAGAAGTGTTTTCATAATAGAAAGAGAAAGCACGATCCACTCGCTTTCAAGTGAACCGTGCTTTCTTTTATTTTTGCTTTTCTTTTTCCTTCTCGGACTCCTCCGCTTCACGCCGGATCTCGAAATAACCGCGCACAAACAGGATGACCGACACCAGTACCACGATCGCCGGTATCAGAATACCGAGCGTTAATGCCATACCGGAAACGGATCTCGCCGCGCAGATGATCGCAAATGCCGCAAAATAGAAACTACAGCAGATCGTTAAAGCCAAAGGGATCAGCACTTTCTTTAACTTCATACGTTCCTCCGGAATGTCTGTGCTATTTGCGGATCAGAAGGGACTCGCCTGTCATTTCTGCCGGCTTCTCCATTCCCATCATATCGATCATGGTCGGGATAATGTCCGCAAGACGTCCTTCTTCTTTTAACGTATATGCAGGATCTGCGTTGATCAGAATAAACGGAACCGGATTGGTCGTATGTGCGGTAAACGGAGCGCCTGTCTCGTAATCGATGAGCTGCTCTGCGTTTCCGTGGTCTGCGCATAAGAATGCCTGTCCGCCGACTTCTTTTAATGCTTCTACTGCTTTTCCAACACAGGTATCTACGGTTTCAACTGCCTTAATTGCAGCTTCCATGATTCCGGTATGGCCTACCATATCCGGGTTTGCGAAATTTACAATGATGACATCATACTTATCAGAACGGATCGCTGCACACAGTTTGTCGCATACTTCCGGTGCGCTCATTTCCGGCTGAAGATCATAGGTAGCAACCTTCGGGGATTTTACCAGAATACGGTCTTCGCCCTGATTCGGTTCTTCCACACCGCCGTTAAAGAAGAATGTAACGTGCGCATACTTCTCTGTCTCAGCGATTCTTGCCTGTGTCTTGCCATTCTTTGCAAGATATTCACCAAAGGTATTGGTCAGATGAACCTTCTTGAAAGCGATCTCTTTGTTCGGAATGGTCTCGTCATACTCGGTAAAGCAAACGAATTTTACATTCTTTCTTGCTCCACGGTCGAATCCGTCAAATTCATCCGCGCAGAATGCTCTTGTCATCTCTCTTGCGCGGTCCG
Source organism: Roseburia yibonii (assembly GCF_014297335.1). Classification (NCBI taxonomy): domain Bacteria; kingdom Bacillati; phylum Bacillota; class Clostridia; order Lachnospirales; family Lachnospiraceae; genus Roseburia; species Roseburia yibonii. The sequence continues at coordinate 200,659 of NZ_JACOQH010000001.1, forward strand.
GACGGAAGTTATAGAAAATAATGGAATCTCTGTCATTTACCGTTGCAACCGGTTTTCCGTCTTTTTCGATCACGGTCGGAACTACGAACTCATCAGTTACATCCTTTGCGTAGGAAGCATCCAGTGCTGCCAGTGCGTCTTCTGCCTTTTCTCCCTGGCCTTCCGCAACTGCGCGGTATGCTTTTTCCACACGATCCCAGCGGTTATCACGATCCATCGCATAGTAACGTCCCTCTAAGGAAGCGATCTCGCCAACACCGATCTCTTTCATTTTTGCCTGAAGTTCTTCTACATATCCCTTTGCGGAAGTCGGTGCTGTATCACGTCCGTCAAGGAAGCAGTGTACATATACTTTCTCAACGCCTTCTCTTTTTGCCATCTCAAGCAGACCATACAGGTGTGTATTGTGGCTGTGTACACCACCATCGGATAACAGTCCGAACAGATGAAGCGCAGAACCGTTTTTCTTTGCATTCTGCATGCCGTCTAACAGTGCTTCGTTCTTAAAGAAATCGCCATCTCCGATCTCTTTTGTGATTCTGGTCAGTTCCTGATATACGATTCTTCCTGCGCCCATGTTCATATGACCTACTTCAGAGTTTCCCATCTGGCCTTCCGGAAGTCCTACTGCAAGTCCGCTGGCATATCCCTTTACGAACGGATAGTCTTTCATGAGTTTGTCAATGACCGGTGTGTTCGCCTGTGCGACAGCATTTCCCTCTGTCTTGTCATTTAAGCCGAATCCGTCTAAGATCATCAATACGGTTGGTTTTTTGCTCATAATCTTTTTCCTCTTTTCTTTGATCGTTGTTTTATGGTTCTCCCGGCACATAATGTCCGGTACTGTTTAAACTACTTTTTGATTACCGCAAACATTATACACTATTGTCAAGGATTTCACAATATTTTATTCACAAAACCAAAGAGGATAACCGAGTTTCCCCGGTTATCCTCTTTTTTATTTTTTACATGACAGTAATTTTTCTTTATTTGTAGTTTACGATCTTACCAAAATCAGCCTTTAAGGAAGCTCCACCAACTAATCCGCCATCGATATCCGGTTTTGCGAATAATTCAGCTGCATTTCCTGCATTTACAGATCCGCCGTACTGGATACGAACTGCTTCTGCTGTTGCTTCGCCGTATACTTCTTTGATGCATGCACGGATTGCGCCGCAAACTTCTTCTGCCTGATCAGAAGTAGCAGTCTTTCCGGTTCCGATTGCCCAGATCGGCTCATATGCGATAACCATGGATGCAACCTGCTCTGCTGTAACGCCTGCAAGGTCAGATTTGATCTGCATACGGATCCAGTCTAAGGTAATGCCCATTTCTCTCTGCTCTAAAGATTCTCCACAGCAAAGGATCGGAGTAAGTCCGACTTCCAGCGCTTTCTTTACTTTCTTGTTGATCATGCAGTCACACTCTTTGAAGTAATCACGTCTCTCAGAATGTCCTAATACTACATATTTTACGCCAGCGTCAACTAACATTTCCGCAGAGATTTCTCCGGTGTAAGCACCTTTCTCTTCGAAATACATGTTTTCTGCACCAACTGCAACGTTTGTTCCTTTTACAGCTTCTACAACCGGAACAATGTCGATTGCAGGTACACAGTAAACAACGTCTACGTCATCGCTCTTTACTAATGGTTTTAATTCTTCTACTAATTTCACTGCCTGGCTTGGAGTCATGTTCATTTTCCAGTTGCCGGCTACAATTTTCTTTCTTGCCATTTTTGTTTCTCCTTAATACACTGAATATATTGTCAATAAGGCTGGAAGTTCTGCCTGCGCCTGCGGCTTGTCAATCACTAAGTGCTTCCGGCCTACTTATCGTTTGCTGCTGCAACACCCGGTAATTCCTTACCTTCCAGGAACTCTAAGGATGCACCACCACCTGTGGAGATGTGGCTCATCTTGTCACCGAATCCAAGCTGGTTTACTGCTGCTGCGGAGTCACCACCACCGATGATCGTAGTAGCGTCTGTATCAGCAAGTGCCTGAGCTACAGCGATGGTACCTTTTGCAAGGATCGGGTTCTCGAAGATTCCCATCGGTCCGTTCCATACAACAGTCTTTGCTGACTTAACAGCGTCTGCATATAATTCAGCAGTTTTCGGTCCGATATCAAATCCAGCCATGTCTGCCGGCATCTTATCTGCATCATATACTGCTACATCGATCTTTGCGTCGATCGGATCCGGGAATGCTGCTGCTACAACAGAATCTACCGGAAGAAGTAATTTCTTTCCAAGTTTTTCTGCTTTTTCCATCATTTCCTTGCAGTAATCGATCTTGGTATCATCTACTAAAGATTTTCCGATCTCATATCCTTTTGCTTTTAAGAATGTATAAGCCATACCACCACCGATGATCAGGGTATCGCATTTCTCAAGCAGGTTGGAGATAACGTTTAACTTATCTGCAACTTTTGCGCCACCGAGGATCGCAACGAACGGTCTGACCGGATTCTCTACTGCATTTCCAAGGAAATCGATCTCTTTCTGCATCAGGTAACCTACAACTGCAGTGTCAACTAAAGCTGCAACACCTACGTTAGAGCAGTGTGCTCTGTGTGCGGTACCGAATGCATCGTTTACGAATACATCACAGATAGAAGCAAGATCTTTGGAGAATGCTTCGCCGTTCTTTGTCTCTTCCGCTCTGAAACGTGTATTCTCAAGTAAGATCACTTCTCCGTCTTTCATTGCTTCAACAGCAGCCTTTGCGTTCGGGCCTACTACTTCCGGATCTGCTACGAATTTTACTTCCTGTCCTAATAATTCGGAAAGTCTTACTGCTACCGGAGCAAGTGTCTTTGTCTTTTTATCTTCTTCTGTTTTTACTTTTCCAAGATGGGAGCAAAGGATAACCTTTCCGCCGTCTGCGATCAGTTTCTTGATGGTCGGAAGTGCTGCAACCAGACGGTTTTCATCTGTGATCTTTCCATCCTTTAACGGAACGTTGAAATCACATCTGCAAAGAACTCTTTTTCCCTTTACATTGATATCATCTACTGATTTTTTGTTTAATGACATACTATGTCCTCCTTTTAACCTGACAGGCTCTGCCTGAAATTTTCTTTTTTACAGACAACAACGCAGGCTCCGGTCCCAAAAAGACCGGACCCTGCGTTGAGTCTTATCCGCATGAATGAATTCTCATTCCGCGACGTTATTCCGCAATTTGCAGATTGATTATGCTAATTCAGAGAAGTATTTGATTGTACGAACCATCTGAGATGTGTAGCTGTTCTCGTTGTCATACCAAGAAACAACCTGTACTTCGTATAAATCATCACCAACTTTAGAAACCATTGTCTGAGTAGCATCAAATAATGAGCCATATCTCATTCCAACGATATCAGAAGATACGATGAGGTCTTCGTTGTATCCGAAGGATTCGTTAGCTGCTGCTTTCATAGCTGCATTGATTGCGTCAACAGTTACATCTGCTTTCTTAACAACTGCTGTTAAGATTGTAGTAGAACCAGTCGGAACCGGAACACGCTGAGCAGATCCGATTAATTTTCCGTTTAATTCCGGAATAACAAGTCCGATTGCTTTTGCAGCACCGGTGCTGTTCGGAACGATGTTTACTGCTGCTGCTCTTGATCTTCTTAAATCGCCTTTTCTCTGCGGTCCGTCAAGAGTCATCTGATCACCAGTGTAAGCATGGATTGTTACCATGATACCAGACTGGATCGGAGCAAATTTATTTAATGCGTCAGCCATAGGTGCTAAGCAGTTTGTTGTACAAGAAGCTGCAGAAATGATAGTATCTGTTGCTTTCAGTGTCTCATGGTTTGTATTGTAAACGATGGTAGGAAGGTCATTTCCAGCCGGAGCTGAGATAACAACTTTACGAGCACCAGCATTGATGTGAGCCTGTGCTTTTTCTTTGCTTGTATAGAAGCCGGAGCACTCTAATACAACGTCTACTTTTAATTCTCCCCATGGGCAGTTGTTTGCATCCGGGAAAGCGTAGATCTTGATTTCTTTTCCATCAACAGTGATAGAATCTTCACCAGCAGATACCTTGTCTGCTAATTCATATTTACCCTGAGATGAATCATATTTTAATAAATGTGCTAACATCTTCGGGCTTGTTAAATCGTTGATTGCTACTACTTCGTATCCTTCTGCTCCAAACATCTGTCTGAATGCAAGACGACCGATACGGCCGAAACCATTAATTGCTACTCTTACTGCCATGTCTTAATTCCTCCTAAATTTTGATTAAGATTCTTTTTCTTTGGACTTGTCCGCCCAACTGCTATTATTCTAACTAATTTCACCGCAAAATTCAAGTGGGTTTCTACACTTTGTTAATTTTTTCACCATTTCTTTTCTTCCCAATTCGTATTCTAACAGATTTTACAAGTATTTATTCCATATTCCCTGTTTATTTTGACAAAATGTTAAAATAGTTGTTCCTTTTTCTGTATAATGTGTATAAGGAATTGTTTTTCCACAAATACAATTTCCTTTTTTTGTTGGAACAATCGTGCAAAAATTGCCTGTATCCGCTGTTTTTTCGGGATTCCTATTGAAATCCGCTTTCTTTTCTTTCTATAATAAGATTATCTGATACCTGTTATATGGACTACTAAGGAGGATACTCTATGCTTTGGGATACACATATGCACTGCGCTTTTTCCGGTGACAGTGACGCCGACCCGGAACTCATGATACAAAGCGCCATCGAGAAACAGTTGGACGGCATCTGCTTTACCGATCATCTGGATTACGACTACCCGGAAGAACCGGAACTTTTTCTTTTGGATTTTCCCGCCTACCAGGAACGCATTTTTTCCTTAAAAGAAAAATATAAAAAAAAGATCTCCGTTCTGTGGGGCATCGAGCTCGGACTTCAGCCGCATCTGGCAAAAAGGCTCTCCGATGTGACGGACGGATATCCTTTTGATTTTGTGATCGGTTCTTCCCATGTGGTACACGGAAAAGATCCCTATTACTTTTCCTTTTTCGATGGCAAGACAGAACAGGAAGCCTACACCGAATATTTTGTTTCCATTCTGGAGAATTTAGACGCGTTTACCGATTTTGACGTTTACGGCCACATTGATTACGTCGTCCGCTACGGTCCGAACCGCAACGCCGACTACACCTATGCGAAATACGCCGACGTGCTTGACGAGATCTTAAAAAAGCTGATCTTCCTCGGCAGAGGCATTGAGATCAACACCGGCGGTTTTAAATACGGGCTTGGCCACCCGAATCCTTCCGAGGAGATTTTAAGCCGCTACCATGAGCTTGGCGGCGAGATCTTGACGATCGGTGCGGACGCGCACCAGCCGGAGCATGTCGCGTATGATTTTAAGACGGTACCGGATCTGTTAAAAGCATGCGGTTTTTCCTATTATACCGTCTTCCAAAACCGGAAACCGGAATTTTATAAGCTCCCGTGATACAAAGATCAGGGCAGACCTGTTTCGTCTGTCCTGATCTTTTTCTTTCACCGCAGGGTCTTTTCGTACTCTTTATACGCAAGTGATTTTTCCCGGAGTTTTCTGACACATTCTTTCAAACATTCCACGGTATAGGCGATCTCTTCGGGTGTCGTATTCTTTCCGAGCGTAAGACGGAGCGATCCCGCCGCGATCTCCTCCGGCACTCCGATCGCTTTTAACACATGAGACACCGGTTTTTCTCCCGCGGAACAGGCGGATGCAGTAGATGCGCAGATTCCTTTCATATCAAGAAGAACTAACAGGTTTCCTCCCTCCACAAACTGAAAACAGAAGTTCGCGTTGTTGGGCAGCCGGTTCTCTCTCCCTCCGTTCAACCGTGTATACGGGATCTCACGCAGTACATTTTTTATCAGTTCATCCCGCAGTCTCGTCTCCCGCGCTATCCGGTACGGCATTTCGATCCGTGCAAGCTCCGATGCCTTCCCAAAGCCAACAATCCCCGGAACATTCTCGGTTCCCGCACGTTTTCCCCGTTCCTGTCCACCTCCGTCAATGTAGGATTTTAACGGCGTTCCCTCTCTGATATATAAGCATCCGACTCCTTTTGGCCCATAGAGTTTATGGCTGCTCGTGCTCAGCATATCAAGCGGTGTCTGCTGCACCGAGATCGGGATCTGCCCATACGCCTGCACCGCATCCGTATGGAACAGGATCCTTCTTGCTTTCGCGATCTTCGCGATCTCATCGATCGGCTGTATCGTTCCGATCTCATTGTTCGCGTACATGACAGAGATCAGGATCGTATTCGGCCGGATCGCCCGCTTTAATTCTTCTGTTCTTACTCTTCCCTCTTCATCCACATTCAGATAAGTGACCGAAAAGCCCTCCTCCTCGAGTGCCTTACAGCTGTTTAAAACCGCATGATGCTCTATCTTTGTCGTAATGATATGGTTTCCTCTTCTCCGGTACATCCTGGCAGCTGTTTTTAACGCCCAGTTGTCTGCCTCGCTTCCGCCCGACGTAAAATAAATTTCCTCCGGTTTTGCCCCGATCACATCCGCAGCCTGCCTGCGCGCATGTTCCACCGCCTCTTTGCTGATCTTGCCAAGATCATACAGTGTGGATGCGTTTCCGTATTTTCCAAATAAAAAAGGCTGCATTGCTTCCAGTACTTCCGGAGCGATCTGCGTGGTAGCCGCATGGTCCAGATATATCATTCCCGGCATTTGATTCCCTCCAATTTTGCCTTACATTTTGTTCTTTCTCTTTCTTGCGCCACATATATTAAAGAAAATCCGACCAGCTTTTTTCAAAGGAGGTCTTTTCTTGAAACACAGCCTGCCCCTTAAAAATTCACTTGTCGCAGGGACCCTGCTCCTTACCCTTGCAGGATCCCTAAGCAGGGTAATCGGTTTCTTCTATAGAATATTCCTGAGCCGTACGATTGGTGCGGAGGGAATCGGAATTTACCAGCTTATTTTTCCTCTTTTAGCGCTCTGTATCTCACTTACTTCTTCCGGTATCCAGACCGCAGTCTCTAAATTTACCGCGGAAAAATACGGCAGCGGGCGCACCGGCGAGGCATTTCTCTGCCTGTACGCAGGTTTTTTCCTTTCCATCGCCAGTTCCCTGTCTGCCTGCACTTTTTTATGCCGGTATGCCGATGCACTCGCCGCAGGCTATCTGGATGAACCACGCTGCGCGCCACTCATCCGGATCATGGCCTACTCGCTTCCTTTTTCCGCGGTTCACGCCTGCGCAAACGGTTACTACTATGGTATGAAAAAAGCCGCCGTCCCGGCCGTTTCCCAGCTGTTAGAACAGGTCGTGCGGGTAGCGTCCGTCTATGTCATCGCTCTGATCTATACCGAAAAGGGTGCCGCGCTCTCTGCCGATATCGCAGTCTGGGGCATTGTCTGCGGGGAGATCTTTTCCGCTCTTTTTTGCATCACAGTCCTGCCTTTCCAAAAGAAACAGGGGCATTTTATCGGAATGCTAAAAAACATTGCGCTTTTTTCGCTTCCGCTCACCGCAAACCGCGTCGCCCTAAATTTTTTCCAGAGCCTCGAAGCACTCATGATCCCGTCCAGGCTGCGTCTTTTTGGCTACACACAGTCTGAGGCGCTAAGCGTCTTTGGTATTTTGACCGGAATGGCGCTGCCCATGATCCTGTTTCCCAATGTCGTGACCAATTCCGTCTCCGTCATGCTGCTGCCCGCCATTTCCGAAGCGAGGGCAAAGCGCGATCATCTCCGCATCCAGAAGGCAATCAAAAAGACCATCGAATCCTGTATGATCCTTGGTCTTATGAGTACACTGTTTTTTCTGTTGTCCGGCCGCTTCATCGGCGAATATGTTTTCGGAAACACACTTGCGGGAACTTTTATCTGCACACTCAGCTGGATCTGCCCTTTTTTGTTTCTGTCCACCACGCTGACCAGCATCCTGCACGGCCTCGGCAGGCCTACCACTACTTTTTTGCTCAATCTGCTCAGCAGCGGTATCCGCATTCTCGGCATCTACGCGTTTATTCCCAAGTTCGGCATCCGCTCCTATCTGATGGCAATGCTGCTTTCCCAGCTGTTTCTTGCCGGCAGTGCCACGTTTTTGCTCGTCCGTTTCTGCAAAAAAAGCCGCCATGCTATGGTTCTGTCACCATAAACATGACGGCTTTTCATCTATCCGGCTTATACTCTGGATAAATATTCTCCGGTTCTGGTATCGATCTTGATCACGTCATCCTGCTCTACGAATAACGGTACGCTTACTGTTGCTCCTGTTTCTACAGTTGCCGGCTTTGTAGCACCTGTTGCGGTGTCTCCCTTGAAGCCCGGTTCTGTCTCTGTGATCTGTAATTCTACGAACAGAGGCGGTTCTACTGCAAATACGTTTCCATTGTGGGAGCATACTTTACACATTTCGTTTTCTTTTACGAATTTAAGTGCATCACCGATCGTGTTGGAATCAAGCGCTACCTGATCGTATGTCTCTACATCCATGAAGTAGTATAAATCTCCATCTTTGTATAAATACTGCATATCTTTTCTGTCAATACGCGCCTGCGGACATTTTTCGGTCGGGCGGAATGTCTTCTCCACTACACCACCGTTGATGATATTTTTTAACTTTGTGCGGACGAAAGCTGCACCTTTACCTGGTTTTACATGCTGAAATTCAATAATCTGATAAATGTTTCCTTCATATTCGATCGTAATTCCGTTTCTAAAATCTCCTGCTGAAATCATTCGATATTCCTCCTTAAATCTGTCTGGGAATGTCACCCACTCGTTTTATTCTATAATAAATAAGCCTACATTTCAACCTTTTTTTTACGGTTCTGCCTTATCTTTCCTCAATTTCATGGATCATAGCCACGCGCTTTTCGTGTCTGCCTCCCAGAAATTCCGCATCGAGATATGCTTTTACGATGTCTTTTGCTGTTTCTACTCCTACGATTCTTGCGCCAAACGCAATGATATTCGCGTTGTTGTGCTCCTTGACCAGATGCGCGGTCGTCACATCCGAGCACACCGCCGCACGCACGCCTTTTACCTTGTTGGCAGCGATGGAGATTCCAACACCGGTACCACAGATCAGTACGCCGCAGTCTGCCTCGCCTACCGCAACTGCTTTGCCGACCTTCTCGCCGTATACCGGATAGTCGCAGCTGTCATTGCTGTCCGTTCCGTAATTTACGACCTCATGTCCGAGCTCTTCCAGATATTTTTTGATCTCCTGTTTCATTTCTACTGCTGCATGATCATTTCCGATTGCGATTTTCATTTTCTTTCCTCCTGATTTTTCTTTACATAACGTTTATAAAAAAATAATACGATCTTTTCCAGATATCGTTTTAACACGATCTGTATTTCTTCTTTCGGATGGATCGGCTTTACCAGGATCGTCCGTATCCCGGCACGGTTCGCGCCATACACATCCGTAAAGATCTGATCCCCGACAAACAGCGTATTTTTCTCATCGGTTCCCATCTTTTCCATTGCCTTTTTGTAATTTCTGACCGACGGTTTTCCCGCCTTAAAAATATAATTCACCTGCACGTCATCATTAAACATTTTCACGCGCGGTTCCTTGTTGTTCGATAACAGGCAGCAGGTGTAACCAAGCTCTTTTAAATGCGCGAACAGCTTTTTTGCCCGTTCGTCTGCCCTTGCCCCATGCGGCACGAGCGTATTGTCGATATCAAAGATCAGTCCCCGATATCCTTCTGCATAGAGCTTATCAAAATCGATCACATATGTGGAATCCACATAGTCTCCCGGATAAAATTTCTGTAACATGACTTCCCCCGTTTTATGCTTTTATGATCGCCGATATCCGCTTAAAGGACGGCGTTCCTGCCACTTCGGAAAGTTCATACAGGATAGACTCATAGGTGGAAAATGTCACGCCCTCCATCTGCGCCCGCAGAAAAGCAGTCTGCTTGTCCGCCAGATCCCGTGCCGTGATACAGTCCGCAATAAGCACCGGCCGATAGCCCGCTTCTTTTAAGTCAAGTGCGGTCTGCAGCACACAGATATGTGCCTCCATGCCACAGATGATGATATTTTTGCAGTTCTCTGGCACGGCGTCGCGCACGGCTTTTTCTCCCCATGCGCTGAAACTCAGCTTGTCAAACTCCTCTGCTTCCCCGGCAGCTTCTTTTATTCTTTCGATATTGTCACCCAGTCCCTTTTTGTACTGTGTGGTCAGTATCCTTTTGACGCCGAGCACCTGCATGCCATGTAAGAGTTTTTCGGATTTTGCCAGAAATTTTTCCCGCTCCGCAACTGCAGGAACCAGTTTTTCCTGATAATCGATCACCATACATACGGATTCTTCCGGTCGGATTCTCATCGTTTTCCTCCTCAAAAAAAGGGCTATGCCTCGCACATAAGCCCCCTGTTTTTATTGAATTTCGAAATTTTCACTGGTGCGGATCTTCTCCCAGTCAATACCGGTATTGGTCACACTGCCGTTTCCAAGATTCTCCCCCACGAAAAACTGATACTGCTGAAGCACCTGATCCCGTTTCATATCCGAGATCGCTTTTTCAACATCCAGGCTCATCAAATCACTGTCTGTTCCCTTCAGTTCGTATTCCGCCTTCGGATCATACTGCCCCGCATAGTCAAAAGACGTCTGTTTCTCTGCCTGTTTTGGCTTCGCGTAACTGCTTTCTGCTTCGGCACTCCGGCTCTGCTGCCCGTTTTCCTGTGCCGCATTCGCTGTGGATTCTGCCTGTAACGGCTCTAATCTTCGTATGGAGTTGTAATTATCAATATCAGTAATCGGATGTATTCCTGTTATATTCATTACCCACCAGCTCTTTTATCGTTTCGTATTTTTCTGCTACTTATCCAGGATCTTCTTCAACTCATTCATAAATGTATTGACATCTTTGAATTCCCGGTAAACGGAAGCAAACCGCACATAGGCGACTGCCTCTAAATCTTTTAATTTGTCCATCACGAGTTCCCCGATCACGGAAGTCTGGATCTCTTTTTCCTCGAGATTAAAGATCTCGGTCTCCACTTCATCCACCAGTTCATTGATCTGCTGGACGGGAACCGGACGCTTATGGCACGCGCGCAGAACTCCTGCCATAATCTTTGAACGGTCATACTGCTCTCTGCTGTTGTCCTTTTTTATGACCACAAGTGGAATCGTCTCCACCTTCTCATAGGTCGTAAATCGCTTCTTGCAGTCATCACACAGACGTCTGCGCCGGATCGACGTATTGTCGTCTGCCGGTCTCGAATCGATGACCCTGGTCTCGTCACTGCCGCAAAACGGACATTTCATGTCGTTTTCCTCCCACACGCGGACAGGATTTCCCTGTCACGGACTTACTGCTTCTAAGTATAACTTTCCGTGTGGCTCTTGTCAACTGATATCCGCCATTCCGCCGCATTTATAACTTGTGTTTCGCGTCATCCAGACAAACGTCCACAAGTATGATATCCCGCCCGATGCATTTGATATTTTTCCACGGGATAAAATACTCAAAATCCCGGAAAAACATACCAAACCATCTGCATGGCTGCGGTACGATCAATGCGCGGATACATCCTGTTTTCTCATCGATATCCAGATCACAGACATTGCCGAGAAAACAGCAGTCCGCCACATTGATCACATCTTTTTCCTGCAGTTCACAAAAACGCATTCCGCATCATCCCAAAACCGCTCTTTCTATTATCTTATGCAGTTACACGTTGAAACGGAATACAATAATATCTCCGTCTTTTACCACATACTCTTTTCCTTCCAGACGCACCAGCCCTTTTTCTTTTGCTGCTACCATGCTGCCACACGCCATCAGATCCTGATATGCGACCACTTCCGCGCGGATAAATCCACGCTCAAAGTCCGTATGGATCTTTCCTGCCGCCTGCGGCGCTTTTGTTCCGTTTTTGATCGTCCATGCTCTTGTCTCATCCTCTCCGGAGGTAAGGAAGCTGATCAGTCCGAGGAGTTTGTAGCTTGCGCGGATCAGTTTTTCCAGACCGGATTCTTTTAATCCGAGTTCTTCTAAGAACATTGCCTTCTCATCATCTTCCAGTTCTGCCATCTCCTGCTCGATCTGCGCACAGATCACAAAGACTTCGCTGTTTTCTTTTTCTGCCAGTTCTCTTACATTTTTTACATGCGGATTGGCTGCCCCGTCATCCGCCAGATCATCTTCCGATACGTTTGCGGCATAGATGACCGGTTTTGCGGTGAGAAGGTTGTAGGAACGATACCACTCGATCTCATCCTCATCTTCGGAAAGTTCAAAGGTCTTTGCCATGTTTCCTTCCTCAAGATGCGCCTTTAAAACCTCTAACAGTTTTAATTCTTTTGCGAGTGTCTTATCCATTCTCGCCTGCTTTGCCACTTTTGCGATACGACGCTCCAGGATCTCGACGTCGGAAAAGATCAGTTCCAGATTGATCGTCTCGATATCTCTTGCAGGATCTACGCTTCCGTCTACATGGACAACGTTGGTATCCTCGAAGCAGCGTACCACATGAACGATAGCATCTACTTCACGGATATTTGCGAGGAACTGGTTTCCAAGTCCCTCTCCCTTGCTGGCGCCTTTTACAAGACCCGCGATATCTACAAATTCGATCACTGCCGGTGTCACCTTTTTGGAGTGATACATCTCACCGAGTTTGGTCAGACGCTCGTCCGGAACGGTTACGACACCCACGTTCGGGTCGATCGTACAGAACGGGTAATTCGCCGATTCCGCGCCGGCTTTGGTCAGTGAGTTGAATAATGTACTTTTTCCTACATTTGGAAGTCCTACGATTCCTAATTTCATTTTATCTTTTACCTATCCGAAAATCCCTGTATTAAAAGTATTTTCGCCTTTCTATATTATTTTTCATCCATCAGTCTTTTGATTCGATCATGATAAGGATTCCTTTCTTTACCGTGATCCGCGCTGTCTCTTCTGTGATCTCATTGCTGACACCAAGGGAATTATCGCTCGTCATACAATATTCCTTCAACGGATATTTGAATCCCTCAAGCGTAACCCCTTCTGCCTGTGTCGTCAGCGGGAGAAGCGATACATAAGTTCCAAACTGGTCTGCTTTTTGCATCGTAAGTTGTTTGTCCACCAGCCGGATCCGGTTGGTCGGATCTACCAGCATGCATGGTATGTGATGCGCCAGTGGTTTACATAACAGTTGAATATTTCCTAACACATGATCGACCCGGTTTCCGGTTGCCCCAAGCACACAGATCTCATCCGGCGCAAGTGATATTGCAAGCCTTAACGCCAGCTCCGTATCGGTCTCATCCTTTTCCGGCTGAAACTCTAAAAACTGGATCCCGCTTTTTCCCCGGAAAAAGGAAAGGATCTCCGGCTTCGCGGAATCAAAATCCCCTACGATATGATGTGGCTGTATCCCGGCCCGGTAAAAAAATTCCATACCGGAATCCGCCGCAATCAGGCAGTCAAATTTTTCTTTTTTTATATAAGCAAGCGCAAAATCATCCTGAATGTTTCCGCCTGTCGCAATTAATATCTTCATTCTTACACTTCCCGCATTTTTTCCAGAAAACAGCTGACATTCTCACTGATGTCACCGTGAAATACCGCGCTGCCCGCAACGATGATATTCGCGCCCGCATCCATGACACGCTCGACATTTTCCAGATTGATGCCGCCATCCACTTCGATATCCGTCTTTAATCCTTTTTTATCGATCATCCGCTTTAAGTCGCGTACTTTATCCAGCGTATATGGGATAAATTTCTGTCCGCCAAATCCCGGATTGACCGTCATGATAAGAACCATATCAATGTTTGGCAGGACATATTCGATCGCACTGAGCGGTGTCGCCGGATTTAACGCTACTCCGCAGAGGATCCCCTTGTCCCGGATCGCCTGTATGGTCCGGTCAAGATGCGCGCAGCTCTCCGCATGCACGGTTATGAGATCGGCGCCGCATGCCACAAATTCATCGATATACCGGATCGGCTCATCGATCATCAGATGTACATCAAAGATACGGTCTGTCAGTCCACGGATCGATTTTATGATCGGAAATCCAAACGAGATACTCGGCACAAAGCTCCCATCCATAACATCGATATGCACATACTGTGCTCCGCACTCATCCAAAAGCCGGACCTGATCGCCCAGATTTGCGAAATCCGCAGATAAAATAGACGGTGATAAACAGTTCATAAACGTTCCTCCTGCCAAAAATCAATACTTTTTCTGGTCTTTTAATTCTTCATACAGTAATTTGTAATTCTCATAACGCACCGGATGGATCTTTCCCTCCGCCAATGCTTCTTTCACCCGGCAGTCCGGCTCACTGATATGGCTGCATCCCGCAAAACGGCAATACGGCGCAAGCGGGACAAATTCCGGATAACAGTCAGAGAGATCTTCTTTTTCAAATCCCGGAATGGACAGTGAACTGAAGCCCGGCGTGTCCATAATATAAGTCCCGGGCTCGACCGGAATGATCTCGGAATGTCTGGTCGTGTGCCTGCCTCGCTCAATCTTGCGGCTGATCGCCCCTGTCTCCATGGATGCCTCCGGCTGAAGCAGATTGATCAGTGATGACTTTCCGACACCGGAAGGTCCTGCAACCGCCGCTGTCTTTCCTCTCAGCTCTTCTCTTAAAAGATCGATCCCTTCTTCTTTTTTCGCACTGGTAAAAAGCACCCGGCTCCCGCAGCCCGCATAAATCTCTTTTAATTCTGCGAGCTGTTCTCCTGCTGCAAGATCCGCCTTGTTAAAACAGATCGTGACCGGAACGCCCTGATACCGCATCATGATCAAAAAGCGGTCCAGCAGATTAAAATTCGGCTTCGGACTGACTGCCGCGAATATCAGAAGCGCCAGGTCAATGTTTGACACCGCCGGACGGATCAGTTCATTTTTTCGCGGAAGTATCTTCTCCACATTTCCGATCTTTTCCTCTTCATTTAAGACCGCAATCTCCACATTATCGCCCACAAGCGGTTTGATCTTCTGATTTCGGAAAATTCCTTTTGCCTTACACTCATAAATTCCGGATTCCGCTACATGAACGTAGTAGAATCCGGAAATTCCTTTTACAATCTTTCCCTGCATATATTATCCTAGTTTATCTGTGTAAACGATACACTCTGTGTCTGATCGCTCTGGGTTCCGTTGTTTAAATTCCAGGTAATCTTCAGTGTACCGGAATCGCTGCCCGTAATACCGGTCTTTTCCAATGTATATGGGAAAGAACTGATATCCACAGACTGTGAAAACAGTGTATTTCCATTGGAATCGGTCAGCGTGATATCTGCGCTCACCACATAGGTGTCTCCGGAAGCGGAAGGCGCTGTGATCGTCGCCTTATAACCATAGGACGGCTCTCCCTTGCTGATCGCGATCGTAACCATCGTGCCAGAAGTGACACGCACACCCGGATCGATACTCTGTCCGACTACTTTTCCGGCCTCCTGGGTCGTATTATATTCTGTATTGACATTCACAGAACAGCCCATGGAATTTAAGGTACTCTTTGCCTGTTCCTCGGTCTGTCCGATCAGGTTCGGCATTTCCGTTCCTTCCGGTCCACGACTCAGGTAGATCGTTACCGTCTCCCCCTTCTGTGCGGATGTGCCTGCGGATGGCGCAGTCTCTACGACCTTGCCCTGCGCTACCGTATCGCTGTATTTATAGTCGGTGCTTACTTTAAATCCTTCTGCTTCCAGCTTTGATGTTGCATCATCGGAAGATTTTCCGCTGACATCCGGTACCGGAACGCTTCCTTTTCCGCTGCTGATCACAACCTTGACGGTCGTGTTCTTATCGACCTTTTCCCCTTTTTCCACATCCTGGGAAACGATCTCTCCTTCCGCGTAATCATCGGAAGACTGGGTTCCATTTTTAAAGATACCAAGTCCGACCTTGTTGAGCGCATCCTTGGCATCATCATAGGTCATACCTCTGACATCGATCATGGTTACCTTATCCGCGTCATCTTCTTCGGATTCGCTGTCACTTTCTGTCTGAACCTGTGTCTGCGTCTCTGTCTGTGTGTCCGCCTTTTTGGAGGAACCGAATTTAAACAGTCCAAAGAAACTTCCCACCAGGTAAATGATGATAAAAACAATGATGATCGCAACGACGATCCCCATGATCGTGATCGCCTTTTCCATTTTCGGATTCAGGCCATTGCCGGCATTCTCATCCTCGTAGTCTTCATCCTCATAATCATCTTCGTATTCTCCGTCTTCATCGCCATCATATTCATCATAGCCGTCATCGTCATAGCCATCGTCGTCATACTCATCTTCATATGTATCGTCATAGTTATCCGCATATTCGTCTTCCTGCTTGCGCTTGATCTGATTTAATTCCTGCTCGGAGATCACTCTGGTCTTATCCTGATTCATCAACGGCACTACCGTGACGAAGTCTTCATTCGGATGAACCAGTGCCTTCTTCAGATCCTGGATCAGATCTCCGATATTCTGATATCGGCGGCTCGGGCTCTTCTGCGTACATTTTAAGATGATCTTTTCCAGACTGATCGGCAGATCCGGCGCGTAAGCACTCGGTGGAACCATTTCTTCCTGCAAATGCTGGATCGCTATGGATACTGTGGTATCCCCGTCAAACGGCACACGTCCGGTGACCATCTCATACATCACGATCCCGAGTGAGTAGATATCGCTCTTTCCATCGATAAATCCGTTTCTTGCCTGTTCCGGAGAGGAATAATGCACGGAGCCCATCACATCCGAATGGATCGTATTGCTTGTCGCTGCACGCGCGATTCCAAAATCCATGACCTTTACCTTTCCCTCGGTGGAGATCATGATATTCTGCGGTTTGATATCGCGGTGAACGATATTTTTATTATGTGCTGCTTCAATTCCCCTTCCGACCTGGATCGCAATGCTGACCGCCTCTTTAAATGTAAGGCGTCCCTTCTTCTCTATATAGGTCTTTAAGGTAATTCCCTCGATATATTCCATGACGATATAGTGCAGTCCGTCCTCGCTGCCGACATCATAAATATTTACGATATTCGGATGCTCCAGCCCTGCCGCAGACTGCGCCTCGGTATGAAATTTGCTTACAAATCCGACATCCTCGCTGAATTCCGGTTTTAAGACTTTTATGGCTACAAAACGTCCGAGGACATGATCTTTCGCTTTATAGACATCCGACATTCCGCCGGCACCGATTTTACTTATGACCTCATAACGGTCCGCAATAAACATTCCTTCTGTTAACATTTTTTCACCTCATCAGAAAACGGTTCTATTACTACAACCGTAATATTATCTTTCCCGCCGTTTCGATTGGCAGTCTCTACAAGTTTCTCGGCCTTCTCCGCGATGTCCCGCTGACCTTTTATGATATTTCTTATGGAATCATCTTCCACCATATTGGTAAGTCCGTCCGAACACATCAAAACAAAATCACCGTGTCTGACTTCCTCTTCAAAGAAATCGATCGCGACTTCCTCTCCGACGCCGATGGCACGGGTGATAATATTTTTGTCCGGATGATCCTTCGCCATTTCCGCATCGATCTCTCCCATACGAACCATTTCCTGAACATAGGAGTGATCTCTTGTGATCTGTCTGATCCCGTCATTTACGATATATAACCTGCTGTCGCCGACATTGGCAACCACAAGCCTGTTGTCACAAACAGCCAGAACCACCACAGTAGTTCCCATTCCTTTTCTTGTAATATCTTCGTTTGCACGCGCGAGCAGCATGGTGTTTGCCTGCTCTATGCCTTCTCTTATGATCTTTGCCGGATCGGTCTCCTTCGACTGCCCGACCACGGAAACGATCTGTTCTACCGTATATCTGGATGCATAGTCGCCGGCATTATGACCGCCCATTCCATCTGCCACAATAAAAAGGTTTGGTAAATTTCCGACTGGATTTTCAGACGTATAAAAATAATCCTGATTCGTATCTCTGAGCTGTCCGATATCCGATATGGAAAAAGTTTTCATTCTTACGCCTACCTTTCTATATATCTCTTCCGCAACTGTCCACAGGCGCCGTCTATATCCCGGCCCATTTCCCTTCTAATAGTAACATTTATTCCGTTTTTTTCAAGTTTATTTTTGAAATCGAGCACGCGATCCCTTGATGGCTGGACGAAATCACGCTCCTTGATCGGGTTGACCGGAATCAGATTGATGTGGCAGTTCATGCCACGGACAAGCGCCTGAAGTTCCGCTGCGTCCGTGTCTGTATCGTTGACTCCCGCTACCAGACTGTACTCAAAGGTCACCCTGCGCCCGGTCTTTTCAAAATAGTAACGACAGGCGTCGATCACTTCCGAAAGTTCATATTTATTCGCCACCGGCATCAGCGCAAGCCGCTTTTCCTGTGAGGAAGCATGCAGCGACAATGCCAGGGTAATTTGAAGTTTTTTCTCCGCAAGTTCCCGCATGCGCGGTACGATCCCACAGGTAGATACCGTAAGATTCCGCTGACTGATATTTAATCCGTTCTCATCGGTTAAAAGTTCAATAAACTTTAACAGATTATCGTAATTATCAAGCGGTTCTCCGGTTCCCATCACCACTACATTGGAAATGCGCTCTCCGATGTCCGCTCCGATACGGTAGATCTGTTCTAACATTTCAGACGGAAGAAGATCCCGCACCTTTCCGTCAAGCGTGGACGCGCAGAAACGGCAGCCCATGCGGCAGCCCACCTGCGATGAGATGCACACGGAATTTCCATGTTTATACCGCATCAGCACACTCTCAATGACGTTGCCGTCCGCAAGCGCGAACAGGTATTTTCTGGTTCCGTCGATCTTTGAGATCTGTACGGTCACCTGTTTTAATACGGTAAGCGGATATTTCTCCCGCAGCTCTTCTTTTAATTTTTTTGATATGTTGGTCATTTCCTCATAGTCCGTGACCTGCTTCTGATGCAGCCATTCGTAGATCTGTTTCGCGCGAAACGGCTTTTCTCCGAGTTCACTGACTACTCCCGTCAGTTCTTTTAAATTCAATGACTTAATATCGGTCTGTTCCATAGATTACTCTGCTTTCTGTTCGTTCTTTCTTTTTAATTTTGCAAGGAAGAATCCATCACATCTTCCCGCCTGTGGCAGGATCTGTTCCATTGATACGAGGCTAAATTCCGGATGCTCACGCAAAAAACACGCGACATTCTCTTCATTCTCCTCCCGGTTTATGGTACAGGTACTGTAGATCAGCGTTCCTCCCGGTTTTATATACGCATGCACAACAGAGAGGATCTCTCTTTGCAGTACCGCCAGATCCTTTTGCTTTTCCGGTGTCATCTTGTATTTGATATCTTTTTTCTTCTGAATGACCCCAAGCCCCGAGCAGGGCAGATCCGCGATCACGATATCTGCTTTCTGCACAGACGCTTCGTCTCTTATCCGCGCATCCATGCAGACTGCCGACATGTTTTTCGTTTCACAGCGTCTGATGTTTTCTTCGATCAGTCCCACTTTATACGGCGTCAGGTCTCTTGCTTCCACATGACCCGTTCCATGCATCTTTTCCGCAATATGTATGCTTTTTCCTCCGGGAGCCGCGCAGACATCGATCACAAAATCTCCGTCCTCTGGCTGCGCAAGTTCCGCAACACGCATCGAGCTCTCATCCTGCACATAAAAAAGGCCTTCTTCAAAAGACGGCAGTGCTCTTAAATGGTCAAAACCCGAAATGAAAAAGGCATACGGCAGTGTCTCGTTCTGCCGCACCGTCACACCTTCTGTCTCCAGACGTGTCTTTAAATCCCCTGGAGTGATCTTCCCCTCATTTACACGGATGGACAACTCCGGCTCACTCAAAAGCGCCTGTAACATTTCTTCGGTTTTTGATATGCCATAGTCTTTTTCCCATACCTTTACGATCCACTCCGGCATGGAATAGCTCACACTCAGATATGGGATTTCCCCATCCTCGCGCTTTGGCATTTTTATATTTTCCATATTTCTGCTGATATTGCGAAGCACACCGTTCACAAAACCTTTCAGGCTGCGAAAGCCTTTGCGCTCCGCAAGCTTTACCGCTTCATTACATGCCGCGGAAGCCGGTACGGTATCCATGTGTTTCAGCTGATAGACACCCATGCGCAGGATATTTCGGATCACCGGTTTTTGTTTGCGCACCGGAACTTTGGAAAACTGATCGATGATATGATCCAGCTCGATCATCCGCTCCAGCGTTCCCTCGCTCAGCCTTGTGATAAACGCGCGGCTGTTTTTTTCGAGATACTGGTATTTGTCCAGTACGTTCTTTAAGGCTATGTGGCTGTACTCGCCATCCCGCGTCACCGCAAGCAGGATCTCAAGTACCAGCTCCCGTTCATTTATGTGCTCAGTCACGGTCGTTTCCTCTTTCTCCGAATAAAAGTATGATACGAAGAAGCTGTAAGATCGCTGCGGCTGCGCTGGCAACATAGGTAAGCGCGGCTGCGCCAAGCACCTTCTTCGTATACGGCAGCTCCTGGCTGTTTAAGATGCCGGTCTCCCCCAGGATACGCACTGCGCGCGCTGACGCGTCAAATTCGACCGGAAGCGTCACAAGCTGAAAAAGTACCGCAAGAGAAAAAAGTAAAATTCCGATATGGATCAAAAGATTTCCGGTATTGCTGGTAAAAAACAGACCGAGGACAATGATCGGCCATGCCAGTGCCGAGCCGAAATTGGCTGCCGGAACCAGTGCCGAACGTATTTTTAATGGCAGGTATTCTTTCTGGTGCTGGATCGCGTGCCCGCATTCATGTGCCGCAACGCCGACCGCAGCCACTGAGGTGGAACCGTATACACTGTCCGAAAGATTTAAGGTCTTATTTGCCGGATTGTAATGATCCGTCAGGTTTCCGGAAATATGCTGTACCCTCACATCATAGATCCCTGCGCTGTTTAAAATACGCTGTGCCGCCTGTGCGCCGGTCATGCCGGACATACTGCGGTAAGCCGCGTATTTGTTAAACGTTGATTTTACCCTCGCGGACGCGATCAGACAGATGACCGCCCCAATAATCACCAGAAAATAAGTCGGATCCCACCAACTGTAATACATTCCATACATAAGCTTTACCTCCTATCCCAATTCCGTGCCAGCCGAAACCGGAAATCCGCGCAGAAAAGCATCCACGCTCATACGTTTTTTCCCTTCTAACTGAATTTCCTGCAGGATTAAAATATCCTTTCCGGTCTGCACTCCGATGCTGTTTTTATCTGCCAGCACGATCTTTCCGGCATCTGCCGGATCACCGCCCGGCTGTACCGATGCCTTCCATATCTTTAGTGTTTTCCCATTCAGGGAAGTATATGCACTTGGCCATGGATTTAAGCCACGGATCAACCGCTCGATCTCCTCCGCCGGCTTTGTCCAGTCAATTTTGCCAAACTGTTTTTTTAACATACCGACATGGGTCGCGAGCGTCTCATCCTGTCTGGTATAGACTGCGCGTCCGGCTTCTATCTCCGCCATGGTATGCACGCAGAGATCCGCTCCCACTTCTGCCAGATGGTCAAACAGGCTTCCGCCCGTCTCGTCCGGCGCAAGCTCATATTCTGCCTGCTCGATGATGTCTCCGGTATCGATCCCTTCATCCATGCGCATGGTCGTGACGCCGGAAACGCGGTCTCCGTTGATCACCGCCCACTGGATCGGTGCCGCACCACGGTATTTCGGAAGCAGTGACGCATGCACATTGACGCATCCGTATTTTGGCATCTGAAGGATCTCTGTCGAAAGGATCTGACCGAATGCGACCACGATGATCATATCCGGCTCATACTGTCTCAGATGCGCAACACATTCCGGCTCCCGCACACGCTTTGGCTGATAAACTTCGATGCCATACTCAAGCGCCTTTTCTTTCACCGGAGGAAACTGTACGGCGTTTCCCCTGCCCTTTGGCTTATCCGGCTGTGTAACCGCAAGTACCACTTCATGTCCGGCTTTTACAACAGCCTCTAACGTTCCCACGGCAAAATCCGGTGTTCCCATAAAAATTACACGCATTGATCTCCCTCGCTTTTTTCTTATTCTTCATCCTCGTCGGAAACAGCTCCCACATCATGGAGACCGCCTTCTACTTTTTCGGTATACATATGTCCGTCCAGATGATCGATCTCATGGCAGAATGCTCTCGCAAGCAGTTCCTCGCCTTCCAGTTCGATCCGGTTCATATCCTCGTCAAATGCCTGTACCTTGACATAATTCGGCCGTGTCACAACTCCTGCTTTTCCAGGGAGGCTCAGGCAGCCCTCATCTCCGGTCTGTTCCCCGCTTGTCTCAACGATCTTCGGATTGATCAAAACGATCGGTCCCTCTCCGACATCGATGACAACAATACGTTTTAAGATTCCTACCTGCGGTGCCGCAAGTCCGACTCCATTTGCCTCGTACATCGTCTCAAACATATCATCTATCAATTCTGTAATCTTTGGTGTTACCTCTGTCACTTCCCTGCATACCTTTGTCAGTACAGGATCGCCCATCACACGAATTTCTCTTAATGCCATTTTTATTCCTCCATCTTTTCATTTCGTATCTGCTTATTACTATACTATATTTTAAAATCCATTCATAGGATTAAAATCAAATTGTACCACAATATTCTTTAATTCTCTATTCCCATTGATAAAATGTTCCAGCCTGTCCTTCACATCCACAAGCACCGCATAATCCGCATGTTTTAAATACAGCACCTTTTTGTAGATGTCATTTACCTTTGCCACCGCCGTATCCGCAGGACCGACCACAAAGAGATTCTGGTAGCCAAGCGCTGCGATCACCCGTTTCATGCGCTCGGATGCCTGGTAGGCAAGCTCCTCGTTTTTTGCTGCGGAAAGGATCAGCAACATATTCCATACCGGCGGGTAACAGAGCATCCTGCGGTATTCCATCTCATGCGCGTAGAAAGACGCATAGTCCTGTGCCGCAGCCGCGACGATGCTGTAATGCTCGGGCTGATAGGTCTGTATCACGACCTCTCCCGGCCTGTCGCCTCTGCCGGCGCGTCCCGCCGCCTGTGTCAGCAGCTGAAACGTCCGCTCCGATGCGCGGTAATCACTGACGCCAAGGGACAGATCCGCCGCCAGCACTCCGACCAGCGTGACATTCGGGAAGTCATGCCCCTTTACGATCATCTGGGTACCGACCAGGATATCCGCTTCATGATTGGCAAACGCGGAAAGGATCTTCTCATAGCTCTCTTTTTTTCTGGTCGTATCAAAATCCATCCGAAGCACCCGTGCCTTCGGGAAACGCTTTTTTACCAGCATCTCGATCTTCTGCGTCCCTGCCTTGAACCCGCTGATGTAGCGTGAGCCGCATTCGGGACATACATGCGCTTCCGGTTCCTCATAACCGCAGTAATGGCAGATCATCTTTCCGTTGCTGTGCCAGCTTAGGGATACGTCGCAGTGCGGGCACTTGATCACATGCCCGCAGGAACGGCAGGATACAAAGCCTGACATTCCACGCCGGTTTAAAAAGAGCATGATCTGTTCCTGTTTTGCCAGCCGCTCCTCCATCAGTTCCTGTAATTTTCTGCTTAGTATCGAACGGTTGCCCGTTTTTAATTCCTCGCGCAGATCCACCGTATAGCAGGTCGGAAGCGGTCTTTTCGATATCCGTTCTTTCATCTCAAGCAGATGATACTCTCCGTTTTGTGCCTTCGTATAACTCTCGATCGAAGGTGTTGCGGAGCCAAGGATCACGCTCGCCCCTGTCATCCCTGCCCGCTCGATCGCGGTCTCTCTCGCGTGATAGCGCGGCACGGTCTCACTTTTGTAGGAGCTTTCATGTTCTTCGTCTATGATTATAAGACCAAGATTTGAAAAAGGTGTGAACAACGCAGATCTCGGTCCGATCATAATGTCGATCTCTCCTCTTTTCGCCCGGAGAAACTGATCGTAGCGCTCCCCTGCGGAAAGTCTGGAATTTAAAATGGACACCCGATTTCCGAAGCGGTCATAAAAACGCCGGACCGTCTGATAGGTCAACGCAATCTCCGGGATCAGAACGATCGCCTGTTTTCCCTCTGCAATGTTATGTGCGATGAGCTCCATATACACTTCGGTCTTTCCGCTTCCCGTCACGCCATGCAAAAGATAGATTCCCTGCCTCTGTTCCCTGCGGTCTCTCAAAACGGCATCCACCGCCGCCTGCTGACTTTCACTCAAAAGGAACTTTCTTTCCTCCCGCTCCCGCTGCCGCACCGGATTCCGGTAGTCCTGCTCCGTCCGGATCTTTAGGATCCCCAGTTTTTCCATTGCCCGCACGACATTCAGTCCGACATTCAGCTCTTCTTTCACCACATCACCGGAAAGTTCCCGCTCCCGGATCAGTGCCTCTAAAAGACGCGCCCGCGCCACATTGTGTTTCCGCCGGAATTCCGCAAGCTGCTCTTCTGCCGTTTTTTCATCGGCCGCAAGTACCAGGATCCGTTTTTCCTTTGCCGCCGTCTTCTGTTTGATCGGGATCACCGTCTTTAATGCCTGGTTCATGGTTCCGCCATAATTCTTTTTCATCCAGAACGCAAGCGCGATCAGCTGGGATTCGATCGCAACGCTGTCTTTGCAGATCTCCGTAATTTCTTTTATTTTTCGCACATCGTACTCCGCCTGATCGGTAAGCTCGATCACATAGCCGCACAGCTTCCGCCCGCCGCTTCCAAACGGCACCAGCACCTGCATTCCGATCTTTAGCACCGGCTTTAGTTCTTCCGGGACACGATACTGGAATAGCCGGTCTAATTTTTCATGTGAGATATCTATAATAATATTGGCATACAACGCCATTTGTATTTCAACTCCTCCAAAAAACGCATATTTTTTATTATATGTCATTGCCTGTATAAAAAGCAACGGGCGTGGGCACACTTTTTCCATGAGAAAAAATTTTTTTATCTGCGGACTGACCGGATGGTGCATGGAAATTTTATTTACTTCTTTTGGATCGCTCCGGAAAAAAAATAAAAAACTGATCGGACAGACTTCTGTCTGGATGTTTCCCATATATGGCATGGCTGCCGTGATCGAACCGGTCTACCGGCACATAAAGGGGATCCCTCTGTTTTTCCGGGGGATCATCTACTCCGCCGGAATCCTCGCCTGTGAATTTGTCAGTGGAAGTCTGTTAAAGAAGCACGACCTCTGTCCCTGGGATTACAGTCATGCCAAACTGAATGTCCGCGGCGTCATCCGTCTGGACTACGCGCCTTTGTGGATGGCCGCGGGACTGATCTTTGAAAAACTGATGTGCCATGCAGACGGCAGAAAACTTTAAACCTTAAAGTTCTTCTGCCTCTACGCTCTCCGCGCCGATATTCTGCATATTTAAGGTGCGGCGCTTAAGTCTTGCCTGTTCGGATTCTTCCAACAGGTATTCTTTGATCTCTTTTGCGTGTTTTACATGTTCCAGAACAAGCTCCGGGTTTGTGACATCTCCTGTATAGCAGATAATGGTTCCCAGTCCGAACATGCGCTCGAACAGGGAACGCTTTAACGTTACATCCTGTATCTTATACATGTAACAGTCATTTTCCTCCCGGTTAAAGAATCCGGTGTCAACGGTTACAACCACATTGCTTGCTGTATAAACCGTAAATGTAAACGGCAGTCCGAAAAAAAGGATGCGTTTCCGCTCCCGGAATGCCACTGTTTTTTCTTCTTTGATCACCTTGGTATTGTCCATAAAATTCCTCCTGATTTTTCTATCGCCTATTATAATACATTTTTGCATTTTTTTCACAAAATATTTCTTGAAATTTGTAATTTATTATTATATGATAGTAAAAATGTCTAGAGGAGGAAAATACAATGCGACATTTAATGAGCCCGTTGGACTTGTCCGTGGAAGAGTTGGACAAGCTGCTTACACTGGCTAATGATATTGAAAAGAACCCGAAAAAATATGCGCATGCATGTGACGGGAAAAAATTAGCCACACTTTTTTATGAACCCAGTACCAGAACAAGACTTAGTTTTGAAACTGCCATGTTGAACCTCGGCGGTTCCGTCATCGGTTTTTCCAGTGCCGACAGCAGTTCAGCTGCCAAAGGCGAAAGTGTTTCTGATACCATTCGAGTTATTTCCTGCTTCGCAGATATCTGTGCGATGCGTCATCCAAAAGAGGGAGCTCCTCTCGTTGCTTCCTTAAAATCCAGTATTCCAGTCATCAATGCCGGAGACGGCGGTCATCAACATCCCACCCAGACACTTGCGGATCTGCTTACCATCCGCTCTTTAAAGGGCAGATTATCCAATTTAAAGATCGGTCTGTGCGGAGATTTAAAATTCGGCCGTACCGTACACTCCTTAATCAATGCGCTGATCCGCTATCCGAACGTGGAATTCGTACTGATCTCCCCGAAGGAACTGCGCGTACCGGAATACATAAGGGAAGACGTCCTGGTTGCGAACAACATCCCATTCACTGAGGTGGAACGTTTAGAGGACGCGATCCCGGATCTGGATATCCTCTATATGACGCGTGTACAGAAGGAACGCTTCTTCAACGAAGAAGATTACATCCGTATGAAAGACTTCTATATTCTCGATAAAGAGAAAATGGCACTGGCAAAGGATGATATGCTTGTGCTCCACCCGCTTCCGCGTGTCAACGAGATCTCTGTGGAAGTCGATGATGATCCGAGAGCTGTATACTTTAAGCAGGTACAATACGGTGTCTATGTCCGCATGGCATTGATCCTGACACTGCTCGGCATCGAAGTACAATAAATCATATGCAAACCGAATGTAAGGAAGGAACAAATCAATGTTAAATATCAGTGGAATTCAGGAAGGATTTGTGCTCGACCATATCAAAGCCGGCATGAGCCTTTCCATCTATCATTACTTGAAACTGGACCAGTTAGACTGCTGTGTCGCGATCATCAAAAATGCGCGCAGCAAAAAAATGGGAAAAAAGGACATGATAAAAGTAGAATGCCCGATTGACAAACTTGATCTTGATATTTTAGGTTTCATAGACCACAATATCACCGTCAATATCATCAAAGGCGACCAGATCGTGGAGAAACGCTCCCTGCGTCTGCCGAAAAAAATCAAAAATGTCATTAAATGTAAAAATCCGAGATGTATTTCCTCCATCGAACAGGAACTTGACCAGATCTTCGTTCTGACTGATGAAGCAAACGAGGTCTATCGCTGCAAATACTGTGAAGAAAAATACGAAAGAAAGTAGTAACCAAAACTGCGTTCCGCCCGCAGCTTAAAACGGGCGGAAGCAGCAACAGTTGCACAGAAGATTTAACAGAAGGAAACTCAAACAATAACCACTGGAACCCGAATAAGGACGTCCGTAGGACTCTCCCATATTCTGATACCAGTTTCCGCCAAACTCAAGCTGCTGCTTCAGCTGGCGGTATTCCATATTGCTCGGCTCCATTGCCACCGCACGGTCGGCATGGTCCCGGGCAATAATATTATTCCCGACTCCCGCGTTCGCAAGCCCACTGTAATAATACCATCTGGCATTCCGCTCGGATGCCGCCATACTGTTTAACACATTAAGCGCCTCTTTAAAGCACCGGTTCGCGATATAGTTGGCCGCCGCCTGCATCTCTACCGAACCCGCATTCTGCGTACCGCCTCCATAGTAAGACTGTCTGTTCCAGGAGGAGGAATTTCCATATCCGCCATAGCTTCCATAGGTATAACCCTGCTGCTTTTCCTTCATGATCTGGTCATACGCCTGCTGTACTTCCTTGAAGCGTTCCTCCGCCTCCGCCTTATTCGGACTGTTGATGTTGGCATCCGGGTGATATTTGCGGCTCAGTGCCCGATATGCTTTTTTTATTTCCTCGTCTGTCGCTGCCGGCGACACGCCAAGTACTTCATACGGATTTCGGTTTCCCATCCGACGATCCCCTCCCTTTCTGTTTCCTCTTCTGGATATATTCATATCTCGACCACACGCCCGAATACAGGACATTTCTCAAAATGTCCGCATGCAGCAGAACCGGCAGACGCTCAAAAGATTTCGCGCACTCTGACATCATGCTGGTCAGAATCAGTTTGCATAAGGTCTCAAAATCTGCCTCGTTCTCCTGTTCCATCGCGATTAACGGATTAAACGCCGCCTTCTTCTCATCGCTCTTTCGATCCTCATACGCGTCCATGATATAGATGAATTTTCCCATATAAAAGCCAAGGCATTTTAATTCCTCCGCCCACATATCCTCTTTCCATGCAAAGATCTCGCCGAGCAGCTCTCCGGTAAGTCCCGCGACCACATCAAGGTTTGTTTCCTTTCTGGTCTCCGCATCCGCCTGCTTTTTCATATAATCCTCAACCGCCTGCACTTGTCTCGGATACACACCGCGGATTCTCTCGTAATCTTTCTCGAACATCTTCATAAATGTCCGTTTCGCGTAGGAGCGGTCATCCTTCCAGTCATCCTCAAAGTTCTGGTAAGACAAAATAACATTCATATCCGCCGCGTAATCAGTCGCCTCGTTCAGATACGCCATCTGCTTTCTGGTCGGATGCAGACCGCAGGTAAACGAAATCTCTTCATTCGCAAGTTCATACAGACCTGTCAGCAGAACGACCAGAAATGTCATATCGTAATTTAACAGCATCTGCCCTTTTGTCCCGCAGTTTTCCTTTAATTTCCGGCAGAGACCGCAGTAATATGCCTGATACGCTTTTTTATTTTCATCGGAAAGTTCCTCTCTGTTGATATTGATATACCCAAACATATCTCTCAGTCTCTCTTTCTGCTTCTCAACTTCTCTTAATGAATTCTTCCCTGCACTTCGGACAGGTGATACAGATCTTTCCCCTGCCCCGCGGCACACGCACCCGCTGACGGCATTTCGGACAGCGGAAAAAGCGATATTCTCTGCGCTGCGCAAAGCGCTTCTTCGCATTGTTCCATCTGACAGTCAGTTTATAACGAAAATTCAGGTATTTCTGATTCTGCGCGTACATCTTTGATATATCGCGTGAAAATATGCGGTAATAGGTATACCCTAACAGCAGCAGCGCGACCAGATCCAGTACCGGCACCGCCCTGCGGAAAAACAGCGCGATCACAAGAAGGACCAGTACGATCATCAGATACGCCCGGGACAGCTGATCCACTCCATATCTTCCTGTCATAAAACGTCTGAACTTTTCTCTCATCTACATACACCTCGTCCTTTTTTCTATCTTCTTAGATGTTAAGCCCTGCGTTTTCCGGTGTCAACCGATGTACCATTCATTTAAGAAACATTTTAGAAAGTTTACAGATCTATTACAAAAAAATACCCCATTGTAACATGGAGTATTGATATTAAGCAGGACGGTAAGCCGGGTTATGTCATTGGATGATCATCTATCTAGAATGGCTGTTGCCAGTCATTTCAAGCGACCTACCTAAAGCTGGCGGGCCACGTCAACGCTTTTGTTCGGTCTTGCTTCGAATGGGGTTTACATGTGCCCTCCCTGTTACCAGGAAGGCGGTAGTCTCTTACACTGCCCTTCCACCCTTACCGCTTGCGCGGCGGTATATTTCTGTTGCACTTTCCTTGGAGTCACCTCCACCGGACGTTATCCGGCATCCTGCCCTGTGAAGCCCGGACTTTCCTCACCTGCGGTCTTTCGACACCTGCAGCCGCGATCATCTGTCCTACTTAATCTTTTACTATTATAACTTGTTCCCTTACAATTTCAACTGTTTCTTTTAAATTTTTTTATGCGGTTCAGACATGAAAACAGCTTCCGCCAATAAATTCACGGATGATCGAGTTGCTTCCGATCACATCCGCAGGGATCGGCAGGAAGTAATCCAGCACCTTCAAAAGCCGGTTTGCCTCCAGGTATTCCGGCGTATTCTGCTCTATGCCAAACAAAAGCGGTTCCACATACTGTTTTAACACAGACATCTCATAGATCAGCGCCGAATTGAACATGACATCCGCCTCTTCCTGAAATGGGAAAATATATTTTTCTTCCCCTCTGCGCACGGAATTCCACATTCCGATCGTGGATGCTGCCGATGATCCCCTGGTTCTCGCGTCACGCACGATCCGGCGGATCAGTCTTACATCTGTCGTGGACAGATTGTTGTGCTCATCGATATCGAGCTGTGTCAGCGCACTGATGTAGATCTTGAATTTCTTTTCTTTCGGAATCGAATAGGAAAGTTTGTCATTCAGCCCGTGAATGCCCTCGATCACGAGAAGATCATCTTTTCCGAGCTGCATCATCTTTCCCTTCGTCTCACGCTTTCCAGTCTTGAAATTATAAACCGGGATCTCCACTTCCCGTCCGGTCAGAAGCTCGTTCATATCCTGATTGAACCGCTCCACATCCAGCGCCTCAAGGCACTCGTAATTCGGCTGTCCGTTTTCATCAAGCGGTGTATACTCGTGATCCAGATAATAATCGTCAAGCGGGAACGGATGCGGCTTTAAGCCGAGCGCGGAAAGCTGGATCGACAGCCGGTGCGAGAACGTGGTCTTACCGGAGGAAGACGGTCCCGCGATCATGACAAATTTGCGGTCGCCGTTGTCCTTTATCATCTGCGCGAGCTGCCCGATCTTTTTTTCCATCAATGCTTCCTGGATCAGAATAATCTCCTGGCTGCGCCCGGACGCGATCGCGTCATCCAACGCCCCGATCGTTCCGATCCCCATGAGATCTCCCCAGCGTGAAGATTCATCGAGCGTATGGAACAACTGATCGGACGGGACAAATTCCGCCACTTTTCTGGAATCCTGATTCGGATAAAGCAGCATAAATCCATCCTGATATAATTTCAGGTCAAAATATTTGAGATATCCGGTCGAAGCCACCATATATCCGTAGAAATAATCCTTATAGCCATCCAGATCATAAATATTGACCGTGGAGCTTCTGCGGTATTTAAACAGCTGTTCTTTGTCTGTCATGCCAAAGGAGTGGAACATTGCGCGCGCCTCATTGGTGCTGACGGTCTCTTTCATGAGCGGTATGTTCTTTTCCGCCAGACGGAGCATTTCCTCCTTGATCTCAAGAAGAACCGCCTCATTTAACTCCGGTCCTCCGGTCAGCTTGCAGAAATACCCCTGTCTGATCGAATGCAGTACCCGCGCGCGGACATTCTTTCTGCCATAAAGATTGTAAACCGCCTTCTGCATCAGAAGGATCACGCTTCTGCGGTATACCTTTTTTCCGACATTATCCGCCGTCGTCACAAACGAGATCTCCCCGTCTTTTTTCAGACGTTTATGCAGTTCCCGCAGTTTCCGGTTAAACATGACCAGCACGATATCGTCTTTGTAATTTTTCTGATAATCCTTTACAATCTCTAGGAAAGGCGTCCCGCAGGGATAGCTTTTCTCTTCCCCGTCAATCCTTACATTACACATCTGATTTGCCACAAAAAACACCTCCTATACCACTTCAAACGGAAAGATATCTTCCCGCATAATGACCTCGACCTGTCTGCATCTGGTATCTAAATATTCTTTCATATATGGAACAAAAATATGCTCAAGTCCATAATGTCCGGCATCGATCACGCAAAGTCCCTGCGCCACCGCATCGATCCCGTCATGATGATCGATATCTCCGGTGATCAATACCTCTGCTCCTTTTTGTAAGGCAAACGGGATTTCACTTTTTCCCGATCCCGGGCAGACCGCCGCACGTTTTACTTTTTGTTTCGGATTGCCAAACACTTTCACCGCCGGAATCTCAAACGCTTTCTTTACAAACTGCGCGCAGGACGCGAGTGTCATCTCCTGCGCAAGATTCCCGATCTTTCCAATGCCCTTTGTTTCGCCGTCTTCCTCAAACATCTCTTCAAGCGCCTGCGGTGCGACGAATCCTAATCTCTCCGCTGCCAGATCTGCCATCTTCGACACATCAAAACTGGTATGCATCGCATAATAGGAAATATCATGCGCGATCAGCTTTTGGACTCTCCGTCCGATAAAATCTTCATCTGTCACCCGCTTTAATCCCGAAAAGATAAGCGGATGATGAGTCACAAGCAGATCTGCCCCACAGGAAACCGCCTGTTCCACCACTTCATCTGTCGCGTCTAACGCCAGATAGATCCGTTTTACTTCTTTTTTACTGCTGCCGACAAGCAGACCGACATTATCCCATGCGCAGGCATAATGCTCCGGTGCCGCCTGTCTCAAAATTGCAAGAACTTCTTCACCTTTCATGATCCATGCATCTCCATTTTCGCCTGTTCTATCACCGCAAGCCGTTCTTTGATCTCATCAAGCCGTGCCCGGATCCGTTCTTTCTCCTGCCCTGGCAGAAGCTTTTTTTGGATTTCGCGCACTTCACGTTCTTCTTTTTCCAGATACCTCAAAAGCACCTCGTTCTTTTCCCGGATCAGCCAGCCGCCATACTTAAAATAGGACTCCGGATACACCGTATCGTCCCTGCCAGGTACGGCATGCATCATCGGATAATATTTGCCATCCTCAAAGACCATTTCCTCCGCTGTGATATGATATCCACTTTCATAAAGGAAATGGCGCACTTTTTCCACCTCGGACTGTGGCTGCAAAATGAGTTCCTTTACATTTCGCAGTCTTTCGCGTCCCTCGGACAGGATCTTTATCACGAGCGCCCCGCCCATCCCGGCAATGATCACGGAGTCTGCCTCTCCATCCTGTAAGGCAAGTACTCCGTCCGACTGCCGCGCAGTTATGTATTTTTCCAGTCCGTGCTCTTTGATATGTTCCTCTGCCGCAAGAAGCGGACCTTTTCCGATATCCATCGCGAGCGCGCTGGGCACGATCTTATGTTCCATCAGATAGATCGGAACAAACGCGTGATCCGTCCCGATATCCGCAACCCGGCTGCCCGGCGTCACAAACCCGGCCACCGCAAGCAGACGCTTACTCAAGGTCGTTTTCATATTTTTACTCCAGATAATCCTTTAATTTGCGGCTTCTGCTCGGATGACGCAGTTTGCGCAGTGCCTTTGCCTCGATCTGACGGATACGCTCGCGTGTTACATTAAATTCTTTTCCTACTTCTTCCAGTGTGCGCGCACGGCCGTCCTCCAAACCGAAACGCAGCGTGAGAACCTTCTGTTCACGTTCTGTCAGCGTTCCAAGCACTTCCTCAAGCTGTTCTTTTAACAGGGTAAACGCCGCCGCGTCTGCCGGAACCGGCACATTGTCATCCTGGATGAAATCACCAAGGTGGCTGTCTTCCTCCTCACCGA
The DNA here is from genome assembly GCF_014297335.1 of Roseburia yibonii. Lineage (NCBI taxonomy): Bacteria > Bacillati > Bacillota > Clostridia > Lachnospirales > Lachnospiraceae > Roseburia > Roseburia yibonii. The sequence continues at coordinate 233,757 of NZ_JACOQH010000001.1, forward strand.
TCGGGGTCTCCAAAGACACCGGCTCCTGGGATATTTTTAAGATCTCACGCACACGCTCTACCGGCATGTTCATTTCTTCCGCGATCTCTTCCGGAGTCGGTTCACGTCCGAGTTCCTGCAGTAACTGTCTGGAAACACGGATCAGTTTGTTGATCGTTTCAACCATATGCACCGGAATACGGATCGTTCTCGCCTGATCGGCGATCGCTCTTGTGATCGCCTGACGGATCCACCAGGTCGCATATGTGGAGAACTTATAACCCTTGCGGTAATCAAATTTTTCGACAGCCTTAATAAGACCCAGATTTCCCTCCTGGATCAGATCAAGGAAAAGCATACCACGGCCAACATAACGTTTTGCAATGGATACTACCAGTCGTAAGTTTGCTTCCGCCAGACGTTTCTTTGCCTCATCTCCGGCATCCTGGGTCTTTGTGAGTGCCTTAATCTCCTCATCCAGCTCTGCCTGTTCTTCCTCCGCTGCCTCTTCCTTACGTTTCTTTAAAATCGCGATCTTTTCTTTCGCAACCGCTCCCTCTTCCATCTTCTGGGCAAGGTCGATCTCTTCCTCCGCGCTGAGCAACGGAACCTTTCCGATCTCTTTTAAATACATACGGACCGGATCTTCGATAGAAACACCGTCCGGCACGGAAAGATCGATATTTTCCACCTCGATCTCTTCCTCGTCGTCATTTAACAGGAGTTCCTCATCTACCTCATCATCATCTTCGGTAATTCTTAAGACGTCGATATTGTTTGCTTCCAGGAAATCCAGGATCTTCTCAAACTGCTCCGCGTTCAGCTCAAGTTCACGGAAATAATCATTGATCTCCTGATACTCCAGCATGTTCTTTTTCTTTTTCGCGACCGCGAGGAGTCCCTGCAGTTTTTCCATGAATTTTGCTTCTTTTTCCGCAGAAGCTGCTTCCTCCGCTGTCTTTTTTGCAGTTTTTGCCTTTTTTTCGAGTTTTTCTTCCATCTTAATTTCATCCTCTCATGGTTTGTATTCCAAAATCTGTTACTATTTTGTCCTTAATTGATAGAAATATGCAGTTTCCGCAATGCCTCAAGCTGCCTTTTGTCATCGATCAGCTTTTGTGTGCCTGCGATGTCCGTGACCGCAATATGCGCCGCACGGTAATTATAACTGTTTTCTTTCACCCGCAGAATGGTCTCTTTTAATGCTTTCTCCCGTTCCTGCTTTCCATCGATCTCGTGGATCCTTGCGTTAAACAAAGCGGCGATCTCCCGCTGTTCTTCCTCATTCTGAAACATGCTTACGATTTTCCCCGGATTTAGCGCGCCTTCCGCAAACTGGGCATACAAAATCTCTGCCGCCTTTTTATAGATCTCTTCTGTAAAATCCTCCGGCGTGATGTACTGCTTTACAATATCAAACAGCCCGGTATCTTCGATCAGCCAGGTTAAAAGCAGTTTCTGCGACTGCTTCATGCCGTCTTCTTTTTTTTTGACCTCACGCGTGGCAGATTTTAATTTCACCGGCTCGCGCGCAAGCCCGCCCTGCGCGCCATATTGATTGACCAGCTTCCGCAGGTTCTCATAACCCATCCGGTAGTGCTCCGCGACTGCCTCAATGTAGTTATTCCGTTCCATCTCCTCCGGGAACTGCGCCAGCTTCTTTGCGGTCTCATGCTGAAACGCCGTCTTTCCCTCCGGATCTTTCATGTCATAATCCTGCTGTAAGATGCGGATCTCAAACATAAAACTGTTTTCCGCCTGGTCGATCCGCTCCTGATACGCCTCCGCCCCGAGTGCCTTGATAAATTCATCCGGGTCTTTGTAAGGTTTCATATTGATGACTTTGGCGGAAAGTCCGACTTCTTTTAAGATCGGGATCGCGCGCAGTGCCGCCTTGATCCCCGCCCCGTCACTGTCAAACGTAAGATAGACCTCTTTCGTATAACGTTTTAAAAGACTGGCATGTCCACTCGTAAACGAGGTTCCAAGGGACGCCACCGCATTGTCAAATCCCGCCTGATGCAGCGCTATGACATCCATATAGCCCTCGCAGAGCAGCATATATGGACGTTTGGACTGCCTTGCGAAATTTAAGGCGTACAGATTCCGGCTCTTGTCAAAGATCTTTGTCTCCTGGGAATTCAGGTATTTCGGTTCCCCGTCTCCCATGACACGGCCGCCGAAGCCGATCACCTTATTATGGATATCCATGATCGGAAACATCGCACGGTTCCAGAATTTGTCATGACCGCCTCTCTTTTCATCGAAGCCGACCAGACCGGAGTCTTTTAAAATCTCATCTTCATACCCCTTGCTCTTTAAATACCGGTAAAGATCATCGCTGTATTTATCCGAATAACCCAGTCCGAATTTCTGCATCGTCGCATCTGACAGTTCTCTTTTCCGGAAATAGGAAAGCGCCTGTGCGCCGCGTTCATTGCGCAGCAGGGTATAGTAGTATTTTCCCGCTTCTTTATTGATCTCGAGCAGTCTTGATCTTTTGTCCGATTCCCGTTTTGCTTCTCCGCTCAGCTCCTGTTTGGGCAGATCTATCCCTGCCCGGTCCGCCAGCGCCTGCATTGCTTCCGGGAATGTAAAATTCTCATATTCCATCAGGAAAGTAAATACATTTCCTCCCGCTCCGCATCCGAAGCAGTAATACATCTGTTTCGCCGGAGAAACGGAGAAAGAACCTGTCTTTTCATTATGGAAAGGACATAAGCCGAAATAGGTACTTCCTTTTTTCTGCAGACGGACATAACCGGATATCACATCCACAATATCATTCCTTGAGCGCACTTCTTCTATCAGTTCATCTGAATAATATGGCATTTTCTTCTCCTTTCCCGCTTATTCGACCGACCACGCCATCGGCACAAAATACTGTTTGAATTTTTCGATCGCGTACTGATCCGTCATACCGGCAATATAATCACAGACAACCCGTTCTCTCTTTTCGCCCTCGTCTAACATCCGGCGAAACGCCTCCGGGATCTCCTCCACATGATCCATGTAAAAATAAAACAGCCGCTCTACCAGTTCCTGCGCCTTGGATTCCTCTCCTTTTGCTGCCGGATTGGTATAGACATGCACAAACATGAACTGGCGCAGATCCTGCATCGCCCGCTCGATCTCCGGTTCCATCTTTATATCATTCTGATCCATACTGGTCATAATGATATTGTGGATCAGTTTGTTCAGACGTTCCCTCGATGTATAGCCGAGTGTTTCCCGCAGATCCGACGGAATGTCTTCCTCCGTCAGGATATGACCGCGGATCGCGTCATCGATATCATGATTGATATAAGCGATCTTGTCGGAAAAACGGACGATCTTTCCCTCCAGGGTATGCGGCATGGTACTGGTCTGATGGTTTAAGATCCCATCCCGCACTTCCCAGGTAAGGTTTAAGCCCTTGCCGTCTTTTTCCAGCTTCTCTACGATACGCACACTCTGCTCGTTGTGCTTGAACCCGTCTGTACACAGGCGGTTCAATACACTCTCGCCGGCATGGCCAAACGGCGTATGCCCCAGGTCATGCCCGAGCGCGATCGCCTCCACCAGACTCTCATTCATGCGAAGCGCCCGCGCGATCGTCCGCGCATTCTGGGAAACCTCGAGCGTATGGGAGAGCCTCGTGCGGTAATGATCCCCTTTGGGCTCCAAAAATACCTGTGTTTTATTTTTCAGGCGCCGGAACGCCTTGCTATGTACGATCCTGTCTCTGTCTCGTTGGAACACCGGACGTATATCACACTGTGGTTCCGGATCATCGCGTCCGACGGAATTTTTGCTGAGCGTCGCATAGGGGCTAAGCGAAGCATGTTCCATCTGTTCCAGACTTTCCCGAATTGTCATGTAATGCCCTCTTTCCTGATACACCGGCTGCCAAAAACAGCCTCTATATATATTATTCTGCGTCTAAGACACATTTCCTTTATTTTTTACAAAATTTACGCCGACAACAAAATAAGGAAACCTCTTTTTGCAAAGTTTCCTTATTTTTTATGCACCGCTATTTACTTTTCTTTTTGCATTAAACCGACTCTCTTAAATCCTGTGCCAGCATGTAAATATCTTCGAGGATCTTTCTGCAGTTCTTCATATCTTCTACGGTAGAATCCGCAGTGCGCAGTCCTTCTGTGGAAGAAGCCGCAACCTCTTCTCCGGTTGCTGACAGCTGTGTGATATTATCTGAAATAATACCGGTTGCATCCAGGATCTTTTTGATGCTCGCCTCCGCCTCGTTGATATTGGTGGTAAGCGCCTCTACTTCCTCGCCGACTTTTCCGAATTTTTCTCTTGTATTTTCGATCAGTTCATTCTGTTTTTCCACAGAAGCGACCGAATTGGTAATGCTGTCATTTGCCCGTTTGGTGTCATCATTTAATTTGTTGATGATCTCGGTAATGTTATTGGACGCCTCTTTCGTCTGCTCTGAAAGCTGACGGATCTCCTCCGCTACGACCGCGAAACCTTTTCCGGCTTCTCCGGCACGCGCCGCCTCGATAGAAGCATTTAACGCAAGCAGGTTGGTCTGGCTTGAGATATTGATGATCGTACCGACAAAGTTCTGTACTTCTTCTACCTTTGATGTCAGGCTCTGGATTACTTCTACCGTAATGTTGCTTGCGTCCGCTACGTTGTGTGCCTGCTCTTTCAGTTCACGCACAACGCCCGCTCCTGCTTTTACCGTCTCATCGGTACGGCGGGAAGCCTCAATCATCTCATGAATACCGTTTTCGGCAGCATCCGTATTTCCCTGGATATCCGAACACATTACGGCCTGTTTCTGGATCGCCTCCGCGGTACTCTCCGTACTCTCGGCAATATTATTAATGGAAGTATGGCTGACATCAATACTGTTTTCAAGATTGTCCAGCATGCTCATCGCATTGTCAAAATGTTTCATGACATTGTCCGCGACCAAAACCATCTTCTTATTGCTTTCTTCCTGAACCTGCGCTGCTTTTTCGATCTCTTCCATATTCTCTTCATTAAACCTGATCAGAAGTTTTGTCACGCTGATGGAAGCGTAGGCAACCAGACAGAGGATAAATACCGCAAGCACATTCTCCCCCGTACGCGTAGAATTGGACAGATCAAACTGGATCACCAGACGGAGCAGGTTTACACCGATCACCACGATATTTCCGCCAACCATCAGGCGATAATCCAGATACGCAAACGTAGCGAGTAACATCGGAAGCGCATACGCCCATGTTCCACTTGTAGAATTTACCAGCATGATCACCACATAACCGGCTGCCAGACTGGTGCATATCATGATCGCGCCCTGCCTTGTTCCTCCTTTTGCTGCATTTGCAAAGGCAGAAACCGCGATCACCGCAGCCGCCGTTATCAGCTGTAAAATGGTTTTTCCCACGCTTGCATCCTTATTTGCCCCAAGATAGGCAAGCATTGTCAATATTACATAGCCATATACAATGGCAACGACCAGAAATACCTTCTTGCTCGCTCTTTTATACTGTTGTTCTGTCATACTTTATCTCCCTCTCTTTCGCAGATTTCGCATTACTAACGCTAGTATACCGCTCTGATTTTATTTTGTCAAAACATATCCGTATTTTTTAGTCTTTTTTAGTTTCTCCTGCCTCCACGCATTCCGGCTGTAAAACCGATACGAAGCTGACCTTACGGTCGATCCGGTTTCCGACGATCGCAATGCCCTTTCCCATTGTAAATGCCGCTACGATCGTGCCGACTCCGAGCCCCAGGATACGTCCGAGGAAAAAGCACGTCATGCACGCCGTGACAAGCAGACAGATCACATCAAAACCGATCTTGATCCTCGCATACGGCTTTCCGGTAATATCCGCGACCTCCCGCGGAAACAGATCTGTCGGGATGATCGGCAGTTTACAGCGGTTTGACAGTGCGATCCGCACACAGATGATCAGATAGCTCAGCACGAAATATAAGATTCTCAGCGGAATCGTAAGCGGCAGCACAATCTTTTTCTGATTCATTTTTGTCCAACTCTTTTCTCATTTGTTTTTTCCAACAGAGTATTATATATCAGAATTTTTCCTAAAACAATATTCAATTTCAAACTGTTTTTTGATTTCCGGAAATCTCTTCACCGCCGCCGGATGCGCCGTGTGCTCTCCCAAGAATTTTTCCATCCATATCATGTCATACCAGCGCCCGAACTTGTAACCGCACGCACAGAATTTCCCGACCAGACGGTATCCCATATGTTCATGGAACTGCGCGCTGTTTTTTGTCACATATTCGTCTTCCTTCTCTATATAAGTAATGCAGGCGTTCACATTCAGGATATGCTGCATGTTCAGTGCCTGTTCTAACGCCTCAGAGAGCTTCCTCCCCACGCCATGCTTCTTTTTATCCTTTCGCAGATAGATCGATGTCTCAACCGCCCAGTCATACGCGGCACGCTCCTTAAATGCTCCGGCATACGCGTATCCGATGACCGCGCCATCCGCTTCCGCGACCAGATACGGATATTTTTCCAGAACATGTGTGATCCGCGCCCGGAACTCCTCCACCGACGGCACTTCATATTCGAATGTAATCGCTGTTCCTGTCACATACGGTACGTAAATATCTAACAGTTCCTCTGCATCCTCCGGTTTTGCGACCCGTATTCTCAAATCCTCCATCTCTGTCATCCTCCGTGTTTTTCTACATACAGAAAAATCCGAAAGCCATAGGCTTCCGGATCTCTAAGTTATGCAGGAAAAGGGACTTGAACCCTCACGATATTGCTACCACAGGCACCTGAAGCCTGCGCGTCTGCCAATTCCGCCATTCCTGCTCAAAACTGACAATTGTTATTCTAACGTGTTTATTTTAAAATGTCAAGGAGATTTTTTAATTTTTTTCAAAAATTTTAAAAATAAAAAAAATTAGAAAAATTTCAAAAATAGCATTGACAAGATCACATCCATTTGCTATTATAACTAAGTCGCGTGTGAGCGACAGCAAATAAGAAATGCGGAAGTGTCGGAACTGGCAGACGAGCAAGACTAAGGATCTTGTGGCTATTGCAGTCGTGTGGGTTCAAGTCCCATCTTCCGCATTATTTTTTTAGAAGTCCTGAGTTTTCAGGGCTTTTTCTTTTATGTTATCATAAATGCCATACAACAGATTACGAATGAGAGGTCCCTATGTTTACACCAAAGAATCATCACTCCACTTCCAATATCAACCTGAATATCGAAATAGATCCCGGCATCTCCCGTGAGATACCGGAATCCATGGATACCAATGATGCACTTGCTTTCAACCAGAACAGCCTTGCAGTGGAACGCACCGAATTCGCCAAGATCCGTACCGATCTCGCGCTCACAAATTCCATGCTCGCCGTCAACCGGACACATCTTTCTTATTTAAGAACCGTTGTCTCCCTGGTCGGAAGCGGTGCCACACTCTACAAAGCCCTCCCCCTGATCGGCGTGGGCGTTCGTTTCACCACACTGCTCTGCGGCTTTTTGTTTCTCGCAGCCATCTACTTCGCCTACAAGGATGCAGCCACCTATCCGGGCATGAAACGGAAACTGCACGATATGGAAACACGTGCTGAGGAGCTTGCCAAAAAGGCTGAAAGCCAGGTCTTCCGCGTGGATGATGTTTTCGCAGAAGACGATGCTTCCAGCCTTGATAGTGATGACAGCAGCAATATTTAATCAGTTTACGCCAATTTTCGGACAGATATCGCCAAGACAGCATCTGTCACAATACGGAGTTGTGCGCGCTGTACAGATCTCACGCCCGTGATACACCAGCCTGTGGCAGAAATCACTGCCCTCCTCCGGCGGGATCAGTTTCCAGAGCGCCATCTCCACCTTCTTCGGATCTTTGATCCGATCTACCAGCCCCATCCGGTTCGTCAGGCGGATGCAGTGTGTATCCGTCACGATCGCCGGTTTGCCGAACACATCCCCCATGATCAGGTTCGCGCTCTTTCTCCCCACCCCGGGAAGTTTTAACAATGCGTCAAAATCATCCGGTACTTTTCCACCGTACTCTTCTTTTAACATCTTCATACAGGCACTGATATCCCTTGCCTTGCTGTGTCCGAGCCCGCATGGCTTTACGATCGCCTCGATATCCGCCACATCCGCCTCCGCAAGCGCCGCAACGCTCGGATATTTATCATACAGTCCCTGCACGACCACATTGACCCGCGCATCCGTACACTGCGCCGCCAGACGTACACTCACAAGCAGTTTCCATGCCTCATTGTAATCCAACGTACAGCCCGCGTCCGGATATTCCTCTTTTAACCGCTCTATAATAAGAAGCGCCCGCTCCTTTTTCTTCTTTTCTGTTTCCATGCTTTTTCTCCTTTTTGCTATCTTAACACACTTTTTTCGAATCCGCCATGGAAATCTCTGCAATATACTCTAACTTCTTTCCGCGATCAGCGCCTTGATCTCTTCCGGTTTCGGCATCACGCGGAGTGCTCCTTTTTTTGTTGTAATAAGGGATGCCGCCGCATTGGCAAATACAAGCATTTCCCTCAAGTCCTCTTTTGTAAGATCGAGTGTTCCCTTCTTTAAGATCTGATGCAGCATGCATCCCATAAAGGTGTCACCCGCTCCGGTCGTCTCGATCGTCCCTTCCTGCAAAAACGGTTCCACCGTCACCGCGGTCTCACCGCAATATGCCTGGCTTCCCTTGCTTCCAAGCGACACAAAGACAAGCGGAATGTCATATTCGCTCTGCAGCCTGCGCGCCGCCTTCTCATAGTCCGTCTCTCCGGTAAACCAGGTGATCTCATCATCCGAGATCTTTAAGATCTGACTCTGTTTCATCCCATACGCGATCTGTTCCTTTGCCGCATCGAGGGAATCCCAGAGCGGCGGACGCAGATTCGGATCGAATGAGATGAGCGCCCCTGCCTCTTTTGCCACCTGTACGGCATGTTTTGTCGCAGCGCGCACCCCTTCATCCGTCATGGATAAGGAACCAAAATGGAAGATCCGGCAGTCCGAAAGCAGTTCCGGCCGAACTTCTTTTTCCGTCAGCATCATATCCGCACCCGGTTTCCGGTAAAATGAAAAGTCACGGTCCCCGTCCGCTTTCGTCTGTACGATCGCAAGTGTGGTATGCACCGCATCATCCATACAAAGTCCTTCGGTTCCGATGCCCACTTCCGCAAGTGCCTGTTTTAACTGATGTCCGAATCCGTCATTTCCGACTTTTCCAATGAACGCCGTACGGTCACCAAGCCCGGTCAGCATTGCGAGCACATTACAGGGCGCGCCACCCGGATTTGCCTCAAACAGTGGATTTCCCTGCGGGCTCAATCCGTTTTGTGTAAAATCGATCAACAGTTCTCCCAATGCTACTACATCATATTGTTTCATACCATTTCTCCTTTTCTCTCACAATGCCAGTTCAAAGATCTTTCCGGTTCCGTCTGCCTCCACACGGATGCTTCTGTTACTTCCGTCCGGATAATACCGCGTGGTAAACACCGTTTCCCCGCCATTTACATAAATTTCAAGCAGTGACTCGTCCGACAGGATACGCACTTCCCGCAAGTGTTCGATTCTTGCCCTTCTTGCCTTTCTGCCGCAGCCGATATCCGTGTCTGCCCCTGGCTGGAATTCAAGTGTAAAAACACCATTCTGATAACCGATCACGCACTCCTTTTCCAGTGTGATACACATCGGCGCATCCGAGAACACCGTAAGCTCCAGGTCAAAGCAGCCACCGGAAATCTCCGTCTCTTTTCCGCATTCGACCGAGATCTCTTTTTTCCGAAGCGCAGCCACTTCTTCGACCGGAGTCTGCACCACCCTGCCGTTTCTCACTGACAACTCACGCGGTGTTGTAAGCACATGCTGCCAGCCGAGTGCAACGGTCGGATTCTGGTATTCCGCTTCCACATCCGGAAGTCCTGCCCAGCCGACCAGGATTCTTCTGCCCTTTTCATCCAAAAACGTCTGCGGTGCGTAAAAGTCAAATCCCATGTCCCACTCCACAAACATATCCGCGCTCGGTGTTTTTCCATCCTTTAACAGAAAATATCCGGACTGATAGACATTCTGGTTTTTGAACGCCTCACGCGCAAGTCCCTGCGGAGATACGGAGAGCACTTTATTTTCATCGAGTGAAAACAGATCCGGACACTCCCACATGTATCCAAACGTGTCCGCTGTCTGAAATTCCTCTTTCAATGTCCAGTGCATTTTGTCCGCAGACTCATAAAGAAGCGCCGCACCCGCATCGTTTTTCTTTCTTCCTCCAAGCAGCATATAATATCTGCCGTTTTCCCGAAACACCTTCGGATCCCGCACATGCCTGGTATAATCCTCCGGATAATCCGCCGATGTGAGCAGGCATTTTTTCGCGGTAAAATGAATGCCATCCTGACTTGCCGTATAGATCACATTCGCTTCCCTGCCATCCAAAACATAGTCATAATCGCCATCCAGCTTGACATTTCCGGTGTAGAACAGCTCCATCTGTCCGTCCTCCGTAAACGCTGAGCCGGAATACACCCCGTGGCAGTCATACGGACTGTCCGGAAAAAGCGGCACACCCTCGTAGGTCCAATGCAGCATGTCTTTACTTTTCATATGCCCCCAGAATTTCAGTCCTCCCTTCGCGTCAAAAGGCGCGTACTGAAAGAAGAAATGATAGTCGCCATTATAGTAGCAAAGTCCGTTCGGATCGTTCAGCCACCCCACCGGAGGCATGATATGAAAACGTGTGCTCCACTTTGCGTCTTTTAAATCTTTTCCCTTCTTTTCCTGTTCCTGTATCCACGGAACCATTACTTCTGCCATTACATTCATTTTACCTGCACCACCTTACTCTACGGTAATTATTTTCTCCAGTACCATCGTATTTCCGGTTTTTTCCGCGCGCACATCACTCCAGTCATCCGAATTGGTCACGATCACCGGTGTCGTCAGATCATAGCCCGCGTTTTTGATTCCTTCCATGTCAAATGATAAAAGCTTCTGTCCTGCCTTTATCGCATCTCCACTGTTTACATATGTCTCATAAAATCTGCCGTCCAGTTCCACGGTATTTAATCCGACATGGATCAGAAGTTCGATCCCTTTGCCGTTGTTTAAGCCGAGCGCATGTTTGGTATCAAACACCATCTCTGCCACTCCGTCAAACGGTGCGTAGACCACGCCTTCCTCCGGCACGATCGCAACTCCTTTTCCCAGTGCTTCGGATGCAAAGGTTTCGTCCTTTACTTCTGAAAGTGGGATCACATTTCCTTTTACCGGGCAGTATACCGCATGTTCCTCAAATTTTTGTTCCGTTTCCGGTTCTGTTGCCTGTTCTGTTGTCTGTTCTTTTTCCGGTTCCTCCGATGAGCTCTTATCATCGCGGAAAAACAGCCAGGATAACGCAAACGCTGTCGCAAACGCAGCTACGATGACCAGTGTATACTGCCATACATAATCTGTCGTGATCAGATAGCCGAACAGACCCGTGATTCCATAAGCGGTAGAACCGACACCGGTGATGCCTGCTACCAGTCCTCCGACCGCGCCGCCGATGCAGCCTGCTACAAAGCATTTGATATAACGAAGGTTGACACCAAAGATCGCCGGTTCTGTGATACCAAGGAATGCGGAGAGTGAAGCCGGAAGCGCCATTCCCTTTAATTTCTGATCCTTTGTTTTTACTGCAAGCGCAAGCGCTGCCGCACCCTGTGCAACATTGGCAGCCGTAGCGATCGGCATCCAGATATCAAGTCCGTCCGCGCTGAGCATCCCGGCTTCCAGTGCATTGTACATATGATGTACACCAGCCACAACAGTCGGCGCGTAAACCGCTCCCGCAAGTGCGGATCCGATACCAAGCGGCATTGTGATCAGTGTTTTTACCCCGGCGAGCACGCCATTTTCCACCCAGGAAAATACCGGTCCGAAGATCGTCAGTGTACAATATCCGGTCACAAGCACAGTTACGAGCGGTGTCACAAACAGATCGATCATTTCTGGAACGATCTTATGCAGCTTTTTCTCCAGCATGGACATAAACCACACCGCGATCACCACCGGGATCACATGCCCCTGGTAGCCGACAAGTCTTATGCTGTAAAGACCGAACCACGCTTCCGCTGTCGGAATTGAATCCGCTGTCGCGACCGACCAGGCATTTAAAAGATCCGTATGGATCATGATCATACCAATAACCGCACCGAGGAAAATATTTCCGCCAAATACCCGTGCCGCGCTGATTCCGATCAGGATCGGTAAGAATACGAATGCCGCATTGCTGAACAGATGGATGATCGTATACGATCCGGAATTTGCCATCGCCGGAAACATTTTGCTCAAGCCTTCCAGCAGTCCCATTAAAAGACCACTCGCAACGATCGCCGGAATGATCGGCACAAACACATCTCCGAGTGTTTTGATCATCCGTTTAAAAATATTCTGTTTCGCGGTTGCCGCCTGCTTTACTTCTTCCTTGGTTGCCGCTGTAATGCCGGCGATCGCGATAAACTCATCATAAACCTTGTTTACCGTTCCGGTTCCAAGAATGATCTGAAGTTGTCCGGAAGCCTCGAACACGCCTTTTACCCCATCAATATTTTCGAGTTCCTTTTTGGAACATTTCGCGTTATCCGCAATGACCAGGCGTAGTCTGGTCGCACAGTGTGCTGCGGATACAATGTTTTCCCGTCCGCCAATGCATTTGTAAATGTCATTTGCCACACTTCTGTAATCCATACACTTTCCCTCTCTTTCTGTTATCGTTCTTACTTGATTTTCGCCTGTTTTTTTTCTGCCATTCCATGTAAGTATGTGTTCTCTATATGGAATCGTTCTCACATCTTGATTTTATTATAGCGACAAAAGCCTCTCCTGTAAATTGATATCTTTCACAAATTATCCGTCCCAAATTCATACACAATATCCAAAAAAGGAGCCGTGCATCCCTGCCGTCCCCAAGGGACAGCCCGGAATCACACAACTCCTTCTTCTTATAAAACAGATGCTTTCTTTTTGATCTCAAATCCCATTTTCAGTTCCCGGCTGACCGCATCTTCTTTCTCCATATGCTCAACCAGCATGGCTGCCGCTTCCGCTCCCGCAGTCTTATAATACAGATGCACTGTAGCAAGCGCCGGTTCCACCAATCCTGCGAGCGGTGTATCTCCGATCCCCGCAAGCTCCACATCGTGTGGGATCGATTTCCCAATTTCTTTTAAGTACCGCATGGCTCCGATCGCGATATTATCGGTCGCGCAGAATACCGCATCGATCTTTGGTTCACGCTTTAGCAGCTCCTTCATCTTATCATAACCGGATTCCATGGTAAACTGCGCCTCTGCCATCCGCTCCGGCGGGCAGTCCAGCTTCTTTGCCCGGACTGCTGCCTCAAATCCCTTTTTCCGGTTTAAGCCCGCCGCCTCATCTTTTGTCGTGACACCGATGAAGCCCGGAACTTTCCCATGCTCTAACAAAAGCTCCGTGATCTGCTCTGCCGCATGATAATCATCATGGTATACGCACGAATACCCGTCCAGATGCTGTCCCAAAATGACAACCGGCACCTGACAGGCTTTTAACAGTTTCTTGTGCCGCGCTGTAAGGATCGTCGCTATAAACAGAATGCCATCCACCTGACGATCTTTAAACAGGTTTAAGTATTTCAGTTCTTCCGCAATATCGTTGTTGGTATTGGCAAGCAAAAGCTGATAACCGTTTTTTGAAAGGACATCGCTGATCCCCGCCACCATCCGGCTGACCGTATCTGAATTGATCTTCGGAAGGATCACCCCGACCAGCCGCGTCTTTTTCGTCCGGAGCGTCTGTGCCTGCGTCGATGGCTGATAACCGGTCTTTTCGATCACCGCCCGGATCCGCTCCTTTTTTTCTTCGCTGACATAACCCTCGTTCAGATAACGGGAGACGGTAGCCCGGGACACTCCTGCCAATTTTGCTATTTCATTGATATTCAAGATCTCTTTCCTCCGCCCGTTTCCGCTTTTTCTGTTCTCATCTTACATCAAAAAACGGCATCTGAAAAGAGCCAAAAATCAGATTTGACCTATGGCATGGTCGTTGCTTCGCCATCACAGGTGATGACCACTACCTGCCACGGGATCATTTTCCCGCTGTTTTGCATGGCACGGATCACCGCATTTTCCAGTCCGCCGCAGCACGGAACCTCCATGCGGACGATCTTGATGCTGTGGATATCATTATTCTTTATAATTTCCGTTAATTTTTCCGCATAATCGCAGTCATCTAATTTCGGACAGCCGATCAGCGTGATACGGTTTTTGATAAACTCCTGATGGAAGGATGCGTAAGCATATGCCGTACAGTCCGCGGCGACAAGCAGATCCGCCCCCTCAAAATACGGTGCGCGTGTCGGAACCAGTTTGATCTGTACCGGCCACTGACGCAGTTCTGACTGCTGTTTTCCTGCCGGTGCCGCCGTATCCGTCTTTTCTGCCGCGTGCCGGTTCATCTGGCGCATTCTGGTACCCGGGCATCCGCCCTGCGGCATCATGCCATGCGCTCCCTGGGCTTCTTTTTTCTTTGCTTCCATACGCTCTTTGACCGCCGCCTCATCATAATCTGCCGCCTCGCGCTCAATGATATGGATCGCGTTGGTCGGACAGGCCGGCAGACAGTCTCCGAGTCCGTCGCAGTAATCATCCTTGATCAGTTTCGCCTTGCCGTCTACCATGGCGATCGCACCCTCGTGACAGGCATTTGCGCAGGCTCCACATCCGTTGCATAAGTTTTCATCAATATTTACGATTTTTCTGACCATTCTATATTCTCCTTTGCTTTTTGCTCATTTCCTGTAATTGTACTTTATCGGAAATCACCGCAAAAGTCCGTAACATTTGTTACAAAATCACAAATATTCTTCCAACCTTTTCTGATCTTTGATCTGTATCTGTCTTCGTTTCAGCGAAATGATCCCCTCTTTTTGCATTTTTCCAAGCTCCCTTGACAGTGACGGACGTGCCACGTTCAGATAATCCGCCATCTCCTCTCTGGAAAAACTGCTGTTTATCCTGCCTTCCTTATCCTGCTGTTCGACCAGAAAACAGGCGATCTTTTCCCGGATAACGCCGCCGCCAAGCACACGAAGCTTCTGGTTCATCCGGTACGCCTTGTTCGCAAAAACCGTAAGCAGGTTATTGCGCATCTTCTGCACCGCGCGTGGCTGGCAGACGTCTTCTCCGAAAAAGATATCATTATCCACGATGAGTACCGAGGTATCCTCCGCAGCCTCAGCATACATCGGATAACACGCTTTTCCCAAAAACGCGTATACCTCCCCGAACATCTCCCCGCTCTGTTCGATCCTGGTGATCAGGATACGCTTTCCGGAAAGTGTGCCCTTCGCGATCACAACCTTCCCGTCAAGCAGCACATACACCTGTCCCGGCCGGTCAAGCTCTTTAAATATAAAAGCTCCCTTGGGAAAGTGACGGATCACGCTCCGCTCATCCGAGAGCAGCCAGTTTATGTCCGCATCCGACATTCCACGAAAGAGACTGCTCGTTTTTAAGATCTCAAGCTCGCTTTTTTGCATCTTTTTCCCTCCCAAGCACCTTTACCGCGGCAAGAAGCAGCAACGGAAATATGATCACCGCCAGGATACCGGCTTTTAAATTATCGGATGCCGCACTCGAAACACCGCCGACCAGTGTCGGGCCGCCCGAGCATCCCAGATCTCCCGCCAGTGCCAGCATTGCAAACATCACTGTGCCTCCGTTCTTTAAGGCGGCAGACGCCTTGCTGAATGTGCCAGGCCACATGATGCCAACCGACAGCCCGCATAACGCACATCCAAACAGTGACACAGCTGTGCCAGGTGCCAGTGAGATACAAAGATAAGCGATCACACAGAGGATACTGCTGCCGGTCATGAAACGATCCAGATCCATTTTATCTCCGAATTTTCCATAAAACGCCCTGGCACTTCCCATCAGCACCGCAAACGCCATCGGGCCCGCAAGGTCACCGACCATTTTACTCACGCCAAGCCCCTGTTCCGCGAAGGTCGATGCCCACTGGCTGACCGACTGTTCGCTTGCTCCCGCGCAGAGCATCATGAGCATCAGAAGCCAGAAAACCTTCTGTCTGCACAGATCACGCAAAGACAGTCCGCTTTCTCCTTCCTCCACCAGCGGCGCCATCGGCGCTTTGAGAAACGCAAACACATTGACCACCGGAACGATCACCCAAAGGCAGGTCAGCACCTTCCAGTGTTCGATGCCAAACACCTTAAAAAACAGCGTGGAGATCAGGACAACCGCCACATGTCCCCAACAGTAAAAAGAATGTAACAGACTCATCGCCTTTTCCTTATTATCGGTCGGACAGCTTTCCATGATCGGGCTGATCAGCACCTCGATCAGTCCGCCACCGATCGCATAGATCACAACTGCGGTCAGAAGTCCGGCAAACGCGTTCGGAAACAGCTCCGGCAGAACCGCAAGCCCCAAAAGCCCGAGTGCCGCAAACACATGCGCGATCAAAATCGATGCCCGATACCCGATCCGATCCACAAATCCCGCAGACAGCAGATCGATACAAAGCTGGATCCCGAAGTTGATCGTGATGAGCATTGTGATCTGACCAAGCGGGATCTGGTATGTCTTTTCAAACGTAAGAAAAAGTAATGGTGCGAAGTTATTTACGATCGCCTGGACAATGTAACCGGTAAAGCAGGCGTAAATGGTCGTCTGAAATTTATGCTGCATATGGGAATACCTCCTGTATCTTTTTTAAAAACAGATGCTGGAACAGCGCGATCACTCTACCGACTTCTTTCCCGCTGACATCCGAGATCGTCTGGACGATCCCGGTCAGGCATACCGCGATCAGCAAAAACAGCATTCTGCCCGCGAAGGTTCCGGGAAAAGTGCCCTTACAGTCTGTCGCGAAATTCGGGATCACAGCGACATAGAGGTTCATAAACCTTGTAAATACGATACTGAGCGGGATCTGAAGCACGGTGTTTCCGAAATCGGTACCCCAGAGCTCCGAAACCGCAATGATCGGCGATACTCCAAGTCCTGTTTTCGTATTTAATGTAATGCCAAGGGCTAAAATTGCAAGCCCCGCCAGATAAATGATCCCTCTTGTCAGCTGTTTCATCCTTATTCCCTTCTACTCTTTGTATAATCCGTTCTTAAAAAAAGCGTATGAATCCATAATACTTTTTTCATCCGCTATGTCAAGCGCAAAGAGAATTTCCCGCGCAAATTCCAGTGCCGCGGTTCCATTTGCCGTAACAATATTCTGATCCCGCACCGCCTGCTTTTTCTGATGAAGCGCACTTCCGGTGTACGCGTCCTTTGCCCATGCTTCCATATCCTTCAAATCATTACAGGTGTGCTTTACCGTATTTAAAACACCAAGCGTTCCAAGAAATGACGCCGCATCACAGATCCCGCCAAGCACCCTGCCTTTTTCCACGCACTGCAAAACGAGTGGCGCTATCTTTCCCGCATCCGGCTTTCTCCAGCCGGTTCCGCCGATCAGAATAAGCGCCTCATACGTTTCCGGCACCTCGTCCAGCCCATAATCCGGCACGACCCGAAACCCTCCGATGGAGCGCACCGTTTCTTTGTTTAAGGAAACGGTCTCCACCACATAGTTTCCTTTTCCAAGCTCCAGGATCTGGGACGACAGATACGCCGCCTCCCAGTCCGCAAATTCTTCTTTGAGCACGAGCAGTATTCTTTTTTTCATGTTTGTTCTCCTTTATAAATTTTCGTCAGATTTTCTGCTATTTCAAGGAGTTTTTTCTGGATATATTCCGGTTCCAGCACATATGCCTGGTTCTGAAACGTGAGGATCCAGTTTATCATGCTCTCGTCATCCGCGTATTCCTTCCGGAAAAGCAGTGTCCCATCCGGTCTTACCTCATAACAGTCCGGCCCGCATTCCTCGATCAGCCGCCATTTCACCTCCGGCCGGAAGATCACGGTTATCCTTTTTTCGGGCGGAAAGATCTTTTCATTGGCAAGATCCGGCGCCGGTACCTGACGCGCCTCATAGGAAACATCCGTAATTTCCATTCGTTCCATACGGTTTAGCTTGAACATCCGAAAATCTTTTCTCAGCCGGCACCAGCCCCATACATACCAGCTTGCCCATTTAAAAATGAGAAAATACGGCTCTATCCTCCTCTCGCTCTCTCCTTTGGGCGCATAATACTGAAACGACACGATCCGCCTTTGTTCGATCGCCGCCTGTATGATCTCGATCTTCGGGGTCAGGGACGCTTTGTGCCAGGAAGAAAGATCGATCAGGATCGAATCTCCTGCGCTTATCAGCTCCGATGACCCCGCCTTTAGCTTTTCCATCAGTTGTCCGTAGTAATTGCTGCCGCTTACGCTGTCCATGCTTCGGATGCCCGCCAAAATGATCTGCATGTCTTTGGACGTCAAAAGCGTCCGGTCCATCCGGTAACCCTCCATGATCCGGATACCGCCGCCGCTTCCCTGTATCGTCTGGATTGGGATTCCCGCTTTGCAGAGCGATTCGATATCACGGTTGATGGTCCTTCTGGATACCTCAAATTTTTCCGCCAGTTCAGGCGCTGTTGTATTTTCTTTCTGCAGAAGCACAGAAAGAATTCCGATCATTCTGTCCAGTTTCATATAAACTCCTTATCCGCATCTTAGCAAAACAAACACGTCAGCTGTATGTCATGTTTATTGTAGCACTTTATCGCCGGAATTTACATTGCCCCTCTGCCGTCTCCCTAGAGCAATGCCTGCAACGTCATAATGTGGTACTCCTCGTCCCGGATGATCCTTGCAAGCACTGCGTTGACATATGGATCCCGGATCCTTCGCATATGCATCCGGTATTGATTGATGGCTGCTTTTTCCGATTCGATATCCGCCAGGACCATGTTTCTCGCGTTCTCCGGCGTTTTTAAGTACTCCGGCGTCCACAGCTGTCTCTTTCCCCCACGTTGTCTGACCGAAAAATCAATGGTTCCTCCGAGTAAAAAGATTAACTGCCCCAGCTTCTGCATATGGATCATCTCCGCCATCGCGATCCCGAGAATCACCTTCGCGAGACTGCATTTTCCACAGGAGAGACGGTTCTCATTGTTGATATACTGGGTGATCGCCGACATTTCCGACACCGAGCCGCAATAATCAAACTTAAGCAGTTCCGCATACTCGCTGTTTTTGCCCGCAACCTGTACCGGCGGATACGGCAGTGCCATCATAATCGGCTGTACACCCCGGAAATCACAGGTATCCAGCCGAACTGCTTTCTTTTCCTGTTCCTGCATAAAAGTACCTCCAACCTAGATTCTGTATCATACTATATGCGCATTCTTTCTCATGTGTGAAATTGACAAGGTTTTAAAAAGTGCTACAATTTATATTAAAAAAAGGAGCAAACTTCCTATGAAAACAGGACTTGTAGTAGAGGGCGGCGGTATGAAATGCGCATACAGCGCAGGCATTCTCGACCGTTTTCTGGATGAACATATTACGTTTGACTACTGTATCGGTGTGTCCGCGGGATCTGCCAATACCGCAAGCTACCTTGCCGGTCAGCGCGGGCGTAACCGCCGTTTCTATGTAGAACATCTGATGGAACCGGGATACATGGGTGTGAAAAATCTTTTGCGTACCGGACAGTTTTTCGGTCTTCAGTATATCTATGCGACACTGACCAATTCCGATGGTGCGGATCCGATCGACTACCCTGCCATTGCGGCAAATTCCGCTGAATTTGAACTGGTTGCCACAGATGCCGCAACCGGAAAGGCAGCCTATTTTAACAAAGATGATATGAAACAGGATGACTACCGCGCTATCATGGCTAGCTGCGCCCTGCCTGTCATGTGCCGTCCGATTTCTTTCCACGACAAAACCTATTTTGACGGAGGCTTATCGGATTCTATTCCGGTCGAACGAGCTTTCCGCAAAGGATGTGACCGTGTGGTTGTGATCTTAAGCAAACCGCGCAGCTTTGTAAAACAGCCGGAAGACTTCCGGCATATTTACCGCCATGCCCTGCGCAAATATCCAAAGACCATTGCGGCACTCGACAACCGGCATCTTATGTACCGTCAGAATATTGCCGATGTAAAAAAACACGAAGCAGCCGGAGAAGCACTTGTCTTCGCGCCTTCGAAAGAGTTAAAAATGAGTACCTATGCCCGCAACATAAAACTGGAAGAGGAATTATATGATCTGGGCATCTCGGACTTTGACGCACGGCTTGAGGAACTGCATGCCTTCCTGTCCTGATTAAGACGGGATGGATGCATTCCGCATTCCGCTTTGAGCTGCATGATCTTTGGATTGCTATAATCTTTCAAAGGTTTGATATCATACACCATAATATTCATGGATAGCTTTTCCTATCGTTGCAGTTACCCCAACACCATAAAGACCATCCAGAACTTGCTCTGTTTTATCATTTGCCAAATATCCCTCTGCTATTTTTAACAAAATATATCTTGCATTTGCAGTTCGGTACATCTTTTTGTATTATCTTCCAAGCGTTTTACAATTTCTAACATTTCACTGTTCTCTCCAGCAGAATCCCTGAACAAAAAATAAATATTCTTTAATTCCTCTTGCAGTTTTTCAGTAACTTCGGGATGCTGTTCACTTTCCTCTACGGCACTTAAATATTTTTCTCTACTGCCATATATCTGTAACAACTCATTACCGACTTTTCCATCAACCATGTTGCTTTTTACAAGCTCGCTTATTCCGGAAATTGCAGAATCATCGATATCTCGACCGCTCACTATTGTCTCTGTTACTTTCTCTGCATCCTCCACCTGAAATGCCTCAAAACTAAGAGGCGCATCCTCAAATTCCATACCGTCCACAACTCCAAGTAAACCTATTTCATCATAATACCTCAATGCCCGGATACGTCCAAATCCAGCATCATCTACTCCACGTTCATATATATTTTGAGACAATCGTTTTTCAGATTCTCGAAGCTTTCCTCTTGCCTCAGTTCTTTCAATATAAGAAATTCTTTCTTCTATCAATTCCTGCTTTCTGGTTTGAACTGCAAAATAGCTTTGTGCAAAAGCAATCTGTTCTTTACGAGGATCTCCGTTCTCTGCGATAAGATAACATGCATAACGAGTAAGCATATAATCTTCTACTTCACGACGTGCTCCATTTCCAACCGCAATGGTACTGTTAATTTTTGAAAAATGGTTTTCTATTAAATTACCATTATTTTCACAAGAAAGCATTGCTTTATTTACAGCATTATCAAAATTTCTCCATTGAACATAGTCCAATAACTTCATTAATTCTCTTGCATACCAATACTCGATACCATCTGATTCATGTCGAATATCATCAAATTTTTTTCTATAGTCTTCTTTTCCATACGCTTCATCTCCTATAATGAACATATTGCTGACGTCAGCAATATGCTCATTATTATTATTTTATTACTTCAGTTCATCATTTTCTTTTCATCTGCAATTTTCATTTTGTCATAATATGCTTTATACCTATAAATCGTCCTCTCACTGACATTGTTCCGCTTTGCAATTTCTACCATTGTCATGCCGCTCTCATACCCAACAACAAAATCATTGTAAATTGCCATCCACTTGGCATTATGTTTCTGCCGACCGCTTAGTTTACGGTTTCTGTAATACTCCAATTCCTTTCGAAGTTCTGCATTCTCTTTTTCCAGCTCCTCAATTCTTTTTAATGCCTCTTCAAGTGTTGCAGATTTCCCCATTACCCTGTCCTCCGTTCATGTCATTCTCGTTTTGTCTATATTATAAATATCTGTGCCTTATTGTCAATCCGATTGTGTCATGTTGTGTCATTTTTTACAATATCTTTCATACAGTCGAAATACCGCCGCTATTGCTTGCAGACTTCTATCATGTAAGCACGGCGTCCATTTTCCTCGTCGCCATTACATAAAAATAAGTCAGTATCCGAACTGCATCTCAATGATGATGCAGTTCAAATACTGACTGATGAAAAATATAATCCACTTTTACTTATCTTGTGTCGGTCATTCACTTGGAAAGCAAGACAACCGTCTCTATATTCCCGGTAAATGGGAACATGTCTACGCAGCACATCCGCTTCACCGCATATCCGCGCGCCTGCAGCACTTCCAGATCTCTGGCGAGGCTGGTCGGTTTGCAGGAAATATAGATCATCCGATCCACACCGTAGGAAATAATCTTTTCCAGGGCTTTCGGATGAATGCCGTCACGCGGCGGATCGAGCACGATAAAATCCGGTTTTTCTTCGATCCCGTCCAACACCTTTAAGACATCCCCCGCAATAAACTCACAGTTATCCAGTCCGTTCAATCCTGCATTTTCCTTTGCAGCTTCCACTGCCTCGGAAACGATCTCCACTCCGATCACCTTCTCCGCAACCGGCGCAAGCATCTGGGCTATGGTTCCCGTTCCGCTGTAAAGATCATAGATCACTTTATTTTTCAGACCGTCCAGACCATTTTCCTTCTGAAACGCATCCCGGATAAATTCCCTTGCCGTTTCATAAAGCACTTCCGCGCCGAGAGAATTTGTCTGGAAAAACGAAAACGGAGAGATCTTAAATTTCAGTCCAAGCAGTTCCTCATAAAAATAGTCCTGTCCATACAAAATATCCGTACCCTCATTTGCGACCACGTCCGCCACACTGTCGTTTTTGGTATGCAGGATACCCACGATCTTTCCATCCAGCGGAAGAATTTTCAACATTTCGGTGAACGCGTTTAACAGAGCCGCTTCCTCGCACGGTGCTCCATCCTTTCGGATCTCCTGCGTTGTTGTGACAAGGTCGATCAGAATCTCCTCTGTCTTTACCGCTTTTCGCACCAAAAGGTGGCGCAGATAGCCCTCATGCCGCAGTCTGTGATAAAAGGACGCCTCTTTTTCCTGAAAGAAATCCAGCACCCCACGCAGTATTTTATTGTAATCCTCATCCACGATCTTACAGGAATCTACAGTCACGATGTCGTAAAAGCTGCCGCGCTTATGCATACCGAGGGAAAGCGGACCGTCCTTGCAGGAATCTCCGAAGGAAAACTCCATCTTATTACGGTACGCAAGCGGACGCGGGCTTGACTTCACACCCTCAAACACCTCGTCAAACACACAGGTCTGCCCTGCCACTTCCGCGAGAAGTTCCCGGATCTGGCTCTCCTTTAACGCAATCTGGTCTTCGTAGCTCAAATTCAAAAAGATACATCCACCACAGGCGCCAAAATGCGGACATACCGTTTCCGTCAACTCATTCTCCGCCTTTTTTACCACCTCAAGAAGCCGTCCTTCTGCCTTGCCTTTTCGTACCTTCTGGATACAGACAGATACCGTCTGCCCCGGAATCGTATTTTTTACGATCACTGTTCTTCCTTCTTCTGTTGTAAACATCCCCTTATTCGGGAACGCCACCTTTTCTATGGTTCCGGTTATGATCTGTCCTTTTTTCATCTATCTTCCTGCCTTTTTCTCATTTTTCATTCTTCCTACTACTATACCGAAATTTTGTCCGTTTGCAAAGTCCTAAAATGCAATTACAGAGACGAAATACGCTATGCGTATTCCGCTCTGATCAGCAGTCGTCAAATGAATGCCCATGCAAGCATGGCATTCATTTTCCTCGTTGCTCGTAGTACAAAAAGAGCCGGTACACAAAACAGTCGGATTTTTTTCGACTCATTTTGTGACCAGCTCTTTTTCATCAACTGGAAAACCGCGCCAGAAACTGTCTGGTTCGTTCTTCCTTCGGGTGCTCGATCACTTCCCTCGGATCGCCCTCCTCGATGATATAGCCGCCATCCATAAAGATCACACGATCCGCGACATCACGCGCAAATGCCATCTCATGTGTGACGATGACCATCGTCATATTCTCTTCCGCAAGCTGTCTTATGACCTTTAAAATTTCACCGGTCAGCTCCGGGTCAAGCGCTGAAGTCGGCTCGTCAAAAAACAGTACCGACGGATGCAGGGCAAGCGCTCTCGCGATCGCCACTCGCTGCTTCTGCCCACCGGAAAGCTGACACGGATAATAGTTTTCCTTATCCTCGAGCCCCATCTTCTTTAACAGGATACGCGCTTCCTTTATGGCTTCTTCCTTGTCCCGTTTCTGTACATGAACCGGCGCATCGATAATGTTTTTTAACACGGAATAATGCGGAAACAGGTTAAAATTCTGAAATACCAGACCAAAATATCCCTGGATCTCCTTTAATTCCTTCGGAGATGCATAGACTGCATGTCCTCCCGCCTTACTTGTCGCCGCGCACTTTCCGAGATAAGTAAGCTCCCCTTCGTCCATACGCTCGAGCATCGTCGCGCAGCGAAGCAGCGTAGACTTTCCGGAGCCGGACGGGCCGATGATCGCCACGACTTCCCCCTCTTTGACCGAAAGAGAAATGTCATGCAGCACATCCAGATTTTCAAAGCTCTTTTTTAAATGACTGATCTCCAATAAATTCATATGCCGCTCCTCTACTGATAATAGCTCATCCGCTTTTCAAGATATTCCATCCCGACTGCCACGATCAGGTTAAAGATATAATAAAACAGACCTGCCACAAATAACGGCATCATGGTCGTCTGGGCCGCCGCGATCTGTTTCGCGATCGTGAACATCTCCGCGTAAGCAAGCACAAACGCAAGTGAGGTGTCCTTTACCAACGTGATCACTTCATTTGTGACCGACGGAAGCACCCGTTTTACCATCTGCGGAAATATGATCTTAAAAAACGTCTGGTTTTTCGTGTATCCGAGCACCTTCGCCGCTTCCCGCTGACCTTCCGGGATCGACTGGATCCCCGATCGGTAGATCTCCGCGAAATACGCCGCATAATTGACCGCAAACCCGATGATCGTTGCAGTAAAGCGGTAGCTTGTGGACAGCCGCATTCCAAACAGATAATACGGCCCGAAATAAACCACCAGAAGCTGTAACATCAGCGGTGTACCGCGCATGATGGAAATATAGATCTTGGTGATAAGCTGCACCGGCTTTATTTTTGACATCCGCCCAAATGCCACAAGCAGTCCGAGCGGCAGGGAAAATACCAGCGTCAGCACAAAGATCTCACAGGTCGCAAGCATGCCGGAGGCAAGTTGTCCAATCATACTCATGGTTGACATAACATTTCTCCTTTCGGATCTTTCTTATTTTCCGAGGCAGAGCATATCCGGTACATTGTAGTCCGCATAATTTGCCGCGATCTTGTCTATCGTTCCGTCTGCCTGCATTTCATCCAGAGTAGCCTGCACCTTGTCACACAGCGCGGTATTTCCTTTTTTGAATCCGACTGCGTACTGTTCGCTGCTCACCTGCTCATCTAACATCTTAAACGCGTCCCCGCGGGAGCTTACCTGATATTTCGCAACTCCAATATCAACTGCGATCGCGTCCACCGCGCCGGATTCCAGATTCATAAATGCCGTATTATAATCTGCCACCTGCTGTAAATCCGCAAAAGAAGCGGTGAGCGCAAGATTGTCCGCATTGTCCTCGCTGTCATCGGTAAGCGCCGCAAGCGCGGATGAATCCGCCTGGGTTACGACCACTTTTCCCGCAAGATCCGAAAGGGAAGAAATATCAGAATCCGCATTTACCACGATCACAATACTGTTGTCCACATACGGTTTACTCCAGGTGTAGGCATCCTCACGTCCGGTCATCGTAAATCCGTTCCAGATGCAGTCGATCGAACCGGAATTCAATTCCATGTCCTTGGAATCCCAGTCGATCGGCTGTTTTACCAGTTCCCATCCGTTTCTGTCGCACACTTCTTTTGCCAGATCCAGATCAAATCCGACATATTCTCCATTGTCATCCATATATCCGTAAGGCGGATACTCCGCATCAAATCCAACGATCAGCTGTGTACGGTCTGCTTCGTCCGAAGCATCTCCTGCTTCCGTTCCCTCTGTATCCACACCGGCATCTGCCGCACTGCCATCCGCTGTCTTACCGTCTGCTGTGGCTGTTTTACTGCTTCCGCATCCGGCTGCCGCTACACAGGTCAATGCCAGAAAAAGTGCCAGAAATCTCATTCTTTTTTTCATAGTAGTATCCTCCGCGATTTATGTATTTTTCGAAATTATCACTTTACCATACTACCATGATGAAACAATAATGTAAACATTTTAAATTACTTTTTTCTGAAGCCATTTACCGCTTAAGAACCTGCCTGTAAAAATAATTCCGCGCAGTGTCCAGTCCGCAAACATACCGATCCAGACTGCCATCGGTCCAAATCCCCAGACACGGCTCAGATAAATACAGAGCGCCACACGCATGCACCACATGGTGAGCATCGAAAGGATCATGGAAAACTTCACATCGCCCGCCGCGCGCATACCATACGCCGGGATAAACGAAAGCACCCAGACGATCGGTTTTACGATCGTGATCGCGACCACCATGCGAAAACACATATCCGCGCTCGCAGTTTCCATATGCGCAATCCATACGACCGGCTTGGTGATCGCAAGTACAAACAGGCAGGAAATGATGATCGCCACCTCCGCGATCGCTGTGAGCTTTACAATGTAATACTTTGCTTCTTCTTTTCTTCCTGCGCCGATACACTGTCCGACGACCGTCATAAGCCCGATCCCGATTCCGATCCCGGCGATCCCGTTTAACATCTCCAAAATATTGGTCATCGCCTGTGCCGCGATCGCAACGGTTCCCATTGCGGAAACCGTTGACTGGATCGCCAGCTTACCGAACTGGAACATTCCATTTTCAATGCCGGACGGAACACCGATCGCGAGGATCTTCTTGATCAGCGGCATATCCGGGCGGATCGTAAAATAATTCCGCAGCACGATCTGCTGTCTGTCCCTTCGCAGCGCATAAAATACCACGCACATGCTGAACACACGGGATAAGAGCGTAGAGATCGCTGCTCCCGCCACACCGGCGTGGAATCCAAAGATCAGGATCGCGTTTCCCGCAATATTTAACACATTTGAGATTACAGACACCGTCATCGGGAATCTGGAATTTCCGCCCGCCCGGAAAAATGCCGATCCCACATCAAACAGCGCCAGAAACGGATACGATATCACTGTGATCAGAAAATAGATCTGTGAATCTGCCATAACCTCCGCCGTCACTTTTCCAAAAATAAAGGAAAGCAATGGTTTGCGGAAGATCAGACACGGGATCATCACACCGACCGAGATCGCGAATACCGCAAGAAACACCTGCTTCGCCGCGCGGTTTGCCCCTTTTAGGTCTTCTCTTCCGATATACTGGGAGCAGATGATCGCCGCTCCTGTGGTCAGTGCCGCAAAGATCTGTATCACCAGGTTGTTGATGGAATCCACCAGTGAGATGGCTGAAATCGCCGCGCTTCCCACGTTGCTCACCATCATGGTATCCGCCATACCCATAAAGGAATTTAAAAGCTGCTCCAGAACAATCGGTAACAGCAAAACAAAAAGATCATGATTGGAGAACAGCAGGTTCTCCTTCTTTACTATCGTTCGATCATAAAGTTTCCACATTACAACAACTCTTCTTCCTCATCCATATTCGGATCGGTGATCGTCCGTTTCGGAACGGTGCGCACACTGATCCCGTTGACCTCCACATGATCATCCACCGCAATGACCAGACACTGTCTGCCATCGATCAGTTTGGTTTCGATCAGATCCGTGCGCTCCGGATTGACTTTGATCACAATGTCCGGTGTCTCAATGTCAAAACGCTTGGTATTTGTAATATTCGTCGCGAGCAGCTCCGTCTTATCTCCCGCTTTCTCGGCAAATACCTGCTCAAATGTCTCCATATTTTTCTCCGGGACTCCGCTGTTTTCCAGCAGTTTTTTCACTTCCGTCTTAGAAAGGGTGAGCGGTTCCGGATTGTCTTTGTTTTCCTCGATCATCTCGCTTAAATTTTCGTGGATGCTCTTTACGACCTCGTAGTCGCCATCTTCCTCCAGCGTTTCCGACAGGATGCTCTGGAACGTTTCTTTCTGTGTCGCCGGAGTGAGCGGCATCACGCTGCCGAGTACCGTCTCGATCAGACCAGGCTGCTCGATCTCTGGGTTCTTTGCATATGTAAGCACACTGTGTATGTCGGAAGATCGGTCATTAAACGCCGGGAAAAGGAATCCGTTGACCGGCTGTTCCACCACCCAGTCACGCACCCGGTCCGCAATACTGTTTGTAACCGCATTATAGGAAAGCCCTGCCTTCGACATCTTGACCGGACAGATACTGCACATGATATGCGCATACACTTCGTCCGATGCGTCAAACATCTCATCACCGGCGGTTGATTTCCCCGGAATATCATAAACGGAATGAATTAAGATAATGTAATAATTTTCTCCGTAGTCATAATTTTCGATGATCTTTTCATAAAACTCCTGCACCAGCGCGTCATCTTCCAGCCTGGTATCCCGCAGCTTTAAAAGGAATTCCTGTGTTCCACCCGCTTCTTCCTGCTCGAGCGGGAACTCCATGCCCACCAGATTTTTGCCGAGTGTTCCGGAAAGTGTATGGCGGAAGATCTCAAAATATTTGAATTCTTCCTCCTCCGGGAGCGACAAAAACGCGTCCTTTGATTCAAGTATGATATTTTTCTCATGATCCACATAACAGCCACAGATGCGCGTGATCGCGCAGTTATCCGGTGTAAACTGTTTTCTGATCTCCAAGACTTCTTTTTTGTTCATTGCTCCAAACCTTCTTTATTTCTTTTTCTATTCCGCAAAAGTCACGCACCTGCATGCTCCGCTAATTTTTCCCGCAGCATACGGATCTCCGCGGCATGTCCCGCGTCATCAAACGGCGTCTCTAAATAAAACGGAAGCCCTTTTAATGCCGGATGCTCCAATACCCGAAGCAGCGCAGGAAATCCGATCTCACCCGCACCGAGCGCCGCATGTCGGTCTTTGTTTGAGCCAAACGGCATCATGCTGTCATTCAGATGCACCGCGCGAAGGAGCGAAAGCCCGAGCACCCGGTCAAACTCCGAAAGAACCTCATCCAAATGCTCTACAATGTCGTATCCCGCCGCAAATACATGGCAGGTATCCAGACAGATCCCGATCTTCTCCGGATGCGCGCATCCCTCGCGGATCTCTTTTAATTCCTCAAAACGGGAACCGATCTCCGTTCCTTTTCCAGACATCGTCTCAAGGAGCACCATGATATGCTCCTCTCCGGTGAGTGCCTGATCCAGGCCGGCAATGATGTTTTTTATCCCTGCCTGAACGCCGATCCCGGTATGACTGCCCGGATGGAACACGATATTTTCAATCCCGAGCGCATCCATACGCACCACGTCCTCACGGATCACCGTGTTGGCAAATTCATAGACTTCTTCTTTCGCACTCGCCAGATTCATGGTATACGGCGCATGCGCAAGAACCGTTTTCATGCCGTTTTCCTCACGGATCTTCTGAAAACGCGAAATTTCCTCTTTTGTATAATCTTTATAACTGGATCCCCTCGGATTGCGGCTGAATATCTGCATGGTATCTGCTCCCATTCCTGCCGCGTTTTCGGCTGCTTTATCCAGCCCTTTCGCGATTGACATATGCGTTCCGATCGTTTGCATTTCTTTCCTCCGTTTCCGGTTTCATCCTTCAGATGTAACCTTTATTCTAACATATTTTTTCCCGGTTTACTACAAAAAAACCGCCTTTGCGATCGTTATGATCCACAAAAGCGGTTTCCTGCTGTGATATGATTTATTTCATGCGAAATGCACGGTCTGTCAGTTCTTATCAAACTGCTGCAAGCTGTTTTCCAAGGCTCTCGCACTCTGCGATCGCACCGTCATCCGGTGTTTCCTGGCAGATCAGGCCTTCTCCGTTTACAACCTTTGCGCCTGCTGCGTTCATGCGGTCAACCCAGTCTCTCATCCACTGTCCGTCTCCCCATCCGTAAGAACCGAACAATGCGATCGTCTTTCCTGCCGCAAAGCCTTCTACTTCAGAAACGAACGGATCCATCTCTGCCTCTTCCAAGACTTCCGCACCCATAGCCGGGCATCCCAAAGCGAATACGGTTTCTTTTTTCAGATCGTCCAGAGAAACGCTGGAAACATCAACGACTTCCGCTTCTTTTCCGGCTGCCTTGATCCCGTTTCCGATCGCTTCTGCCATCGCCTGTGTATTTCCTGTCTGTGACCAATAAACTACGCTGATTTTACTCATTCTTTTTTCCTCCTAAACTGCTGCCTGTTTCGGCTCATTTTCGTCCTTATAAATATCCAGAATATCCTGAATGCCCACCCCATAGGAAAGCAGCTGAATCACAGTCTCCTTGGCATTCTCGAACTTTTGGAACAGCCTTCTTTTTTCTTCCACATCCGCATATACCTTCCAGTAACCGGAATACAGAAAATTCTTTCCCTCATTTTCCACGAAGCCTTTCACATCCTCAGCCGGATAACCCAGCAAAAGCCCCATCTCATGTGGGAAACGGCCGCCTGCGCTCATGTAATGCGCATAACGTTTCTGAAACGTGCTTAAAATATTACCCAGTGAAAGCTCTGCATATCCCGCTTCTGCAAGCATGGTCTCAACTTCCTGCTGTTTTAAATATGCCTCTAACGGGTTTTTGCGGAACAAAAGGAAAGTCACCTTCTCTCCGGTTCGAAGCAGCCGAAAGAAAGAAATTCCGGATCTTCGCAGAATGACCCGTACCAGTGCTTCATCTTCAGCGGAAATGATCAAAAGATTGGATACTTTTAACCCGCTGATCAACGGTGCGCACTGAAGGGCGATCTGTGTCTCGATACTCTTTAAGTCCATTCCCTGAACAAGTTCAAATACCTCCTGGCTCATGCTACCTCCTTTGAGTTAGTCTTGTTTAACTCAAATTTATAGTAACTAATTATCAGGGAATAGTCAACTCTTTTCTTTTATATTATCAGCGTTTTTTTCTCAACTATTCTGTGAGCTCTTTGATATCCCAGTAATCATTCTGTCTGAGTGCCAGTTCGTCCGCGCGCCAGGTGATGAGCTCCCTCCTGTTTTTCCCGTCAAAGACAAGCAGAAAGCCCTTGGTGTAGGTGCTGTTCTCTCCTGCATTTTCACGGATCACAAGCGAAATATTTTCCGCGGCCAGCATCTCCACCAGATCCGCCAGTCCGTTTCCGGTGCCGCCTGTGGTCACGCCCCGCGTTCCAAATCGCTCAAGCACTTCAAGCGGCAGATTCGCCCCGTTATCAAAAATATCGATCTCGACGGTCTCATTCTTTTTTCCTACAATGACCAGTATCTTTCCGTCTGTTCTCCCGTCACGCGTGATCGCACGGATCGCGTTTCGCAGCAGATCTCCCACCACATTATGCACCATGAGCTGTGCGATCCCCATTTCATGGATCTGCTTTGCAATCGGTTCCGAAGCAAACACATCCATCACGATTCCCTTTTTGTTACATTCCAGAATATAATGCTGTAACTGGGCATCCAGCAATTTTATTCCCGTTGTTCCCAATAATTTGTAATTCATACTGTCCTTTCTTCCCGCAATCATCTGCTCGGAATAAATCTGATTGAACTCCTCCACCAGCTGTGGATCCAAAAGCCCTTCGTTTTCGTTGACCACTGAGATCAAAAGCGGCATCAGTTCCTTTGTCTTATGCAGGCTGGTGTTCATTCTTCGGTTATCCTGCTCTACTTTCAGTTTGCCTGCGGCAAGACGGTAATGATCCAGAAGCCAGAGGATGCCGATGATGATTGTAAAAATAAGAAAGTTTGCGATTAAAATACTCAAATTCCTATACTGACTTTGCGCTAAATGAAATCCGATCTGTTGCAAAACAATGATGCATATTCCTACAGCTGTAGTGATAAATCGAATTCCTCTATTGTCAAATACTTTATACAATGGCAACTTTTGTCCATGATGTTCGAT
Source organism: Roseburia yibonii (assembly GCF_014297335.1). Taxonomy (NCBI): domain Bacteria; kingdom Bacillati; phylum Bacillota; class Clostridia; order Lachnospirales; family Lachnospiraceae; genus Roseburia; species Roseburia yibonii. The sequence continues at coordinate 265,590 of NZ_JACOQH010000001.1, forward strand.
AAGAACACTTGTTATTATGTATACCACCATAAAAAATATTCTCACCACTTTCATATTTCTGTTTCCCGCTATCCATAGACATAAATATGAACTTGGCAGTGTCAAAAGTACTGCGTAAATTGTATCTATTACAACGGTAGCTATAGTCATAGAAAATTTATAAAGTAAACCCTGACTATGATCTGTAACGCATAAATAGATAAACATCCACACAAGACATAGCATAACAAAAATTGTCTTTCCAACTGCATCCTCTTCTCCGATATTTTTTATCAGTATCATTTCCATAGCTACAAGTATTGCACCACATGTCAAACTTACCCCTCTTTTTTTCTTTATTCTCCCCAACGTAATCCAATCTAATGTAACAAAATATAAAAGTACTTCTGTTATAATATAGCAAAGTTTAAACATCATATCTTTTCCTTCTTTCATTATCTATATTATAACAAACAAAAAAAACATGGCAAATATTTGCCATGCTTTCTTTTTACGGAATAGGACTTAATATCTTCCAAAAATAATCCCAGAAACCCATTTCCTGCCGCCTCCTCTGTTTTTGATAACCAAAAACTATCAAAATCAGGAGGCGGAAACTGTCGGCCAATCCCGCGGTTTTCTACGATTTCCGTCGATTTTTTACGACCGGATTTTTCCTTTCCCTTGCTGTTTCTCTTATGCGTCTTTCGATTTTTGTCGAAAAATATTGTATGACTTTTTCATCCCATTCCGGTCAATGGGACGAACACATCGCGAGAAAGTCTCTGCATTTGTCCGAATTTTATAGTATAATGACTGACAGATGTCATTTCATTTTGAAATCCCTATTTTTTTATAAAAGGTAAATGGTTTCTCACGGCTCTGCTATTACCGACCGCAATAAAAGGATATTATCTTTTGTTTATTCCGGAAGAATATGTTTCATCAGAAACGAATAAAGAACAGGTTTTGCAGGCTTTGTGGAGGAAATGGTATTTCAATGCATCTTTCTTCATTTTATTGAAAGCGCATGGAAAGACAGATCACGAATAATCAAATTTCGAAGATGAGAAAGACTTATGGAAAAAACGAAAAATTTCAAGACAGAATATCAGGCTTTTTTACAGCAGTACCCTTACCGGACCATCGAGGTCGACGGCACAAGGATCCGGTATCAGTACGGCGAAAAAGAGGGCGCACCCGTCCTTTTATTCTTTCACGGACTGGAAATGCAGGAAACATGGATGCCCTATGCGCTGCATTTTGGCCAAAACTACCGGTTTCTGATCTATGAATATCCACTCCACATCACCAACGTGGATGAGCAGATGGCATTTACCTTCGCCTTATTAAAAGCGCTTGCGATCAGACAGGTGATCCTGATCGGATGCAGCGACGGCGGAGTCCACGCACAGATCTTTGCAAAAAACTATCCCGAGGTCGTAACGAAAATGATCCTGATCACAACGCTGACTCTGGATTCCGATTATCTCCGCCATATCAAAAAAGCATGGTTCGTCACACCACTTCTTTTACTTTTTCTCAAGCTGATTCCGGCAAAAACAGAAATGAATCTTCTGCTCAAAAAGTGCCAGGGCTTTTTAACCTGCGAATCACCGGAAGGTCAGGCATACGGCAGAACGTTTTATGAGACAGTGACTTCTGACCTGTGCTATAAGCAGCGCTATATCCACAGTGTGAAGTGTGTCTCCCTGTTGAAAGATTATCCGGTATTTGATCCGACGGATTTTGCGTATCTGCGTGGAAAGATCCAGGTTCTTATCCCAGAAAATGACATTTTCACAAAAGAAGACCAGGCACGGCTGTCCGCTCTGTTTGAGAAGTTGGATGCCGAAATCCTGCGTGCACCCGGCGGACATATGGGCTTTGTCGTTCAGGCAGAAGATTATATGGAAAAAATAGAGAAGTTTCTGGCACGCCAATAGAATTTTTGACATTATGATAGGTATGACCGGTATCAGATTTGAACTCGTAAATGAGGAAGGATGGATGACATGGAAATATATGAAGTTGAAAAAAGAACAGCGCAGCTTTTGACAAGCCTTTTAGACATTTGGGAAGGATCGGTTCGCGCAACCCATCATTTTCTTTCGGACGCGGAAATTGACCGGATCAGGGAATACGTTCCACAGGCTCTCACCAGCGTCAAACATCTGATCGTTGCAAAAAATGACCGGGGTGAACCAGTCGCTTTTATGGGAACAGAACAGAGCCGTCTGGAAATGCTCTTTCTCTCTGCGTCAGAACGTGGAAAAGGAATTGGAACCAGACTGCTGCAATATGGCGTTCAAAATTATGGGATCCGGGAAGTTACGGTCAACGAGCAGAATCCGCAGGCGGTAGGATTTTATGAACATTTCGGCTTTCAGACCTATAAAAGAACGGATCTCGATGAGCAGGGAGATCCGTATCCGCTTTTGTATATGAAGCTGATGTGAAACAGAGACGGAATGCGTTCCACATCCCGCTCTGATCAGTGGTCGTCAAATGGACGCTCGTGCAAGCACGGCGTCCGTTTTCTTCGTCGCCATTACACAAACAGCAGTGTATCCTTATTCGAAAAGATACACTGCTGCATTTTTTTGTTCTTATTTTTATTTCAGTTCAAAACGCTCGACCATGTTTGAGACAAACTCGGCGTTCGTCGGACGTCCGATCTCCTCACTCCAGGTAAACGGATAATACCGCACCAGATTTGCCAGATTCGCATCCCGCCAGGCATGTTCGATCGCGTCACGGATGCTCTTCTCCACACCGCCGATGGACACACCGTTTTGTTCCGCCACGACCGGATAGATGTCATTGGTGATCTGTAATTTCCGGTGTTCTTTATTTTCCAGTCCCATGCAGATCGCGTCTGCCAGAAAATAAGTTCCTCTTTTCTGCGCCGTAAATCCCATTTTTTCCAGTTCCCGGCGTATGTAGACGCGCTGATATTCCCTTTCCTTTTCCATGCTGTACTCTGCAGCAAGCACCTGTGTCTGATCCGCCGTCTTATTCTGATAGTACGGAAATGTCATCTGAATGATCTCCAACACATTTTCCGGCGAATACGCGCCATTATGTTTCTGATATACAAAATCCGAACCCAGTTCGCGCACGCAGCTCAAAACGGATTCCGAGCTCGTATTCGTGACGGTGATGATCTCCGGAAGCCTTTCTAACTTCGCCCGCATTTCCTCCAGCAGGTGCATGCCATCGCCCTCATCCAGTTCCAGATCCAAAAGCATCACATCCACATCAAAGGAAAGAAGCATCTGCATCGCCTCTTTCTGGCTGCCGGTTTTTCCTACCAGCGAAAATGCCGCGTTATTCCGTATTGCCACCTGAAAAGACCGGCAAACCATTTCATCGTCCTCTACCATTAAAATCTTTATCATTCCTGTTTCATTTCTCTTTCTTACATACTCCTTAATCCCCGTATACTATAAACATTGTACGCAAGAAGCATATGCCCTTCTCTATGCTTTTTGCGTATTTTTCCGGTTTCCATGCATATACGGCACCGGCTTACTTTCCAATGTCTTCCACCGTTCCGATGAACACCGGCAGATTTGTATCATCTTCCACGATCGCATAGACAAACGGGCGATCCAGATACACTTCCTTCGGTTCTTCGTCCGGATCCTGTGGTGCCGCGGATTCTGTCATGATCTCTACCACGGTCGCCGCCCCTGCTTTGGTTCCGCGCGCGTCCACACAGATATGCGTTTTATGCAGCACTCTGCCGATCCATACCGGAACGTCCGACTCCTCAAAGATCCCCGGAAATTCCGCCTGATCTTTGTCAAACGCGAGCGGCATGCCAAGTGCCTTTAATGTGTCGGAAAGCTCGAATCCGGTATCACTCTCGAACGCCGGAAGCATCGTATAGACGGTTTCTTCCTGTGCTTCCTCCATCAGTTTCAGGAACGTTGCTCCGTCCAGTTGATTTACATAATCATTGATTTCAATTCCCTCATTTGGCAGGAGCGCCACAAAGGAATAGCCTTCTTTGTATGCTTTCCGGAATCCGGTTTCCTTTTCCCCGCACAGGTACTCCCTCTCTGTCGCTTCCATCAGATCGACGTTCTTTTTGGTTCCGTCCGCGCAGGTAAATTCCTGGTCTTTTAAGATATCGCTTTCCTCATATTCGTTTTCCCATTCCGCATCAAAAGACGAAGCATTGATCAGATACATATCAGCGCCTTCCGGTATCTCATCAAGTATTTTTTTCACATTTCCATCGGTCTTTTTTTCTACCCACTGATTGATGGCATCTACCGTATCGTTTCCAAAAGAAGTCTCAATAATATCCGCGTCAAGATCCGCTCCGTTGCTCTCTAAAAAAACCTGTTTTGGCGTTCTGTCCGCTGCTTCGCGAAACCAGATCGAATTTGCTCCGATGTAAGACGCGTCCTTCTCATCCGGAAGTCCGTCGGTAAAGCGCATCAGATCCGTGCGCCCCTCCTCGCCGGACATTCCGCCATATAAGACCTGTTCCATCTGCTTTCCGGTATTGCCGTCTGCGCCGTATCTGCTCATCTCAAGCGCCGTCATGACGGAAAGCGGTGACACCATCGTATTCTTTCCCTCCGCGTCTGCCATTGCCCGGCTCTCTCTTAACAGGTTTACGGAAAAATCCGCATATGCCGCGCGAAACGCGTCTGAGACCTCGCCCTTTGCTACGGTCTTCTCCTTTTGATACTGCACGGAAAGGTTCTGCGTCTCCCCGCTTTTTTTGCTTTCCCCATGATTATCATCTTCCTGCTTTGTCACAGCGCATCCGGTCAGACATGCCGCAAGGCACATACCTGCCGCCACAGCTCCGAAGATCTCTTTTTTTCTCTTTTCCTTTTTCATAACTTTTACCTCGTGCCATAAAAAAACAGGCCTATTGCACTTTGTCTCTGTTACCTAAATTATAGCGTAACACAAGCACTTTCGCAATAAGCCTGTCCTGTTTTCAATTAGTCTGTCAGCAAATTCTGCATGCTCTTTAAGCCGATCAGAAGTGTTGATGCATTATGAAGCAGCGCTGAAGTCGCCGGCTGTAAAATACCGCCCACGCCAAGCACGATAAGACCCGTATTGAATCCCACGATCGTACGGTAATTCTTATGGATCCGTTTCATAAGGCTGTCACTGAGAAGCTTTAACGTCACGATCTGATACAGATTGTCCGCGCCAATGGTAATGTCTGCGATCTCTTTTGCGATCTCCGCGCCATCACGGATGGCGATTCCTACGTTTGCCGCAGAAAGTGCCGGAGAATCGTTGATTCCGTCACCGATCATAATGACTTTTCTTCCCTTTTCTTTTTCCTTTTCGACATAGCCGACTTTATCCTCCGGAAGGACTTCGGAATAATACTCATCCACGCCTACCCGCTTCGCGATCGCGCGCGCGGTACGCTCACTGTCTCCGGTCATCATAACTACTTTGGAAATTCCGGCTTTCTTTAAGGAATTGACCACTGCCTCTGCCTCTTCTCTGAGCGGATCTTCGACACAGATGACTGCCGCAAGTTCCCCTTCGATCGCAAGATACAGATGGGAGTATTCTTTTGGAAGCTCGTCAAACTGCTGCTGCATTCCCTCCGGAATCCGGCAGTTTTCATCTTCAAAGACAAAGTGATGGCTTCCGATAATTGCGCGTTTTCCGTTGATTGAAGTGGAAATTCCATGCGCAACAATATATTCTACCTTTGTATGCATCTCTTCATGCGCAAGATTTCTCTGTTCCGCCGCGTCCACAACCGCTTTTGCCATGGAGTGCGGGAAATGCTCTTCCAGACACGCCGCGATACGGAGCAGTTCATCCGTGGACTGTCCGTTGAAAGATACCACCTTCGCAACGGTCGGCTCAGCCTTTGTGAGCGTACCTGTCTTGTCAAAGACAATGGTATCCGCTTCCGCGATCGCTTCCAGATATTTTCCGCCTTTTACCGTAATATTGTAAAGGCTTGCTTCACGGATCGCGGAAAGTACCGAGATCGGCATCGCAAGTTTTAACGCACAGGAGAAGTCAACCATCAGAACCGAAAGCGCCTTGGTCACATTTCTGGTAAACAGATATACGAGACCGGTACCCGCAAGCGTGTACGGCACAAGACGGTCTGCAAGATGCTCCGCTCTGCCTTCAGATGCGGATTTTAATTTTTCGGATTCTTCGATCATGGTAACGATCTTCTCGAAGCGGCTGGAACCACCGACTTCTTTTACTCTGACCGTCACTTCTCCTTCCTCTACAACGGTTCCCGCATATACGGAACTCTCTACGGTCTTCCGCACCGGAACGGATTCTCCGGTCAGGGATGCCTGATTGATCATTGCCTCACCGTCTGTTACGAGGCCGTCAAACGGAATGACATTTCCCATATGTACAATGACCTGGTCTCCTTCTTTGATGTCGGATACCGGAACCAGGATCTCCTGATCTTCGGTCTTTAACCAGACTTTACTTACATTTAAGGACATGGTTCTTGCCAGGTCGTCTACCGACTTTTTGTGTGTCCACTCGCCAAGCAGTTCTCCGATGCCAAGTAAGAACATTACGGATCCCGCGGTATTAAAATCTCCGCGCAGCATGGAGATGCTGATCGCTGTCGCGTCTAAGACCGGTACCTCGATCTTTTGCGCCGCAAGTGTCTGTAATCCTTCTTTGATATATTTTATGGATGTAAGTCCTGTATAGCATACCCGGAGCGGATATGGCAGAAGGAATTTTCTCGCGTAATGGAAAAGTACCTTATAGACCAGCTTGTCCTGATACTCCTGGTTTACTTTTCTTCCTGAATTTTCGATCAGACCTTCCGGCATCTCCACATCTTCATAGTGGAATTTTCTGAGCCGGTCTATGATCGCTTCTCTGTCACCGACATAGCAGATGATCGCGTCGCCGGTGCGTTCCCTTACCTGCACGGATGTCACATATTTGAAACTGTGCAGATAATATAACAGCGTGTCTGCCTGCGCAAAGGTCATTCGCTTCTGCGCCATATGTACACGCATACGTCCCTTGATCTCATGCTTGATTTGAAATTTCAAATTGATTCACTCCTTAGAAAAACACCTGCAGGATCCTGCAGGCGTTCTTTATTTTTTCAGATCAGTCACTTATCTTATTCTTCTGTTGTGTCCGCTTCTGCTTCTTCTTCCACGTCCTCAACTGCTTCTGCTTCTGCGGCTGCTGCACGTTCTTCATTCTGCTGTTTTGCTTCTGCGTAGATATCTCCCGCATTCTCCTGAACGGTAGCTGCTGTCTTCATCACGCAGTCCTTTGCTCTTAAAAATGCTGCGGTGCATCCGGTATAAACCTTCTTCGCGTCATCACTGGAAAGTGCTTTGATACCTGCGGTACCAAACAGAACTCCTGCTGCAAAAATACCTGTCTTCGCCCAATTAATCTTTTCAAAACACTTTAACATTTCTTTTACCTCCGTAACTTTTCTCTACAGTTTTTATCATATATTAGTTCGCCTGGTTTACATTTTCAAGACTTTTTTCACTAATGATAATTTTTATCAGTTCCCAGTTCTTTAATATATATTTTCCTATAACAGGATCATACATCGTTCCGAGGTTTTTTCAATCTCTTTGTAGCAATATTTGAGATCGTGCCTGATCCGTCTGCACACCGCAAGCGCCATATCGCTCACCCGCTTGGAGTGTCCTGCGGTATAAGGGCTTTTCGCATCCAGCGCGCTGACCAGGCACTCGATGATCTCGTGGTAATCAATATCTCCGTAATAAAAATTGTCTTTCATTTTCTGTCTGCCTCCATATTTCCTACCCCAATGCCACATCGAGCATCATCATGACCGTGAATCCTGCCGCGAAAAGAAGTGTTCCCACATTGGAGTGCGCCCCTTCGGACATCTCCGGGATCAGTTCTTCCACCACCACATAGATCATGGCTCCCGCCGCGAAGCTTAACAAATACGGCAGTACCGGAACGATAAAACCTGCCGCCGCCACGGTAAGGAGCGCGCCGATCGGTTCCACGATACCGGAAAGTACACCACAGATGAACGCCTTCCCCTTGCTCATCCCTTCTGACCGGAGCGGCATCGATATGATCGCTCCCTCCGGAAGATTCTGGATCGCGATTCCAAGCGCGAGCGCGAACGCTCCCATCGCCGTGATATCACCATTCCCCATGCGATACCCGGCGTATACCACACCAACTGCCATTCCTTCCGGAATGTTGTGAAGCGTCACCGCGAGCACCAGCATAGTCGTCCGCTTCAGCTGTGTATGCAGCCCTTCCGCGGTCTCTGCTCCCATGTGCAGATGCGGTATGATATGATCCAGAAAAAGTAAAAATAAAATACCAAGCCAGAATCCGACTGCCGCAGGGAGAAACGCAAGTTTCCCAAGCTCTGCCGACTGATTCATCGCCGGTATCAAAAGACTCCAGATGGATGCTGCTACCATGACTCCCGCCGCGAAACCGGTGAGTGCCTTCTGTACAATGCGGTTCATGCTGTTTCTTCTCATAACAAACACGCATGCCGCACCAAGTGATGTTCCCGCAAACGGGATCAGGATCCCGCTTAATATATCAGTTGTCATAATCCATCCTCCTCTCTGTTAGTTGCATCTAACTCCATCCTGTGTTATTGTACTATACTTTTGCGAAAAAAAACAGTATGCGCGCAGAATTTTTTTCTGCACACATACTGCTCTTGCACTGACAGACCTATGGTAAGCCACACGCGGTCTTATTCAAAAGAAACACTTAACGGATCGGTGTCAAAAATTGTATCATAAGTATCCGTATCAAATACATGGAACGTAAATTCCACATTCTGGATCTGCCTGATCCCTGCCTGATCTAAATCACTGCTGAGCAATGTGATCCCATCATTTGCGGTTTTTCCCGCAGCCACATCGCAGGAGAAAACACTCTGCGTCATGATCCCGTTGACGGCTGCTCCGACAGCCTCATTATTTTTGCCCTGCAGCGGAATTACTCCATTGCCGACGTAAATGAACTGCTCTTTGAAAAAGGCTTTTCCTTTTTACATTAATTTTCCTCGATGTGATCGCAGCCCTGGGCTATGATCGTCCGCACATGATCATCCGCGAGAGAATAGAAAATGGATTTTCCCTCCCTGCGGCTCTTCACCAGCTTGTTCTGTTTTAAGATCTTAAGCTGATGTGAGATGGCCGACTGCGTCATCTGCAGCACCTGCGCCAGATCACACACGCACACCTCCGCTTCAAACAAAACAAATAAGATCCGGATCCGTGTAGAATCTCCAAATACTTTAAAAAGCTCTGCGAGATCGTATAACTCTGTCTCCTCCGGCATCGTCTCATTTACAATTTTAAGCAGATTTTCATGCACTTCCACCGCATCACAACACTCTACTTCTTTTTCTGCCATTTTATCACCCGCTTTTTCTTTCTTATGAAAAATCAGATCCTGTACCGGTCCGGCACAGGATCTTTCATTCGCCGCTTTTCAGTCTAACACACTTACAGCTTTTTTACAAATAATACCCGGATTGCGTTTAATACCGCGAGCACCATAACTCCTACGTCCGCGAAGATTGCAAGCCACATATTGGCGATACCGAGTGCTCCGAGGATCAGGCACAAGACCTTGATACCGATCGCGAAGTAAATATTTTCGTAAACAATACGCATACATTTTCTTGCGATACGGATCGCTTTTGAGATTTTTAACGGATCATCATCCATCAGGACAACATCTGCCGCTTCGATCGCCGCGTCGGAACCGAGCGCTCCCATTGCGATTCCGATATCCGCTCTGGAAAGTACCGGCGCGTCATTGATACCATCTCCGACAAAGACAAGTTTTGCCTTTGCGTTCTTCTCTTTTAAGAGTTCTTCGACTTTGGATACCTTGTCAGCCGGAAGCAGTTCACTGTAAACCTCTCCGATGCCAAGTTCCTTTGCCACCTGATCCGCAACTTTCTTTGAGTCACCGGTCAGCATGACTGTCTTTTCGATCCCTGCATGCTTTAAGCTCGTGATCGCTTCTTTCGCATTCGGTTTTAAGAGATCGGAAATCAGGATATGTCCCGCATATGCGCCATTCACTGCCATGTGAACAACGGTTCCGACATGATGGCATTCCTTATATGGAATTCCAAGACGCTCCATCAGTTTTGCGTTTCCGGCAGCAACCGGGATCCCATCGATCTTTGCAGTCACACCGTTTCCGCTGATCTCTTCAATATCGGTCACGCGGCTGCGGTCGATCGCCTTGCCGTACGCTTTCTGCAGGCTCTTGCTGATCGGATGGGAGGAAGCGCTCTCTGCTAATGCCGCATACTCCAAAAGTCTGGCTTCTTCCATCTCATTATGATGTACCCCGCTTACCTCAAACACACCCTGTGTCATGGTACCGGTCTTATCGAAAACCACATATCTGGTCTGGGCAAGTGTCTCTAAGTAGTTGGAACCTTTGACTAAAATACCCTCTCTGCTCGCTCCGCCGATCCCGGCAAAGAAGCTGAGCGGAATACTGATGACCAGCGCGCACGGGCAGCTGATAACCAGGAAGGTAAGCGCACGGTAGATCCAGTTGCCCCACTCCGGTGCAAGCCCCATGGCAAGCATCCGGACAAGCGGCGGCAGGACAGCCAGCGCAAGCGCTCCGTAACATACTGCCGGTGTATAGTATCTTGCGAACTTGGAGATAAAATGCTCGGATCTTGATTTCTTGGAGCTGGAATTTTCCACCAGATCCAGGATCTTTGATACCGTAGATTCCCCAAATTCTTTTGTGGTCCGGATCTTTAACACACCCGTCATATTGATGCATCCGCTGATGACTTCATCTCCCGGCGCAACCTCACGCGGAAGACTCTCGCCCGTCAGCGCACTGGTATTTAACGTTGTCTTTCCCTCGGTGACCACACCGTCGATCGGGATCTTTTCACCCGGCTGTACCACGATGACCGAACCGATCTCAACTTCATCCGGGTCTACCTTTTCCAGTTTTCCATCCCGCTCGATGTTTGCGTAATCCGGGCGGATGTCCATCAGCTCACTGATGTTCCTGCGGCTCTTTCCGACCGCATAGCTCTGGAACAGTTCCCCGATCTGGTAAAACAGCATAACCGCAACGCCCTCGGTATAATTTCCAAGTACAATGGCACCGACCGTTGCAACTGCCATCAGGAAGTTCTCATCAAAGACCTGTCTGTTTAAAATTCCCTTAAACGCCTTTTTCAAAATGTCATATCCGATAACCAGATATGGGATCATAAACAGCAGAAATCTTACATATCCTTCCACCGGGAGCTGTGAAAACACGATCATCAGCACCGCTGCCACAAGAATCCGGATAAGAACTTTTTTCTGTTTCTTATTCATAGCGTTCCCTCCTCTTTTTCCTTAACTGCTGCATCGCGCAGCCTGTTTTTTAGAAAAAGATCTCGCAATCGTCTTCTACTTTTTTGCAGTTCTTTAAAACATCCTGCATTACTTCTTTCGGATCTTTTCCCTCTTCAAACTCTACGTTCATTTTTAAGGTCATGAAGTTTACGGTAGCATCCTTTACACCTGCGGTGTTCTTTGCTGCTTCTTCCATTTTGTTTGCACAGTTTGCACAGTCTACATCGATCTTATAAGTTTTTTTCATGGTATGATTCCTCACTTTTCTCTTTTTATTTTTGTCTCAAACATATGAACATTTATTCATATGTTTGAGTTTATTATAGCACCGCCACCGGCATTGTCAATAGGTTTTCACCATTTTTTATTCTACATTTTTCAAAGCCTCATCCATCGGGATTTTGCGGATGCGCGCCATCTGGAAGAACGCCACGACAAAGTAAACGATCAGTCCGAGTACGAACATCTCTCCGTATACCTTCGGCGCGACATACATCATAAGCCAGCCGTGGAAGTCCGCCATCATACTGCGGTAAATAAGTTCGATCAATAGATACGACAGTGGGATGCTCACAGCGATACTGCACACCACGACCCAGGTCGTCGCCGTAAGATACAGTTTTCCGATCTCCCGGTTGTCATACCCCAGTATTTTTACCATAGAGATCGATATCGTATTCTTCTCAATGATCAGTTTGGTCAGAAGATATACAAGCAGGGCAAACATCACTATGGCAAATACGTTGATCACCTGGAACATATCTCCCATGGAAACATCAAGCTGTCTTGAGATCTTGGTCAGATCATCCTCCGTCACGGTCGATACGATATTTTCCTTCGGGATATCCGTTAACTTTTCATCCGAAAAATATCCGTTAAAATAGTCCGCGTCCTTTTCAAACACATCCCGGTATTCATCGATATCCATAAAGATACAGATCCCCGCCGGGTAAGTATAGATCCCTTTTACCTCAAACTCGAACTTTTTATTTCCATATGCCTCTTTTAAACGGATCGTATCCCCTTCTTTTATGCGGTACTTATCCGCATAGCTGTCAGAGATAAACACGCCATCTTCCGGCAGTTTGGCATCCACATACGCACTGTCCGGTTCAATTCCGTATGCCGTCACTTCGTCGCTCTCTTTATCTTCAAATACCGTTTTTAATGTGGATACACAGTAGGTCTCCGCCGCGTCATTTCCCGTCTCCGCCGGAGTTTTTAAGATGTACTGGTAATCCGCGATCATATGGTCTAAAACTTCATCCTGATAATGATTCAAAAGCGGAACCATCATAAGGCCGAACATTAAAAGGATATTGGCAAATAAGATCCCGACCGCAAGTGTCACATAGCTCGCGCTGTTCTGGAAAATGATCCGCAGGCGGAAACGGTTGAAAAATTTAAAGTGCGGCAGGCGCACTGCTTTTTTCCGCCTTGTCTTTCTTAAATCACGCCGCAGGAAGTTAAGCGGGGATAACTGCAGTTTGTGGGCGATCAGCGCAACGTTTACTAAGAGCATGATAATAAGCGGCACAACCGTTGTCAGCACAAACGCCTGCGCATTCCATCTGGTTACATAGGTCGGCAGACTGTAGCTGTTATAATATACCCCCGCAAACACATCCTTAAACACACTGTATCCGAGTATATTTCCGATGATCGCGGCGATAAAAGTCACAAGGATCGGAAGGCTGATATAATGTCTTAACAGTTCGCCTTTCGTATAACCGGACGCACGGAGCGTTCCGATCACGCCCGCTTCTTTTACGATCGTATTGTTCGTCGTCACGCCGAAAACAAATGCCATGATCACGATCACAATGTAGAGCAGCGTGAGGATCATCGAGCGGTCGCCGCCAATATCATCGCCGGTAAAATGAATGGCGGAATTGGTGTACGCCGGCAGGAATCCGGTCAGGGCATTTCCATCCATCGCGGCGGCTGTCGCCACATCTTCCATCAGATCGGTACCCATATCTTTCGCCTTTGTATCATTTTTCGGTGCTTTGTCATATTTCCATGCGTAATTGTAGCGGATCGTATCCGAATCAAAACTGTCAAATCCGTCCTCCGTCACGATCGCGACACCGAATTTCACCGCGTCAAACATCATATCCCCGTTGTTTGAAAAAAGCGCGCTGTAATCCGAAAGTGCCACCAGCCCGGAGATCGTATACTCCGTGCCGCCTATGGTGACCGCATCCCCGATCGCGAGATCATTGTTTTTGGCATACATGCGGTCAAGCGCAATCTCATCTTCGGATGCCGGCATTTCCCCGTCCATCAGGCACACCAGATCTACCTTATCTCTCTCTTTAAAAATGCGCAGGGTACTGTCTACCCCTTTTTCCGTCTTCTGTTCCAGATAAAAATGCTCGCAGACCGTGACATCTGATTTTTCGATCTCATCGATCAGGGCATCATCCGCTTCTGCCGCAAGCGTAAAGTTTCCGTCTTCAATGTTGTATTTTTCAAAACTCTCATCGTACGCCTGTAACATGCTGTCGTCCGCCACAAGGAATCCGGAGATCATGCCGATCGTGAGCGTCATAAATAAAAATACGACCAGATATTTTGAAAGATCACCGACCAGTTCCCTGGGCAGGCGTTTGCGTAATGGATTTTTCATACGTTCTCCCCCTTTACCATTCCAGATCTTCTGCCGCGATCTTTGTCTCGTTGCAGTAATTTTTCCGTATCGCGCCATCACGCAGTTTGACTACGCGGTCTGCCATATTTTTGATCGCGTCATTGTGCGTTACCATGATGACCGTATTTCCGTATTTTTGATTGACATCCCCGATCAGTTTTAAGATTTCCTTTGACGTGTGGTAGTCAAGCGCTCCGGTCGGCTCATCGCAGAGCAGGATATCCGGATTTTTGACGATCGCACGCCCGATCGAGGTACGCTGCTGCTGTCCGCCGGAAAGCTGGTTCGGCAGCTTGTGTCTGTGCTCATACAGCCCCAGGGTGTGGAGCAGGTCGTCAATGTCAAGCGGACTGTCACTTAAATAAGCGCCGACCTCGATATTCTCCTTCACATTCAGATTCGGGATCAGATTGTACATCTGAAATACATAGCCCAGATGTTTTCTGCGATAACGTGTCAGTGTCTTTTCGCTCATATCTCTGGTCTTTTCTCCATTGACCGATACATAGCCGCTGTCCGCCGTATCGATCCCTCCTATAATATTAAGCAGCGTGGATTTTCCCGAACCGGAAGGCCCGAGCAGCACACAGATCTCACCTTTGTTCACCGTAAAATCAATGCCCTGCAGTACCTCCGTGCGGTTCTCACCGCTTCCGTAACCTTTTTTTAATTCATGAATCTCCAAAAACATAATTAGCTCTCCCTTCTATATGTTTTTATATATGAATAATTGTTCATATGTTTATATATATTATAGCAAAAATACAACCGTTGTCAATTCCTAAAAATACTGTTAAAATTATTTATAGTGTTTCGCAATCATTTACAGCAAAGGAAAAAGAAAAATGGAATTATGGGATATTTATAATGAAAACAAAGAAAAGACCGGCCGCACGATGAAACGCAACGACTGGAATATGAAGCCGGATGAATTTCACCTGACCGTGCTCGGTGTGATAAAGCGCCCGGACGGCACCTATCTGATCACCCGCCGCAAGCTCGATAAGGAATGGGCAGCCGGCTGGTGGGAAGTCCCGGGCGGCGGTGTCGTTGCCGGTGAAAGCTCCGCGGATGCCGTAAAGCGTGAGATCCTCGAGGAGACCGGCATTGATGTGACCGGTGCGGACGGCGGCTACGCGTTTTCCTACAAGCGGGTCAACCCGGAAGAAAAAAACAACTATTTTGTGGATGTCTACAAATTTACCATGGACATCGATACCTCTGATGTAAAACTGCAGGAGGCCGAAACCTCCGGTTTTTCTTTCGCCACGCTCTCTGAGATCAGTGACTACGCAAAACAGGGCATCTTTTTACATTACGACAGTATCAAAGCGGTTTTTGACTGATCTTTGTTTTTATCAAAGAAGCAGTAAGAAAGCAAATCTGCTTTCCTACTGCTTCTTTTTTATCTGTTACCCATCAAATCTTTTTCATCATCCCATAAATAAATTAGTTGTTTACGTTGAATGCGCCCATGCCCGGATATACTGCCGCTGCGCCAAGCTCTTCTTCGATGCGTAAAAGCTGGTTGTATTTTGCGACACGCTCGGTTCTGCTCGGTGCGCCTGTCTTGATCTGGCAGGTATTTAACGCTACCGCAAGATCTGCGATCGTAGTATCCTCTGTCTCGCCGGAACGGTGGGAAGCGATCGCTGTGTAGCCTGCCTTGTGTGCCATCTTGATTGCTTCCAGTGTCTCAGATACGGAACCGATCTGATTTAACTTGATCAGGATGGAATTTCCGCAGCCAAGGGAAATACCCTTTGCAAGACGCTCGGTATTGGTAACGAACAAGTCATCGCCGACTAACTGAACCTTATCGCCAAGCTCTGCGGTAAGCTTCTTCCAGCCTTCCCAGTCTTCCTCGTCCAGTGCGTCTTCAATGGAGATGATCGGATATTTTTCTACCAGACCTTTCCAGTGTGCGATCAGTTCATCAGATGTAAATACCGTACCTGCCTTCGGCAGCTTGTATTCACCGACTTTTCCGGTCTTCCACTCGGAAGAAGCCGCATCCATCGCGATCTTGAAATCTTTGCCAGGTTCATAACCGGCTTTCTTTACTGCCTCGAGGATCGTCTCGATCGCTTCTTCATCTGATTTCAGTGCCGGTGCGAAACCACCTTCATCACCAACGGATGTTGCAAGTCCTCTGTCTTTTAAGATCGCTGCCAGTGCGTGGAATACTTCCGCACACCATCTTAAGCATTCTTTGAAAGAAGGTGCACCAACCGGCATGATCATGAATTCCTGTACGTCAAGTCCGGATGAAAGCGCATGGCATCCTCCGTTTACGATGTTCATCATCGGTACCGGAAGTCTGTTTCCGGAGATTCCGCCGAAGAAACGGTAAAGCGGAATGTCAAGTGATTCTGCTGCCGCTCTTGCACATGCAATGGAAACTGCAAGGATCGCGTTTGCTCCGAGTTTGGATTTGTCCTTGGTTCCGTCTGCTTTAAACATAGCAGCATCTACTGCATAGATGTCAGATGCGTCCATGCCGCAGAGTGTATCGTTAATGATCGTGTTGATATTATTTACAGCCTTCTCCACGCCCTTGCCAAGATATCTTGCCTTGTCACCGTCACGCAGTTCCAATGCTTCGAATTCTCCGGTAGAAGCTCCACTCGGTGCCATTCCTCTGCCGATCGTTCCATCGACCAGTGTTACCTCAGCCTCTACGGTTGGGTTTCCTCTGGAGTCTAAAATTTCGCGTCCGATTACTTTCTCGATTTCAAGATAATTCATTCTAAAATACTCCTTCCGTTATTGACAGAAATCCTCCCGCCGGGAAGCTCCAATTCCCGGCGGAAAGGAAAGTATTCAGCAGTTACTCTCCCGGAGTCTGTCATATGATTTACGCTCTTTTGTTAGCCTTTGCTAACTTAGATTAGAGTATCAAAACCTCTAAAAAAAATCAAGCGACGGTAATAGCTATTTTTTATCATCTTTTCTGCTTTCGATCACATGGCGCAGTGCCATAACGGGATGATAAAAAAGCATCCTCGGCCCGCTAAAGCGCATGACTTCACGGATCTTTTCCCGCATTTCCGGTTTATAACAGTGTACCCTGCAGTTCGAGCAGAAGGTCTTGGTCTCCATAAACGGACATTTGTCACTGCGCGCACACGCATACTCTGACAGTGCCAGACATTCCGGGCAGAGCTCCTCTTTGTGCGATCCGTCTTTTTTTCGTGTGATCTTCGTGTGATGTTTCTTTTTGCAGTAAAGCGCGATCATTTCAGAAACCATCTTCTTTTCGCGCTCACGCTTGCTCTCCTTGTCGCGCATCAGCTCATCCTCCCGTTTTCTACCGAATAGACCTGGTCGGCGATCCTCATGGTGGACGGCCGGTGTGACACTAATACCATTGTCTTTTTGCCGCGCTCTTTTGCGAGCGACTGTAAGATCACTGCCTCATTTAAGCTGTCCAGATTGCTGGTCGGCTCATCCAGCAGGATAAATGGTGCGTCATGTAAAAAAGCCCTTGCAAGTCCGATCCTTTGTCTTTCCCCACCGGATAACGTATCCCCAAGTTCCCCGACTTCGGTGTCATATCCCTCTGGCAGGCTCATGATAAAATCATGGATGGACGCTTTTTTACACGCCGCGGTCAGTTCTTCTTCGGTCGCGTCCGGCTTTGCCACCTTCAGATTATTCGCAATGCTGTCGTGAAACAGACTGGTCTCCTGCGTCATATAGCTCTCCATCGCACGGAGGTCCGAAGTGTTTATGTCTGCCACCGGCACACCGGAAATTTTAATCTCTCCCTGTTTTACTTCAAAGAAACGCAAAAACAGCTTTAACAGTGTGGATTTTCCGCTTCCGCTTTTTCCGATGATACCGGTCACGGTATTCGCAGGTATTTTGCAGGAGACATCCGAAAGGATCGTTTCCGATCCATAGGAAAACGTCACCTGTTCTGCCCCGGCATCCCGGAATGTGACCTGTTCTTTTCCGGTTACCTCTTCGACCTGTGGTTTTTCTTCCAGAATATCAAGCACACGGTTTCCCGCCGCAAAAGTATTCTGCAATGTGCTACCGAGATTTGCCAGCGCGACCACCGGCCCAAAGGAACTCATAAGCGCAAACGTCGGGATGAGCACTCCGTCAAATCCGACTGCCCCGCCCTGATACAGGAAGGACGCGCAGACGAGCATGACAAGATCCGCTGTTAAGATCACGGCACCGGTCACTGCCGTACCGCGCCCCGCCAGACGTTTCATGCGCGCTTCATCCTCCGCGAGCGCGTCTGTCTGTTCGTTCATCCGGCGCAGGCGCTCCGCTCCCTGTCCGTACTGGATCGTCTCCGAAAGTCCGCGCAGACTGTCTAAGACAAAGCCGCTTAACGCGCCGGACCGTTCCCGGAAGCGCAGACCGTTATCCCCGTTTGCTTTTGATAAGAGAAACGGCACAAGAAGCCCGACGGTAAGATACGCCACAAGCGCGACCACCCCAAGCAGTGGATGAAAGCTTCCGATAAACACACACGCGGTCACGGTAAAGAGAAACGCGATCACTGCCGGAGAGATCGTGTGGGCGTAAAACACTTCCAGAAGTTCGATATCCGATGTGATGACCGCGATCAGGTCGCCCCGGTCACGCCCTTCGAGTTTCGCCGGACTAAGCTTCCGCAGCGCAAAAAATACACGGTTGCGCAAAAGCGCAAGCAGTTTAAACGCAATGAAATGATTACAGGACTGTTCCCCGTAGCGCAAAAATCCACGCGCAAATGCACACACCAGAAGCAGGGTAAAAACAAAACCGGTCGGAACTTTGTAAACACCTGCGATGCCAAGCAGCGCATAGCCGCCAAAAACGGTAAGCAAAGACGCGCAGAGATGTCCGAGCAGTCCAAGGAAAATGGCAAGGATCATATATCCTGTGAGCGGTCTTACCAGCCCGATCAGTTTTGCCATTACGGTAATATTACTTCTCTTTTTCATGCCGTCTCCTCCTTTTCTATATGTTCCAATGCCTGCTGTGTATTCCAGAGTGACGCGTACACGCCACGCTTTTCCAGCAGCTTTTCGTGTGTGCCCCGCTCTGCCAGTTTTCCGTCCGCAAGCACATAGATCCGGTCTGCGGTTACCGTATTCGCAAGCCGGTGTGAGATCACGATCACGGTCTTTTTTTGTGCCAGCGCAATGATCTGTTCCATAATGTCATTCTCGCTCTCGACATCGATGTTGGAAGTCGCCTCGTCGAACAGATAGACCGGGCTGTCATGCAAAAGTGCCCGCGCAAGCGCAAGTCTCTGCCGCTGTCCACCCGAGAGATTGGATGCCTGCGCGGTAAGCACGGTATCCAGTCCCTGCTCGCTTTTTAAGAAATCCGAGAGCTTTGTCTGCTCCAAAACCCGCCAGAGTTCTTCCTCCGATGCATCCGGCTTTGCCATAAGGAGATTGTCACGCACCGTCCCGCCAAACAGATAACTGTTGTGGCTGACGTAGGTGATATGCCGCATCCTGCTTTCCTCTGAAATGTCATCAAAATCCACGCCGCCGATCGTAAGCGTTCCTTTCCTTCTTTTGTTCTGTCCGGTCAAAACGGACGCAAGCGTGGACTTTCCACTGCCGCTTTCTCCCACGATTGCCGTAAAGCTGCCCGGTTTTAATTCCATGGAAATATCATGCAGGATCTCCCGTCCAGGCTCATAGGAAAAGCAGACCTCGTCCAGCCGGATCAGCGCCTCTGTATCCGGGATCTCCTGTTTTTTCTCCTGCGGTTCCTCTTTTAATTCCAGAAGCCGGAACATCTTTCCGCTCGCCGCCATCCCGTTCATCGCAATGTGGAAGAAGCTGCCAAGCTGCCGCATCGGGAGAAAGAAATCCGCAGACAGAAGGATGATGAGCAGACATCCCCCAAACCCGGTATGCCCGCCACGGTACTGTAACAGCGCCACAACAATACCAAGCGCGGCTCCGCCGTATGCGACGATGTCCATGATCGTGATCGAATTCAACTGCATAGTAAGCACCTTCATCGTGATCTTCCGGAATTTTTCGGATTCCTCGTTCATTTTTGCGTGGCGTATTCCGTCCGTCTGATAGACCTTTAACGTGGTGAGCCCCTGCAGATTTTCCAAAAACGTATCTCCGAGCGCCGTATACTGATCCCAGTATCTGGACAGCAGTTTCTTTGCCCAGGTCTGGACGAGCGCGATCGCAACCGGGATGAGCGGCACGCAGACAAACAGAAGCACCGCCGCCGGAACACTCACCGACAGCAGCACGATAAAAAGCGTGAGCGGTGCTGCCATCGCATAGAAAAACTGCGGCAGATACGCGCCAAAATAGGTTTCCAGCTGCTCAACTCCCTCAACCGCCACCTGCACGATCTCGGATGTTTTTAACTCTTCCCGGTAGGACATTCCCAGTTTTAAAAGCTTCTGATAGATCTGTTCGCGCAGCGTCTTTTTTACCGCGCGGACGGACAGATAACTCATCCGGCTTGCCCCGGTCGTAAGAAAATAACGCGCCACATTGACTGCTGCCACAAGACCGGCAAAGAGAACGATGTCCCGGCTGTCCGCAGTTTTAAAAAAAAGTTTCTGTAACAGTAAGGCGATCCCTGACATCATAACGATATTTGCCACCAGGGAGCACCACATGAGCACTACATTCCCCGCAATGTATTTTTTGCTGTCCGGCACCATTCCCACCAGACGTTTGTCGATCATCATCCTGTTTCCTCCTGATTTTTCTTCTCATAAACGAAAGAAAGCCCCGGAGCATAATGTTCCGGGACTTTCCTTCGTCTCTAACTACTGTATCCCAAACTTCGCAAAGGATATCTCACACCCATGTGCGATTCTGCTGCAAATATTTACTGCTGCGCTCATGACTCCGCTATAAATATCATCCAGGGTCTCTACTTCCAGGTATGCGCGGTCCTCTGTGATCTCTGCCATCTTAATGTCTTCTAAATCCCGCATTTCTTTTAAGATCTCCGCGGATTCTTCATCCGATACGGGTTTTGAAAAACGATAATATCTGGCCATGTTCCTCATCCTTTCCATTTCTTGGTAGTTTATTCTAACAGTTATTAGTGTTTTGTAACTGTTTTTATCATACTACCTTTTCCGGAAAAATGGGAGTAGCTAATTGATACTTTTTTTCAGTTATTCTGTTAATTTTTACCGGTGAAACAGTCCTTTTTTCTGATACGGCGCACTGCTTACGGATGTCACCTCATAGCCGATCTTCTTTACGGCCTCTTTTAACGCTTCCTCCGGGATCTCCTCCTCGGAAAGGATCACTGCCTGACCCTTCTTGTGGGAAGCGCTCACTTTCTTTACCGGAAATGCCGCGCGGATCGTGTCATTTACATGCGTCTCACACATTCCGCACTGCATGCCATCTATTCCTACTGTAGTCTCGATCATACATCATTCCTCCTTTTTCACGTTTGCCCTTATACCGTTTTCTGACCTGCCGCCGCATGTAAGATCGTCTCTGCGTTTTTGATGCGCTCCGCGCTTGGCGGATCGATCCCCTCCAATGGATACGGGATCCCGAGCTGTTCCCACTTGAATACCCCAAGGGTATGATAAGGAAGCACCTCTACGCGCTCCACATTTTTTAAGGTGCGGATAAAATCCGCAAGCCGGTTAAGATATTCATCTTTATCGTTTCGTTCCGGCACAAGCACATGACGGATCCAGACCGGTTTGTTCATCTCGGACAGAAGTGTCGCCATGTCAAGAATGTTCTTGTTGGTCTGTCCGGTTAAGATCCGGTGCTGCTCTTCATCGATATGCTTGATGTCCAAAAGAAGCAGGTCTGTATACTTCATCAGTTCCTGCCATTTTGAGAAAAACGGCTCCTCCCTCGTAAAAGGATTCCCGCTGGTATCCAAGGTGGTATGAATGCCCATTTCTTTTGCCCTGCGAAAAAGCTCCGTCAGAAAATCGATCTGAAGGAGCGGTTCACCTCCGCTTACAGTAATACCGCCCTTACTTCCCCAGTAAGAGCGGTACTTACAGGCTTTTTCCAGCAGCGCCCCAGCCTCATAGGGCGTGCCGGAATTCCTGTCCCAGGTGTCCGGATTGTGACAGAACTGACAGCGCATCGCGCAGCCGGATAAAAATATCACATACCGGACTCCCGGACCATCTACGGAACCAAAGCTTTCAAGCGAATGGACATAACCTATATTCTTTTCGCCTGTCATAGTTGTTCCTCTTTTTCTTTTACTTTTCTGCTTACATTCTCTCGTGGCAGGTTCTGGAGATAACGTCCATCTGCTGCTCTTTGGTCAGGTCAATGAACTTAACTGCGTAACCGGATACACGGATCGTGAAGTTTGCATACTCTTCTTTTTCCGGATGCTCCATAGCGTCAATGAGTTTTTCTTTTCCGAATACATTGACATTTAAGTGGTGCGCACCCTGATCGAAGTAACCATCCAGTACCTGAACGAGGTTCTGTACACGTTCATCCGCATCATGTCCGAGCGCACCCGGGTTGATGGTCTGTGTATTGGAGATACCGTCTAATGCTTCCTCGTAAGGAAGTTTTGCTACAGAGTTCAAGGAAGCAAGAAGTCCGTTGTTCTCTGCGCCGTAGGACGGGTTTGCTCCAGGAGATAACGGTTCTCCTGCTTTTCTTCCATCCGGAAGAGATCCGGTTGCCTTACCGTATACAACGTTGGATGTAATGGTAAGGATGGAAGTTGTCGGCTCAGAATCACGGTAAGTATGGCAGCTTCTTAATTTGTCCATGAATGTGCGTAACAGCCATACCGCGATCTCATCGGCACGTTCGTCATCGTTACCGTATTTCGGGAAGTCTCCGGTAGTCTCATAGTCAACTGCCAGTCCGTTCTCGTCACGGATTACTTTTACTTTTGCGTATTTGATCGCGCTTAAGGAATCAACTACATGAGAGAATCCCGCAATACCGGTTGCGAAAGTACGTCTTACATCGGTATCAATGAGCGCCATCTGAGATGCTTCATAGTAATATTTATCATGCATGTAATGGATCATGTTCAGGGTCTCAACGTATGTCTCAGCCAGCCATGTCATCATTGCATCGTATTTTTCCATTACTTCATCATAATCCAGATATTCGGATGTGATCGGGCGGTAAGCCGGTCCTACCTGGACTTTGTTCTTTTCATCCACACCACCGTTGATCGCGTAAAGCAGACACTTTGCAAGGTTTGCTCTCGCGCCGAAGAACTGGATCTCTTTTCCTGTCTCTGTTGCGGATACACAGCAGCATACAGAATAATCATCGCCCCATACCGGACGCATAACATCATCATTCTCATACTGAATAGAGCTTGTAGCGATGGAAATATGAGAAGCATATTTCTTGAACGCTTCCGGCAGATGAGAAGAATATAATACCGTAAGGTTCGGTTCCGGAGAAGGTCCCATGTTCTCTAAGGTATGTAAGAAACGGAAATCGGTCTTTGTTACCTGGGAACGTCCGTCCATACCAAGTCCTGCCACATCAAGTGTAGCCCAAACCGGGTCACCGGAGAACAGCTGGTTGTAAGATTCGATTCTCGCGAATTTTACCATACGGAACTTCATGGTCATGTGGTCAACCAGTTCCTGTGCAGCTTCCTCTGTCAGAGTTCCCTTTGCCATATCTCTTTCGATATAGATATCAAGGAATGTAGATACACGGCCAACACTCATTGCGGCACCGTTCTGTGTCTTGATTGCTGCAAGATAAGCGAAGTACAGCCACTGGAATGCTTCCTTGGCGTCTTTTGCCGGCTCAGAAATGTCAAATCCGTAAGATGCTGCCATTTCCTTCATGCCACGCAGTGCGCGGATCTGATCTGCGATCTCCTCACGAAGGCGGAATTCTTTGCTTCTCATGCCGCGTCTTGCGGTTCCTGCGAAGTCTTTCTGTTTTTCTTCGATCAGGTAATCAATACCATAAAGGGCAACCCTGCGGTAATCGCCTACGATTCTTCCTCTTCCGTAAGTATCCGGAAGTCCGGTTAAGATCTTGTTGTGACGCATCAGTTTCATTTCCGGTGTATATACATCGAATACTGCTTCGTTATGTGTCTTGTGATATTTGGTAAAGATCTCATGCAGTTTCTCGCTTGGTTTGTATCCATACATGGTACAGGACTGCTCTGCCATCTTGATACCGCCGTACGGCATGAATGCACGTTTTAACGGTTTGTCAGTCTGAAGACCTACAACCTGCTCAAGATCCTTCATGTCATCGCTGATGTATGCCGGACCATATGCTGTAATGGAAGAGACAACTTCTGTCTCCATATCCAGCACGCCGCCTTTTTTTCTTTCTTCTTTCTGAAGTTCCTGCAGCTTGCCCCATAATTTATCGGTAGCCTCTGTCGGTCCTGCCAAGAAGGACTCATCTCCGTCATAAGGCTTATAGTTGTTCTGGATAAAGTCTCTGACATCTACGCCTTCTTTCCATTTTCTTCCTGAAAATCCCTGCCACTGTTCAAATTCTTTCATTTCTGCATCCTTTCTTTTTTCTTTTTTATGAAATGATCGCAAAGCAAAGCTTCACGATGCTGTCTCATTACGCGCCTAATCTTTCTGTTGCTTCATCTAAGATCTCACAGAGCGCACTTCCGCTGCTGGTGTGGCATCTCACCACATCGGCATTTGATTTTTCTGCTTCTGTCACCGCACATTTCACCATCTTGTGGGATACGGTATTTGTAAACAGAATAATAAGATCCGGGCTTCCGATCTGATTTCTGAAGTTTCCCGGCATCTGGGTAAATACCTTTGCCTTACAGCTATGTTCCTTGCAGATTTTTTTATATTGACTGACCATGCGGTCATGTCCACCTATAATAACAACACTCATACATGTACCTCCTATTGATAGAGTTCCTTATTAGTTACCACTAACTCTTGTTTATAATATCTAATAATTCTCCAAAAAGCAAGCTTACTATTCATCTGCTTTTCTCAATAAGGGTCTTTTGCGCTGTTTCCTTTTTATGATATCGGATATATGAAAGAAAAGCAAGCCATATCATGACCTGCTTTTCTCATAGAATGAACGTATCGACAAACCGCCTTATTTTTCCTGTTTAAACACTCTTTTTAACGTCTCATCTTCCCATAGGATCTCTTTTGCCAGCCTGCGGTATTTTTCCTCGTGCAGATAAGTATGGCGGAACGGCTTGATGGATGGTGCAAGATCGATCGCGCGCTCAAAGTCCTCCCGCTTCATATCCAGTGTGGCAACATAGTCCCAGAATCCCGTGTCTGTAAAAATCGTATTGACACGCTTGTAACGGTGATCCTGCACCCGGCTCATCAGATAGGTCGCGACCCCGACCTGAATGCCGTGTAACATCGGCTGTTCCAATGTCTTATCCAACGCGTGCGAGATCAGATGCTCACTGCCACTCGTCGGTGCGCTGCTGCCCGCGATCTCATTTGCGATCCCGCTCATTGCGAGGGAATCCACCAGTTCGCGCAAAAACAGATCCTCATGGATGTCCGTAAACGGCGTGCGCACAAAACTGTTCACGGCTTTTTTCGCGATCATCATCGCAAAGTCATTGAGCGTTGTGTAGCCCATGCGGTCTTCATATACCCAGTCATAGAGCGCCGTGATCTTTGACACCAGATCCCCGATTCCGGAATATAAAAACTTCTCCGGTGCGCTCTTTATGATATCCGTATCCACAACGATCCCATACGCCAGTCTCGCCGGCACGGATGTTCTCCTTCCGTTTACGATCAGTGACGCGCTCGCACTGGAAAATCCGTCACTTGACGCGGATGTCGGTACACTGATGAACGGCAGCTTGCGCAGATATGCCGCGTATTTCGCTACGTCAATGACCTTGCCGCCTCCGATGCCCACGATGACCTGCGCCTTCGGTTCGATCGCAAACGCCAGTTCAATGATGTCTTCGATTTTTGTGGAATCCAGCTCTCGGTACTCCATGACCGTAACGCCTTCCTCTTTTAACGAATCCATGACATCATGCCCGAACATATCGATCAGCCCGTTTCCAAAGTAAAGGACTGCATGCTCCATGCCGTTCGATCTGATGTATTTTCCAAGATTTTTTAATGTTCCCTTCCCGACCTTTAAGATCGTAGGGATCGCAATGTGACTGCCTGCCATAATTTTCCTCCGTTTTCCCCATTTTTATGCTGATTCATCTGATAGTCCTGTAAATTTTATTATACCACATTTTTTCAGTATCATTGCAAAAAAACAAAGCGGCACAGCCCAAAGGCCATGCCGCTTCGCGGTAATAAACATATTTTTTTCGGTTCGCTACTTTCCGCACTCGCAGGGAGTCACAACTACATTTCTGACCTCCTGATTGTCGATATAGCCGCATGCCTTCATTCCGGCACGGATCACGGCATTCCACATTTTTGCGGAAAGATTGCAGGTCGTGTGGTCACTGAGTTCCACGCAGCATGCATTTTCCTCGAGGCACTCCTCCCCGCAGGAAATCTTATACATATTTTTCCTGCTGATCGCGCCGATTTCTTCCAACGTATTTACCATGCGGTATACCGTGGCAGAACCAATCTTCCCATCCAGTTTTGATGCTTTGTAGTAAATTTCCTTGCAACAGGAACAATCCTCTTCCAGGATAATATCAAGAAGCATCAACCGCTGTTTTGTAATACGGCATCCCTCTTCTTTTAATTTCTGGATGATCATTTCCTTCTGCATCTGTGTTCTGTGATAACTTCTGGCATCCGCCTTTCTTTCGCTTTTTCCGGAAAGATTTTTCGACATTTTCGCCCCTCCTTTTTAGCTGCAGTGTCCTCCACAATTCTTACAGTCACCGCCGCACTGGAGAGATTTGCCATTCTTCTTATCGCGGACCATGCTCCGGATCACCAGAGCGATCACTCCAAGAAAAACAACTCCTGTAATCACTGTTCCCATAGCTCACTACCTCCTTATTGCGTGCAGTGCTTATTTTGCGCTTGCTACGCTCTTTACATTTACATTTAATGTTTCGCTTTCTTTATACGGACGGAATAACAGATATAAGAATCCAGCCACGCATACGAAAGCAATGATTGTTCCGATTCCAAATGCTCCGGTTGTGATCAGAGTACCGATCTGGTAGATGCACATTGCTGCCACATAAGCCAGAATACACTGATATCCGATTGCGAACCAGAACCACTTTGTATTGTTCATCTCACGCTTGATAGCTCCCATCGCTGCAAAGCAAGGCGCGCATAACAGGTTGAATACCAAAAAGCCGTAAGAAGCGATCGGTGTCATAACGGTTGCAAGGCTTCCCCAGATTTCCTGTCCGTCTTCTGCGACTTCGCCGAATCCAAAGAGAAGACCAAAGGTTGCTACAACGTTTTCTTTTGCGATCAGACCGCTGACTGCGGCAACTGCCATCTTCCAGCCTTCGCCTACCTGTGTCCATCCAAGCAATCGCGCTACCGATCTTAGCCAGGATACTGTCGTTTAACTGCTCTGCTTCGAGCATTCCAAAGCCACCGTCAACCCATCCGAAGCTCATTAAGAACCAGAGAATGATAGTGGAAAGTAAGATGATGGTTCCGGCTTTCTTGATGAAAGACCAGCCACGCTCCCACATACTTCTTAATACGTTTCCAACTGTCGGCCAGTGATATGCCGGAAGTTCCATAACGAACGGAGCCGGTTCACCGGAGAACATTTTTGTTTTCTTTAAGATAATACCTGAGCAGATGATCGCTGCAACACCTACGAAGTAAGCACTCCATGCAACCCATCCTGCATTGTCGAAGAACGCACCTGCGATCAGGGCGATGATCGGTAATTTTGCTCCACAAGGGATAAATGTTGTTGTCATGATGGTCATCTTACGGTCACGGTCGTTTTCGATCGTACGGGATGCCATGACACCCGGCACACCACATCCACTACCGATTAACATCGGGATGAAGGATTTTCCGGAAAGTCCGAATTTACGGAAGATACGGTCCATGATAAATGCTACACGGGACATGTATCCACAGGATTCCAGGAATGCAAGGAAAATGAATAATACAAGCATCTGTGGTACGAATCCAAGTACTGCGCCGACACCGGAGATCACACCGTCAACGATAAGTCCGGTCAGCCAGTCTGCGCATCCGATGTTTTCAAAGAAGCTCTGTGCTCCAGGAACGATCCATTCACCAAACAGGGTATCATTGGTCCAGTCGGTAAGGATAGATCCGATTGTTGTTACAGAAACATAGTATACAATGAACATAACAACCGCAAAGATCGGTAATGCCAGGAAACGGTTTGTTACGACACGGTCGATCTTATCGGAAACAGAAAGTTCACCTTTCTTGGTTCCCTTTGTCACACATTCATCTATAATAGAAGAAATGTATTCATAACGTTCATTTGTGATAATACTTTCGGTATCATCATCAAACTCATCTTCCAGAGTTTTGATCTCAGCGGATACATCCGGTGAGTGTTTCATCTGCTCTTTGATCTTGTCATCTTTCTCAAGAAGCTTGATCGCGAAGAAACGTTTCTGATCTTCCGGAATATCATCAAACAGTTTTTCTTCTACTGTCTGGATAACGCTTTCCACCTGCGGATTAAATTCATGTACTCTGGCAGAAGCGTCTTTCTTTCCGGCTGCCGCAACTGCTTTTTCTGCAGCTTTCTGAACGCCGGTACCCTTTAACGCTGAGATCTCAACGACTTCACAGCCCAGTTTCTTGCTCAGCTTGTCGATATGTATCTTGTCGCCTGTCTTTTCCATGATATCAACCATGTTTACAGCCATGACAACCGGAATGCCAAGCTCCATGAGCTGTGTGGATAAGTACAGGTTTCTCTCGATGTTGGTTCCGTCTACGATATTTAAGATCGCGTCCGGTCTCTCTGTGATGAGATAGGTTCTCGCCACCACTTCCTCAAGCGTATACGGGGACAGTGAGTAAATACCCGGTAAATCCATGATGGTGACATCTTTGTGTCCCTTTAACTTACCTTCCTTTTTTTCAACTGTTACGCCCGGCCAGTTACCTACGAACTGGTTGGAACCCGTAAGCGCATTGAATAATGTTGTTTTTCCGCAGTTTGGGTTACCTGCTAACGCAATTTTCATTGACATTTTCATACTCCTATCTTTTATTAGTTTTCTCTAACTTATGGCAAAAAAAAATTACTCTACCTCGATCATCTCGGCATCTGCTTTTCTCAAAGAAAGCTCATAACCGCGAACGGTTACCTCAACCGGATCTCCAAGCGGTGCTACTTTCCTTACATAAACCGGAACACCTTTTGTAATTCCCATGTCCATAATACGTCTCTTTACCGGACCTTCACCCGTAAGTTTTTTTACGGTAACAGTCTGCCCGCAGGCAACTTCTTTCAATGTCTTCATAATCTGCTCCTTCTTGTGATTTTTTGAAAATTGTTAGATCATGATCTTATTTGCCATATCTTTTCCAATGGCAACTCTGGAATCCTTCACATTCACGATCATGTTCCCGCCTGTCTCTGATACAACAGTCACGGTACCACCTGTCACAAATCCGAGGTTTTCCAAAAACTTTCTTGTCTCTTCTTTTCCACCGACCTTCTTAATGATATTCGGTTCTCCGGCATTTGCCATTGTGAGCGGCATCATATCATCTCCTCTTTTCCGTTATCTTTATTGATAATCATTTTCATCACTTCGTTGGTTAGTATACTCTAACGATTATTAGATGTCAATAATGTTATTGATAATTTTTTCTCACTTTTTCTTCCGTTTTTGACAAAAAAAGACAGAGATTTTTCCCTGCCTTTTTCCTTCCTTTACCGGTTCAGTTCGGATAAGAGTTCTGCCTTTCTCGTTCCGATCAGAAGTGTTTCCTTATACTGTTCATATTTTTCCGATGGATGCTCCGCAAGGAAACGGGCCGATCCGGCGCTCACCGTAAGTTCGGTCACAAAAAGCACCATCTCCTCGCCGTCCTCAAACGCTTTCTCCATAAAGTCAAACGCATGTGCAAGCGCTTCTTCTGCGTTTCGCTCCTCGCGTTCTAACTTCTCACGCTCACGGTCAAATCCTTCTTTTGCCATAAAAAAGCTCTCTTTCGCGTCCAGCTGTTCTCCCGGCACGTTTTCCTTCAGGCACGCAAGCAGTTTTTCCCATCCGCTTTTTTCTTCTTTCGTCAGAAATCCGCCCTTTTTCTCCGCCTCATAAACTTTTTGCTTTTCTTCAAGCAAAGTCCGGTAGAACTCTGCCGGTGACGCGGCGTTCCCAACTCCGGCACGGTATTCTTTTAAGAAGGCATACCACGCATCCAGCAGACGTTTTGTCTTTTCCGCACAGTCAAGATATCCAAAGAGTCCGTCAAGCAGCAGGTGTACCACACTGAATCTCTCGTCAAACGCCGCCTGATAAACCCGCCCGTAGACATCGGATCTCACTTTTCCCGCAAGGATATCCGCGATCCCGTAATCATCCTCATATTTCTGATACAGATCCAGATATGCCGACACATCTTCCGCGACATCGGGATGATGCAGAAATTCGCCGATCACTTCCTCGGTCACCGGAATGTCAAGCTCCCGGTAAACCGCCATCAGACTGCTCAAATCTTCCCATCCGCGTGCCGTCACAAAACGCAGTCCATCCACATCCGCTTCCACACGGTAGAAATTTTTCGGCCGCAGTTCCAGATAGCTTAAAATCGCGCTGTTGATCCGTTTCTCCCTCGCATACGGTTTCCATACCGAAAAATCCGCCTCGATATCAAGCTCGCGCACACGGTCAAGCGTGACCATATCAAAATCACGCACCGACTTATTATATTCCGGCGGGTTTCCTGCCGCTACAATGATCCATCCCTCCGGTACCGCCTGGTTTCCGAACGTTTTACATTGCAGAAACTGGAGCATCGTAGGCGCAAGCGTTTCCGACACGCAGTTGATCTCATCGATAAAGAGGATCCCCTCTTTTGTTCCCTGATCCCGGATCTTGCGGTAAACACTCGCGATGATCTCGCTCATCGTGTACTCCGTCACCGAATATGTTTTTTCCGAAAAAGTCTCCTCACGGATAAACGGAAGGCCGACCGCGCTCTGTCTGGTGTGATGGGTGATCGTATAGGAAACCAGCCCGATCCTGCACTCGCGCGCGATCTGTTCCATGATCTGCGTCTTTCCGATCCCCGGCGGTCCCATCATTAAGATCGGACGCTGGCGGATCGCCGGGATCCGGTACGCACCACTCTCATCTTTCTTCAAATACGCCTGCACCGTATGTTTGATCTCTTCTTTTGCCTGTCTGATATTCATATCTGTTCTCCTGATCTCTCTCTTTTTTCTTTCCTGCCAAATTCCTCCGGCTCCAGCCGAAGCCGCATTGCCCATGGCGGAACCGCGCTCTCGTCATAATCGTCCAAAAACAGGAACGCCGTCTGATAGGCCGGCTTCTTTTTGGGGTAAATTCCTTTTCCATCCGTAAAATACAAAAGCCCTTTCAGGTTTTTGAAAACGCCCTGCTCCACCAGTTCATTGATATAGGAAAATGCCGGGCGGAAATCGGTTCCGCCTCCGCCCACGACCGTAAAATCCGTAAGCAGCTGCTTTAGCTCCTCCCTGCTTTTTATTTCCACATCACTTCTCACCTTCTCATCACACTGGATGATGTGCATCCTGCACTGCGTAAAAAAGCTGTCCTGCTCACTCAGCACTGCAAACGTTTCCTTTAAAAAGTTCCGGATCAGTTCCCCGCTTGTAGAATAGCTGGTGTCAAGCACCACGGCAAATTCCTGTATTTTTTTCACTTCCCGGCTCTCTAACGGTTCGATCAGCGGCATGTTCTTATATATATGAAGTCCGTATGTATAATAATTCAGATCAAATTCATCGGGATCGCATGTGATTTCCTCCCGCAGCACCGAAAATTTCTGTAAAAAATCCCTGTAACTGCGTCGGCTCTTTCCCGCCCGCACCTGTGCCGCAAGCAGCTGTTCTCCCTCTTCCTTTTCTTCTCCACGGCGTTTCTGCTCCAGAGTCATCTGCCTTGCGACTTTGTTCCATTTCTTCTGTGCCGCTCCTGCCGCCGCGCTTAACTTCTCCTCCTTCGGCCAGTATCTGTGGTCATCTGTATAAAATTCCATCTGCAATGCACGGATATATTCTGCATCTGTTTCTTCTATTAATATACGGTAAATGACCGCGGCGGAAACTGCCTGTTTCTCCCTTCGCATTTTTTCGTAAAACTGCTGCCTCATGTAACTGAGCGCCCGCCTGGTACATGGCTTGTCCAGCCTGTCGATCGTGTACTCCACCGCGATATCGCACGCCAGCCCATAAAGTGTCCGTTCAAAATTTCCTCCGATCCAGGGATGGGAAAAAATGCAGTGCAGTATCGTGTGCAGATACGCGCGGTCCAGATACGCCGGATTTTTGCGAAATACCGAGATCATCCATTCCGGTGCAAAATAAAGCCTGTTCCCGTCCGTCGCGAACGCGTTTAATTCGGTATCCGGTTTTCGTTCCAATACGGAAAATGCAGGCTGCAGGAAACGCAGATCCACACAGATCTCATTTCTCAAAAAATCCAGGATCTTTCCCGCCATGCGGGCTTCCCATTCGCTCTGTGTCTCAATATGCAGCATCTCTTTCTCCTTTCCCCGGATTTTTTTCCTGACATTCCTTAAAAATCATCAAATCCGTCAAATGTATAGCGCTCTTTTGTTCTTTCCACATCAAATTCTTTTTTCCACGTTAAAAGGCTCGCCGCACCCTCTGTCCATGCCGTTTCCGCAGCAAATGCCGCCGCTTCGTTTAACACTCCACCCGCGAGAAATTTCCGCTCGCAGAGAAATTTCAACTGTTCAAGATCCCTTTCCCGGATCAGTCTTTTGGCAAGAGAAAAGCTGTGCTCCCTGACATACGCTTCATAGAGGTTTTGCTCTGTCCCTTTTAAGTCCACCGGATAAAGCAGCCTTGCTGCCGCAAGTTGAACCAGCGTATCTTCATTTTCCTCCACACAGGCGCGCGGAAAGATCTTATCGTACTGCGCTGGCTGCACAACACCTTCTGAAAATGCCTGTCTCGCCCGGAATCCCTCTCCTTCTATATTCCGTCCAAAGATATGCGCGGGCGCAATCTCATCGTAAAATTCCTGATACTCCGGGTAAAAGATCTTTGCCCGGATATTTCCTCCACACAAAAAGGAAACCGTGATATCCCATGAGATCTGGGCGAGGATCTGCTTTAACCCGGTTTTCTCCCGCACATCCGCCATCACAATCAGAGCCTTTAGCTTCCGGCAGTTCATAAACGCGTCACTTCCGATCCCGCAAAGATTCTTTCCCACGGTAAGCTCTTTTAGATTTCCGCAATTATAAAAAGCCAGACTTCCGATCTTTTTTACAGACTCCGGCAGACGGATCACTTCCGGATAATTCCCGGAAAACGGTGCCAGTCTGCCCTCCGTTTCTTTTTCATCCACTCCGGCAGAAAAGACGCGCACACCCTCTCCCGGCAGATGCTCCGCCTCCGCAAAACAGTAATCTCCGATCTCGGTAAGCAGACATCCGTCTATCCTTTCCGGCAGCACCAGATCCGGCACCTCACAAAAAGCCCGGAGCAGCCTTGCATTTCCATCTTCTGTTTTCTGCCATAAAAAGCGGTATGCTCTCTCTTCTGTCACCTTTCCAATTTCCTTTCGTTTTGTCTCTCCTGTGTCTTTGACGGCTTCGACAAATTGCGTGGTATGTCCGACCATGCCATACAACTTCCACATACAGTTTTTCGATGTTCCCGCAAACTGCCGTGCCGGAGAACGGAGCGCCGTACTCTGCCGGGAAAAAGATCTGATACAACGCATTTCGTATTTCTCTGCCTTTTATTATAAATACTCACTGGACGAATTTCAAGAAAACGGTTACAATATCTGTTATGTAAAATTGGTATTACTAAGGAGAATAAAACAAAATGATCGAATCAAACAAGACCTGGTATCGGAAGGGACTGACCGATGGTGTTCCCATCGCGCTCGGTTACTTTGCCGTGTCTTTTACTCTGGGCATCACCGCGAAAAACGCCGGTTTTGCTCCGTTTCAGTCCATGCTGACCAGTATGCTCATCAATGCCTCTGCGGGCGAATTCGCAGGCTTCACGCTGATCGCCGCCGGCGCCGGCTTTCTCGAGGTTGCTGTCATGGAATTTATCGCCAACGCGAGATATCTGCTCATGTCCTGCGCGCTGAGCCAGAAGCTGTCCCCGGACACGCCGCTTAGGCACCGGCTGATCCTTGGCTTTTATATCACGGATGAATTTTTCGGGCTTTCGATCGCGCGCCCCGGTTACTTAAATCCCTTCTATACTTATGGGATGATCACACTCGGCGGACCGGCATGGGCACTCGGAACTCTGCTCGGATGTATCATGGGAAATGTGCTTCCGGTCAGCATCGTAAACGCGTTGAGTGTCGGACTGTATGGTATGTTCCTTGCCATCATCATACCGCCGGCAAGAAAGAACAGGGTGATCGCAGGACTCGTCGTCATCTCCATGGCTGCCAGCTATCTTTTTGAAAAGCTTCCGGTCGTGCGTGACATTTCATCCGGTATCCGCATCATACTGCTCACCATTCTGATCGCGGGCGCAGCCGCAGTACTTTTCCCGATCAAGGAGGAATCTGAACATGAACGCTAAAATATATCTCTACATCGGTATCATGGCACTTGTGACCTATCTGATCCGGGTGCTTCCACTGACACTGATCCGAAAAGAAATAAAAAACAGGACAATACGCTCCTTTTTGTACTATGTCCCATATGTCACGCTTGCAGTCATGACATTCCCTGCTATTTTGAGCGCCACCGGAAGTATTTACTCCGCATGGGCAGCGCTTATTGTGGGTGTCCTGCTCGCATTTAAGGGACGCAGCCTGTTTCAGGTCGCTGTATTCTCCTGTATCGTTGTATTCGTTTTAGAATTGTTTATCTGCTGATTCGATCAGCATTTATTTTCCTGTTCGATCACCGGAATGAGACCGTCCAAAGACTTTGCCACCGCAAAAAGCTCTTTTTTCAAGGTCTCGTCCGGTTCGGTGAGATCCGGTACCATAACCGTCTTTAATCCGGCATCGAGTGCCGCCCGAATCCCATTCGGGGAATCTTCCACGCCCATGCAGTCGCAGGGCTTTTCTTTTATCTTTTCACAGGCATACAGATAAATGTCCGGCTTTGGCTTGCCATTTGGCACCATGGTCGCACAGACAATATGATCGAACTTGTCGTAAATTCCGATTTCTTTTAAGTAACGCGCTGCGCGTTCTTCATCTGTCGCGGTTGCCACAGCGGTCTTTATGCCGTGCGCACGCAAAAAATCAAGCAGGGTATCCACACCCGGTTTTTTTTCGATCCCCTGCTCTTTCAAGACCTGATTCATCAGTTCCTTCCTGCGGTTTCTGACTTTCTCATAATCAAATTCTTTTCCAAACCGCTCCTGTAACAGAGGTCCCGCGTATTTCGCCGCAAGGCTGCGCAGCTCAAGTCCGTTTTCTCTTGTAAATGGAAATCCCGCTTCTCTTGCTGCCTGACACCAGCAGCGCACCAGATGTTTCTCTGTATCGATCAGCACGCCGTCCATATCAAATATAACTGCTTTTATCATTTTTCTTTTTCCCTTTGATCGTGAAAATATTTGATCACGTCTTTTCTTGTAATGATCCCCATAAAGCTGCCCCTGTCGTCTACGACCGGGACAAAGTTCTGATCCATGACACGGAGCAAAAGTTCGTCCATCGTCTCATCGATCTTGACCGGCATATTAAAGCCGCTCCGCATGATGTCCGTGATCCGGTACGCCTCCTGGTCATGCATATCCGCTGTTCCATGCGCTAACATATGCCAGAGAAAATCCCCCTCACTGACAGTTCCTACATATCCGCCGTCACGGTCAATGACCGGAATCGCTGTATAGCCATGTGTATGCATCTTTTCGAGCCCCTGGCGGATCGTATTGTCATTGTATATATACGCGACCTCACTTTTGGGCCGCAGCAACATTACTATGTTCATTGCCTCATCCCTTAACCCTGTTTTTCCTATTCTGCTTTGTCATACTGCATGACAAGCGCTTCAATGGCAAGATCGATCGTCCGGTCTGCTGTCATATCGTCAAAGCAGACTTCCAGATTCTGGTTTTTGATCCGGTTTAAAACCTCAAGTGCCTTACTGATCTCTGTCTTTTTCATGGCGTTTTCCCCGCTTTCTTATTTTTCCTCTTCCGGCAGGATAATCTTGTTTTGCATTTCCTTATCCATACCCTGTATGATCTCTACCGCTTCTTTGCGATGCGCCGGATGCGTCAGTACTACACAGACTTCCTTTGCGCCGTGATATCTGCTCCGTTTCAGAAACGGTACCTCATCCCACCGTTCCGCATAGGGCACTCTGTGGCGTATCAGTAAAAACATCACTTTTTCCTTTACTTTTACGTCTGTGATCCTGCACAGTTCAATGTCTTCTACACGTTCCATAATTCATAACCTCCAACATAAATACTATACTACGAAACAGGCTAAAAATCAAATTGAACAAAGCCGCGTAATCTCTTATAATAGACTTAAAAAAATGAGGCTTTAAATAAGGAGGCACTATGAAATTTATCTCTTGGAATGTAAATGGTCTGCGCGCATGCACCGGAAAAGGTTTTCTTGATTTCTTCCATGCGATCGATGCGGACATCTTCTGTTTACAGGAAACAAAACTGCAGGAGGGTCAGATCTCCCTTGACCTGCCCGGATATCACCAGTACTGGAATTACGCCGAAAAAAAAGGCTATTCCGGCACTGCCATATTTGCAAAAGAAGAACCCCTGTCCGTCCGCTACGGCATAGGGGTTGATCTGCACGATACCGAGGGGCGTGTGATCACCCTCGAATACCCGGCGTTTTATTTTATCACCTGCTATACGCCAAACTCCCAGAGCGAGTTAAAACGGCTTTCGTACCGTATGCAGTGGGAAGATGATTTTCTTTCCTATCTGAAAACTCTCGAAAAAGAAAAGCCGGTCATCCTCTGCGGCGATCTGAATGTCGC
Organism: Roseburia yibonii; assembly: GCF_014297335.1. Taxonomy (NCBI): domain Bacteria; kingdom Bacillati; phylum Bacillota; class Clostridia; order Lachnospirales; family Lachnospiraceae; genus Roseburia; species Roseburia yibonii. The sequence goes on from NZ_JACOQH010000001.1 coordinate 302,611, forward strand.
GCATCGGGAGATCGACTTGAAAAACCCAAAGACCAACCGGAAAAACGCCGGCTTCACCGATGAAGAACGCGCAAAATTCTCTGCGCTTTTAGACAGCGGTTTCACCGATACGTTCCGCCATTTTTATCCGGACGCGGAAGGCATTTATTCCTGGTGGTCCTACCGGTTTAAGGCAAGGGAGAAAAATGCCGGATGGCGGATCGACTACTTCCTTACCTCAAAGTGCCTGGATCCGCACTTAAAGGACGCGAAGATCTTAACCGACATCACCGGCTCTGACCACTGCCCGGTAGAACTTGATTTCGATCCGTCCTAAGACAGACGTGCGTGGTCTTTCCACACGGTTTCAAAAAAGTTAAGCATCTCTTCACTCCAGCGTCTGGATGAACAGCCATAGGCAAGCCCGACTCCATGATCTCCGGTCGGATAAAGCTCGCATAAGTGCGGCACACCTGCTGCCGCAAGCGCTTCATCCAGGCGTTTTGTATTGCTTGCCGGCACACAGCCGTCGTCCTCATTCGCAAACGCGTAGGTCGGCGGATAATCTGCCGTGACATGCGTCTCCACGGACAGCTTTTCTCTCAGTCCCGGCTTTTCCTTTGTGTTATTGCGGTAACTGCCCTCATGATATTCCAAGGTAAAACTGATCACCGGATAAAGCAGCGCCACGCCATCCGGACGCGCCGTAACTTTCTCATACTGTGCCGCTGCCTCTTTGGATCTTTTCTTCCACTCTTCTAAAATGTTTTCCTTTAATTCTTCGTACAAATACGCTTCACTCGCGCAGAGATGTCCGCCTGCCGAAGATCCGACCACAACGATACGCTCCGGATCTATCCCGTATTCTTTCGCGTGAACACGCACATGCATCACCGCAAGCGCCAGATCCATCTGGGACTGCGGATAGCAGTTCGGCGCGATCCTGTAGTTTAAAAGAAACGCTTTATAGCCTCCATCACGCTCCATGCGCTGCGCAAGCTGGATCCCCTCCGAATACATGGATAACATCTCATATGCTCCGCCCGGGCACAGAATGACCGCAGGTCTCTTTTCCGTAACATCTTTTGTTTCCTGCGCTGCCGCTTCCGAAGGATACGGCGGCACGGAAGCTTCTCCCGCTGTATGCGCAAATGCCATATTGTCCACAGCCGGATTTCCGGTAAACAGCCACACACCTTCCGCGCAGTTTAAATCCGCGTCCGGTATCCCGTCCTTCCAGCCGGCTGTCGCACCGTCTTTTTCCCAGAGCGGCACAAACATAAAGTTTTTCTTTTCCGCCGCCATCTCTAAGAGATTGGCACTTTCCACCAGCGCCTCCGAGAGGAACGGCTGTCCCCACTCCATCGTATCCTCTTCTTTTATCTTCGCCATGGTATCGCTGTAATGTTCTTCCTGTATCCGTGAGATCCAGCAGGATGGAAAGAGATTGCCCAGTGCCCGCCCGATCGGCTCTTTTCCTTTTATTTCTTCAAAGGTATGATCCTCTGTAAACATATGTTTTCCCCTTTTACAGATATTTTTCTTCAAAGTCGATCGCGCGCATCGGCCGGTTAAAATAAAATCCCTGGATATACTGCACCTTCATCTGGCGCAGCTTGTCCAGCTGTTCGTCCTTTTCCACGCCTTCCACGCACATGCGCACACCGATCGTATCCGCAAGCTCGGAGACCATCTTGACAAACACTTCCGAGTAATCGTCTTTTCCGATGTCCACAACAAAGCAGCGGTCGATCTTGATCACGTCGATCGGCAGTTCCCTGATGTGGTTAAGGGACGAGTAGCCGGTTCCGAAATCATCCAACGCCACCCAGACACCCAGCTGCTTGATCTGCGCGAGCACACGCTTCATGCGCGCCATATCATTGATCGCAAGGCTCTCTGTCACTTCGAGCGTCAGATTGGTCGGTTTTAATTTTGTTTCCTTTAGCACACGGCGGATGCGGTCAACCATGTCATTCTGTAACAGCTGGACGACCGAAAGATTCACGTTGATACGATATTCCGGATGTCCCATGTCGTTCCAGTATTTGCAGCGTTTGCATGCCTCCTCCAGGATGAAATCCCCGATCGGGTTGATCAGACCGAGATACTCGGCAAGCGGGATAAATTCGGAAGGTGAGACAAATCCCATCTTCTGGGAATTCCAGCGGATCAGCGCCTCCGCGCCGGAACACGGATCCCCGGGCTTTGAGATATCCACGACCGGCTGATAATACACCTCAAACTCCTTGCAGGAATCCAGCGCCGCGTCATGCATATTTTTTTCAAGTTCCAGCCGCTTAAAGGAGGTGGATTCCACATGGTCGTCATAATATTCCACGCGGTTCTTTCCGCTCTTTTTCGCCTCATAGAGCGCAATATCCGCCTTTTTGATCAGCTCCTGAACGGTATCTCCGTCCTTCGGGAAACGCACGACGCCCATACTCATGGAACAGTAATAATCGGCTCCCTTTAAGAACCACGGTTTGGTAAAGATCGCCTGGATATCCCCGAGGATCCGGTTTAACATGCTGAAATGATAATGTGAAACGATGATGATGAACTCATCGCCGCCCATCCGGTAGCAGGTCGTCTCGATTCCGGAAACATGCTGCAGGCTGTGTGAGATCGCCTTTAAGAGCACGTCGCCGTACTGATGACCGAGTCCGTCGTTGATATGCTTAAAGTCATCAAGATCGATGTAGAGCAGCGCGCCCTGTCCGCCCGCATCCTTGGTTCTTTTGATATATTCGGTCAGATCCTGTTCACAGCGCATACGGTTGTAGAGCCCTGTTAAGAAATCATTGTTTGCCTGGCGCTCGATCTTCTGCTGATATATCTTTTTATCTGTCACATCATAGATCGTACAGAGCATGACCGATCTGCCGTTGACCCAGTGGATCTGTGTGTAACAGATGTCATAGTAGCTGTTCTCAAGATCCGAATACACTTCCATGCTCTTTCCCTGCGGTCTTCCGGTATACTGTTCCTCTAAGAGCAGTTCAAATTCTGCCACGTCTTTTTCAGATTTGAACATCTCATGAAACTGCTGGTTGGTATAAAGTATCTTTCGCGTGATCGGATCTTTTACACAGATCCCGCATCCCACATTTTCCAGGATCGCCTCCAAGGACATGTAGGAGCTTGCCAGGGAATTGCTCGCGACCCGTCTCGCCAAAATGCTCTGCAGCACCTGCTTTGCGTCATGGATAAATTTGATGTCCGCCGATTCCCATATCCGCTCTTTTTCGGTCTCGTAAAAGCAAAGGTACATTCCGGTCTCTGCATGCACCTCGATCGGGATCGTCATGGCTGCCTTCGCGCCCATCTTTTCAAATACTTCCACAAAACGGGACGGAAGCGGTGTGTCGGAAGATATCACAAACGGTTTGTCCGTGAGAAACGGGATCTTCGCAACCGGAATCTTCTGCACGAGATCCCGATGGGATGGAAGCCCCTGTGCCGTCCACTCACAGATCATGTCCGCCGTTCCCTGATCCGGGCTTACTTTGAGCAGGCAGGCATTTCCGATCTGTAAAAATTCACACACCTCTCTTAAAATGCTCTTCGCGGTCTCCGTAAATTCCCGCTCGCTCACGATCTCCTGCACAATCGCGGACATTGCCTCATTCCGCTTTAACTCCGCTTCCGCGCGCTCTTTCTCCTCAATACTCTTAACCGATGCCTCCTGCGCGAACGCCTCATCGATCTTTGCCGCGAAATACTGTCTCGAAAGCGTGGTGAGAAAACGCATGGATTTGTAGAAGTGATCCGCGGATGTGGTTCCCATGGTCTTTGGCATATCTTCCGGGATTTCCCCGATGTCACTGAGTACCGCAAACACGATCCAGACTGCGATCGGTTTTCCGCCCATCCGGATCACCGCACCACACAGTTTGATGTTTTCCTCCGCAAGCGGTTCCTCGATCATATCCTCCACTTCCGTGGCATAAAGCCGCTCTAACAGCTCCCTGTACAGTTCTTCCGGTACTCTTCCTTTGATAAAAGCCTTTTCTTCCTCCGTACCATACAGTTCCCCGATCGTCCTTTTTTGGCTGTCCAGACACATCGTGTAAAGATCATTCGCCTCACAGAACCGCTCCTGCATTTCTTTTGTCAGCTGCAGATCGATCAGCCGTTCTTCCGGCACAATACTGCGTTCCATCACAACTCACCTCCCTTATATCCGATCACAAATACATAATATCCGTCTTTTTTCCGCATGCAGTACTCCTGTAAGAGCTTATAACTGCCATCCAGACGAAGCTGCTTTTTTATAAATCCGATCTCATTGGAATATAAAATAAGCACTGCTTCCCGCTCAAGATGTTCTTTTGCCTTCGCAAAAAAGCGCGCGTAAAACGCATCCTGTTCTTCTTTGGTCTTTTTTCCACGCGGCGGCATGTCCGTAATGATCTCATCAAATTTATAATCATGCGTGAAATCGAAAAAGTCGCGGTTGATATACCAGATGCGGTCGCCCGCGTTCTGTGTGTTCTCTCTCGCTTTCGCGATCGCCTCTCCAAACAGATCGATTCCGTACATCTCCCTTGCCGGTACCAGTTTGTTCCGCTCGATCAGCATCGTGCCAACTCCGCAGAACGGATCCATGATCTGGGCGTCCTCTTTTAGATAAGGCTTAACTAACTGCATGATCAACGCCGCCTGTGCGGGATGGATCGATGCCGCAATGCTCATCTTCCGGTAAGCAAACCGCTTCATCGGGATCGTCTGAAGTTTCACACACGGGAAAAATCTGCCACTCCTGGTCTGGATCAGGCGGAGCTCCACCTCATAATCCGTTGCCGAGTTTATGAGCTGCCGGTCCGTCTTTTCCTCGATCACTGCTGCCACCTTTTTGACAAACGCTGTTTTTTCATCCGGTGACATCGTGCTGCGCACTTCGATACGGAAGAAAAACGGTGCTCCGCTGTCGTGGCATTCCAAAAGCAACGGAAGCAGTCCACAGTCTGCAAGAATCTCTCCGGCTTCTTTCGCATCCGTGCCGATCTCTCTTTTATGCGGTACGACAAAAAGCAGTTCCCGGTATGTGCGGATCGAAAGCAGAGGTTTCAAATCCCGCGTTGCCACAAGCACACCGAGCGGATGTGGCTTCGTCTTTCCGTATACTACCTGTCTTGCCGTCACATCATAGAAATCTTTTCCGGTCGTAAGGATCACGACATTTTCCCTGTCATACCCGGTAAACGTATGCTTTTTTCTCTCTCCATACTTCGCCAGGATCCTGTCCAGTTCCTTGAGTTGGGCGTTCACATGCTTTTTGTCTTCCTCTTTGGGGCTGCACTCACCCAGTTCCCGGTAAATATGCTTTAATTCTTCAATAATTCCACCTGCGTCAAGCTTTCCGATCGCGGAAAGATAGGAACTTTTTACAAATTTTTTTTCTTCCTTTTCATACGCCTCATATAACGGTTTTAATGCCTCCTGTGCGCCCAGATCGCCAAGCACCAGCGCCGCGTTTTTCCGTTCTTTCGGATCTTCCGCAGAAAGCAGCCCTATAAACACCGACGTATCCGCCTGTTCCGGCACCGCCTCCTCTTTCATGCACTGGCGGAACTTCGACAGGTTCTGCCGCACATCTTCCCCGTTTTTTATTGCTTCATATACCGCTTCTATCATAAATTTTCCTTTTCGTTCTTTTGTCTTATCTGTTTCCATTATTTTACTTGATTCCCATTTATTTATCAAGACGTTTCCAGCTCACTCTTAAACTGCTCCCACGCCTCCGGGTGCTCCACATAATACTTCGGACACAGCTTTCCGGTCACATCATAATGCCGGATCACCTGATCCGCCGAAAGCCCGTAACGCCGGCAGAGCCAGGACGTAAGCGTCACAAGCGACTGGTACGTCTCCGGCCGGAACTGCCCGGTCTCATCCGGGATACAGCATTCGATCGAGATCGTATCATCATTCCTGTCATTCGACGCATAAGAGATCTCATTGCATGGGATACACTGTACGATCTCACCGTCTAACCCGATGATGAAATGACTGCTCGCGTGTGTCTCGCCGGAATCTTTTAACCCTTCAAAGTAATCACGGTTCTGACGCGCGCTGCTCCCCGGGTTTGCCGTATAATGGATCACGATCCCCCGGATCGGTCCGATCGCCGTTCCCGGTCTCGAATACGGATTGACCGTCAAAAGTTCCACATCAAGCGGCGGTCTCCCGTCGGCATCCTCCATTGCCGTCTGTGTCGCAGCCGTCCTTTTTTCCCTCTGCCAGATCAGCACCCCAGTCAGACACAGCCCGGTCACAAGAAGCACGGTCAGCACACGGGCGAGTGCCTGTTCTTTTTTGCGTCTGTTTCTTCTTTTGCTCTTTTTCATTGTTACCTTTCTATTCCGTCCCTGCCTGTGATGCCACGGTCGAACGGATGCTTTTCTTTTCGTATCTCCGAATCATAGTCGCTGCGTTCCCTTAACGCCGCAGAAGGATTTCTGCCGGTCAGGACTACCTCCAGCCCGTCCGGTCTGTGATCTAAAAAGGAAAGAAGCTCCTCCTCTTTTATCATCCCACTGCTGCACGCCCCGACGGCTTCGTCTAGGACTAACAGGTCATAATGCTCTTTTTTTACCAGTTGTCCGATCTCTCTTAGATAATTCGTATAATAGGCTGCCGCCGCTTTTTTTTCTTCCTCTGTCATCCGGAACGTAAAGCCGAATTTTTCTGTCGCGGAAAACACGGTGATCTGCGGGATCTTTTTTAACACCGGAATCTCCCCGGAAGTCCCGTCCTTTAAAAACTGGGTAAACAGCACGCTCCCGCCATTTCCGGCACACCGGACGCTGAGTCCGACCGCCGCTGTCGTTTTTCCCTTTCCATCCCCTTCATACAGATGTATCAGTCCGTACATAGTTTTCCTCCACTTTCTTTCTATTATTTATTATACCCGCTTTTTACCTGCCGGAAAAGAAAAAAATACCGGACTTTATTCTTCCGGTATTTCCTGAGTCTGTATCATATAATCTTCGGTCGGCGCATTATAATAGATGACCATGTCCTGCGTCGGATATGTCATGCCGAGTTTTCTCGCTTCCTGTTCGATCCACGCGTAGTCTGCCGCGTCCATCATGCGCTTTTTCGTGTCTGTGTTCTCGCTCACGATATGGTTTAACTCTGACTGGAGACCTGCCACATGGAGCGCCTGACTGCGCACCCGCATCTCCAGAAAGACCATCGACATGCAGAGTCCGATCATAACAAGTAAGACGGCGATATTTGCCGCTGTCTTGTATTTGTGTCTGCGCAGTTCTTTGCGTTTTTGTATCTCTTCGTATTTTCTTTTGTTTTCCTGCTCTATTTTATCATAATAGTAATCAATGCACCGTTCCGCAACGGTGGTTGCCATATCAATCTGCATCTTTTTTTAAGCCTTTTCTCACCTGGCGCGCCAGCCATTCGGTATCCTCCGGTCTGCCTGCCGCGACAACCCGAAGCATCTGTTCCTCACTTTTATATTCCCAGGCGATCTCCGGCCATCCTCCCCTTTTCTCATCGATCTGCTTTCGCAGCTTTTTTACGATATTTTTCCACAACTCTTCTGTTTTACAGGGGATATCCAAAATCCTGCATTCCATTTCCTGTGGTCGCTGTGACCCATGCAAAAAATCCGACACCAGCTCATCCAAAAGCTCCGTAAACGGCTCTGTGACATCCGCTTCCCGGAACAGGGATTCGATATCCTGTTGTGTGAAACGCCACTGGACTCCGACTTTCTTTCCGTGCAGGGTGCCCTCTTTTAAATAATTCCGAATCGTCCGGTCTGTCAGTCCGGTCAGCGCCGCCACATCCGCAACTGTGTACCACTTCTGTTCCAGCATACCGGCATCCTCCTTTATAGATTTCATTATATTTCATTTGTTTTCCTATGTAAACCTATATTTTACAAATTTTACACGTTTTTTGTTTTATTTTCCTTGTTTTTCATATATTTTCCTATTGCATTCCATTTCCAGCCAGCAGCCGTCAGGAAAGAATTTCCTATGATTCAAAAAGGCTGCCCCTGCGGTTTTCACCACAGGAACAGCCTTTTTGTTCTGTTCTATGCTTTTAAATTTAACAGGCTTCGTATTTTTGTCGGCGTTGTGACTTCCGTCGTCATCACATATTTCTGCACCCCGACCAGATAAGCCTCATCCGGGCTTCCTTCGTCTATGGGATCACAGGGCACCTCGTCTAAGGCACCGTCACCTGCCTGCGTTACCGGAACTAACACCCGCTTTAAGACCAGTTTTCTTTTGCGGATCGCTTCCCGTTCCTCTCTTCTTTGCTTCTGCTCTTCTTTTTTTCGTTTTTTCTCCGCGATCTCATCCGCTTTCTTCTGGTTTTGCTCTAAGATATCGCTGATATGGTCGCGTGCCCGGCTCATGCAGTCCGAGACGATCTCCTCACTCAGTGCCGCAAGAAGATCATTTGCCGCAGTGCGCGCCTCTTCCATGGACGTTCCTTTCTCCATTGCGGTCGTAAGGATATGCACTGCCTGCTTTTGTCCTTCTTCTTTTTTCCGTGCGGTCTCCTCTAACTGTTCCTTCCGCCTGCGGAGCGCGTTCTGATCTGCCAGCATTGCTGTCGCTCCGATCTTTTTTCCATCTACTGTCATGCTCTGCCTCCCGGAAAATCCAAATTTATCTTCCGGTATTTATATCGGCAGGAACCGTGACTTTCTAAAGCCGGATCTTTGGTTTCTTAAATCGCGCGGGTCTCATGCGCAAGCCATCTGGTTTCTTTCTCATCCAGATAAGGGCTGATCTTTTCAAAGACCTCTGCATGATATGCGTTTAAGCGCGCTCTTTCCTTTTCTGTCATAAGGGACGGATCTACCGCGTCAAGATCAAACGGCACAAAGGTGAGCGGTTTGAACTGTAAAAATTCACCGTATTCATTTTCCATGTATTTCTCGCACACGATCAGATTTTCCAGACGGATGCCGTATTTTCCTTCCAGATACAGACCCGGTTCGTCCGATGTGATCATGCCCGCCTCAAATGCTGCGCTCTCGTTACGCTCCGGAACCTGTTTCCAGCGGAATCCGTTCGGTGCTTCATGTACATTCAGATAATAGCCGACGCCATGTCCGGTGCCGTGGTTGTAATCGAGTCCCATCTCCCAGAGTGCTTCCCTCGCAAGATAATCAAAGTTGATCCCAAGGCAGCCCTTCCGGAATTTTGCGGAAACAAGATTCAGATTTCCTTTTAATACCGCGGTAAAATGCTTTTTCATCTCATCCGTGATATTTCCAAGCGCAACGGTTCTTGTGATATCGGTCGTTCCCTCGAGGTACTGTCCGCCGGTATCCAGAAGTAAGAAGCTGTCCGCTTTGATCTCCTTGTCTGTTTCCGGTGTCGCGGAATAATGCACGATCGCCCCGTGCTCCGCATATGCCGCGATCGGGCCAAAGCTCTGTCCCCTGTAATTTTCTCCCATCCGACGGAACTCATCTAATTTTTCCGCAACGGAGATCTCGGTCATCGGGATCTTTCCGACATTCGTCTTGATCCAGTGCAGGAATCTGCACACCGCCACACCGTCTTTGATGTGCGCTTTTCTTTCATTCTCCACCTCAACCGGTGTCTTGACTGCTTTCATAAGGACGGTCGGACACGGTCTGTCCAAAACGGGCACTTCCGCCGGGATATTGCTTACGATCGCGAAATTGGCCTTGGAAGCGTCAAGCAGTACGGTGTGCTTTTTATTGATCTTTTTTATATCCTCGTACATCTGATCGTAAGGATAGAAAGATACTCCTGCCGCCTCCAGTGCCTCGCGCACCGTGTCATCCAGAACCTTTTCATTGATGTAAAGGCGGATCTCCGTTCTGCCAAGCACCAGATAGGAGAGCACGACCGGATTATACGCCACGTCATTGCCACGGATATTTAAAAGCCATGCGATATCATCGAGCGATGACAGGACAAAGAGATCCGCGCCCTGTTCTTCCATCACTTCCCGCACTCTTCTTATGCGTTCTTCTCTTGACTCGCCGGTGTATTTTTCATCCAGCAACGTGACCGGTTCCGCAGAAAGCGCCGGTCTGTCCTTCCATACAAGATCGACCAGATCCTGCTCATAGACAACACCCGCTCCCTTCTCTTCCAGATCTCTTTTTAACGCAAATGCCTCTTTCGCATTGACCGTGCGCCCGTCAAAGCCTAACGTCTGTCCTTCTTTTAATTTATCTACCAAAAACGCGTGTACGGTAGGGACTCCCGGTTCTCCCATCTTAAAAAGATCGATCCCGCTTCCCGCAAGCTGCTTGCCCGCCTGTAAAAAGTATCTTCCGTCCGTCCAGAGCCCTGCCATATCCTGTGTCACCACAAGCGTGCCCGCAGATCCGGTAAACCCGGACATATAAGCTCTGCATTTGAAATGATCGCCCACATACTCCGATCCGTGAAAATCATCGGTCACAATCATATACGCATCGATGTTATGCGCTTTCATCTGTTTTCTTAATTCTGTAATAGTTTCCTTTGCCACGATATGCACCTTCCTCTTTATCTTTCTATATCGTAATTGATCTTTTTATAAAACAGCTTTCGTATATCCTCGTGGGTATATGCTTCCGCCATCACCCACATCATCTTGGTAACGATTGCTTCGATCGTCATGTCGTAGGCCTCTAAAATCCGTGGATTCTGTTTGAATGTCCGTCCCACTTCATAAATATCAAGATTGCTTCCCTCCATCGGCACCTGCGTTGTGATAACGACCTCGGTTCCGGCATCGATGAGCTCCGCGATCTTCTCTTTGTATTTCATGGATTCCAGACTCGGGATTCCGCCTACTCCGAACCCTTCTATTATAACCGCATCATAACGATTTTTCAAATAGTCCAAAATCCCGGCATCCATGCCCGGTACCAGCTTTAACACGAAAATATTCTCATTTAACCGGTCGTAAAATTTTACCGGTTCATCTCCCTGCTCTTCGATGTAATGGAACACCTTGTTGTCGCGTATCACTGCCTTGTGCGGAAAATTTACACTGGAAAACGCGTTGAAGCTCTTGCTGCGCACCTTTCTTCCCCGCGTGCCCGCGATCACTTCCCCGTCAAACACAAAGCTGACGTTTGTGGACACGTCCGATGTTGCGTACAGGATACTCTGTATCACATTGCTCTTTGCATCTGTAATGTCCTCATTGATCGGTTTCTGCGCGCCGGTCAGCACGATCGGTTTCCTGCTGTTCTGGATCAGATAGGAAAGCGCCGCCGCGGTATACGCCATCGTATCCGTGCCATGCAGCACCACAAATCCATCGTATCTGTCGTACTCCTTATGGATGGTGTCCGCGATCGCGATCCAGTTTTCCGGCTGCATATTCGTACTGTCCAGATTCATGAGCTGAACCGCGTGCAGACAGCACATCTCACGGATCTTTGGCACATAATTTAAAAAATCTTCCATCTCGATCTGCGGCATGAGCCCTTTTTCCGTAGAACGACAGGCGATCGTTCCTCCGGTCGCAATGACTAATATCTGTTTCATAGGTGTATCCTTTCCCAAAAAATACCGCTGTATTCCATTGTATTATCCCTTTTTCTGTTATATATTATCTAAGTATGAGATACCGGTTCTATCCGTATCTTCAATCTTTTACATTATATAAACAGAAAAGAGGTTTTTCAATGGATACCGAAAAGTATTTCGATTATATTTTATCTGAGACGCAAAAGATCCTCGCGATCGACAGTCCGTCCGGTTTTACCAGAAATGTTGCCGACTATGTACTCTCCGCTTACCGTGCGCTCGGCTATGAGCCGGTACAGACGGTAAAGGGCGGCGTGTTCTGTGAGATCGGCGGTGCCGACACGAAGGATGCCCTGCTCATGGAAGCGCATATTGACACTTTAGGTGCCATGGTTTCTGAGATCCGTCCAAACGGTTATCTCGCACTCTCTCCGATCGGCGGCATGAACGCAAACAATGCGGAGGCGGAAAACTGCACGATCTACACGAGAGACGGCAGAACCTACACCGGCACTTTCCAGCTGCAAAACGCCTCCATCCATGTCAATGGGGATTACGACTCCACAAAAAGGACTTACGAAAACATGGAAGTGGTGCTCGATGAAATGGTCTCCTCCAAAGAGGACACACTCGCGCTTGGTATTCTGCCGGGTGATATCGTCTGCTTTGATCCGCGCACGACATACACCAAGAGCGGCTACATCAAGAGCCGTTTTCTGGATGACAAGTTGAGTGTCGGCATTCTGCTCGGATTTGCCAAATATGTGAAAGAAGAACAGATCGCGCTTCCAAGAAAAGTATATCAGCACATTACCGTTTATGAGGAAGTCGGACACGGCGGTGCCGCTTCGATCCCATCCGATGTCACCGAAGTTCTTTCCGTAGATATGGGCTGTGTCGGCGACGGTCTTACCTGCCGCGAACACCAGGTGTCGATCTGCGCAAAGGACAGCAGAGGGCCTTATAACTATGACGTTGTATCCGGTCTGATCGCCGCCGCGAAACGCAAGAATCTGGACTTTGCCGTTGACATTTATCCGCATTACGGCTCCGATGCCGACGTGGCGCTCACCGCTGGCTACGATGTAAAACACGGGCTCATCGGCTCCGGTGTCTATGCATCCCACGGCTATGAACGCAGCCACAAGGACGGCGTGATCAACACCTTCTTACTGCTGACCGAATATCTGAAATAATTGTTCTTTAAACAACAGGGCGGAGCATCCTTTTGATGCCCCGCCCAATTTTTTTGCTTTTTACTCCTCATCCTTCTGATATTCCAAGATATCTCCCGGCTGACAGTCGAGCACCTCGCAGATCGCCTCTAATGTTGAGAAACGGATCGCGCTGATCTTTCCGGTCTTGATCTTGGAAAGATTCACATTCGACACACCCACGCGCGCTGACAGCTCATTCAAACTCATTTTCCGGTCTGCCATTACCCGGTCCAGACGTAATATGATTTTTCCCATTGCTTTTCCCTGCCTCTTTATAATGTCTCATCCGATTCTCTCTGCAGCACAGCGCCATACTGGAAGATATACGTCAGTGCCAGGATCATAAGCACAACAAATACCATATTGAAATTTACGGACAGTGAAAATTTTACCCGGTTGTTAAAAATTCCCTCGGATGCCATATCCGAAATGCTGGAAAATACCACCCACGGAATCAGCGAATACGCAAACATCCTCATCTTTTTGATGACATCCTCCTCAAATGGGGACTGGCACTTCCCAACTGCTTTAAAAAGCGCCCCGATAAAGAAAAGTGTGATCAGTGTCATAATAAGGTGAAGCGTCACCGCCACCAAAGGCCCTACCAGTTTTCTCAGATTAAAGTCACCCATTTTCCCGTTTCCGCTCATCAGGATATGACTGCCTTTGGTCTCAAATTTATCAATTCCATAGGAAACGCCCTCTAAATCCAATTCGGTTCCTTTTTCATATCCATATTCCGAAAGATCTATATCCGCTAATGCTTCCTCTGCCGCATTTTTCCCTACGACAGACGCAAGATTTACATCAATATTTGCCGTTCCCGCCATACGGATATGAAGTGTATCCTCCGGCAGTACCGCCAGCACGATCGCTGCCATGATCGTTCCAACCAGCCCGAGGATCACAAATATCCGCAGGATGATTGTGATTATACTTCCTGCCTTTCCCATTTTATTGATCTTACTGATCGCATCTTCTTTCATAGCCTCGTTCCTCCATTAACATTTTTCGTTATTTTTTTAATGTTTATCGTTAAATGTATTTTAACAGAGGCTTTTTCTCCTGTCAATAGATTTTTAATGTTTATCGTTAAATTTTATATGTTTTATCATAATTTTTTACTTTATCCTATATTTTCTATTAGTAGTCGCACCACAAAAAAACTGCTGCCCTGCGACCTTACGGTCGCAAAGGCAGCAGCCTTTTTGTTTTACATCAAATCACTGCTTACACTGCAATTATTCGATGGTTGCATACATAAAGTATTTGGTACCGAATTTTGTATTGTAGATGCCGGTTACATTTGTCTTGCACATATAATCGTCATTGTAGAAGTAGATCGGTACTGCAGCCCAGGTATCCATGAGCATATCTTCTGCCTGATGTAACATCTGTACACGGGCAGTGTTATCTGTTGTTGTTCTGATCTCGCTGATCAGGTTATCATATGCTGTCCAGTCCGGTGTTGCGCTGTTTTCCGGGTTCTTTCCTAACTGCGCATCATTGTTTCCGGAATCAGAAGTGAAAATCTCAAGCATGTTGATCGGGTCATCGTAATCTGCGATCCATCCTTCACGCGCAATAGAGAATGCACCTGCTTTACGATCATTTAAGAATGTATCCCACTCTTCTGTCTTAATGGTTACATCAACACCGATGGAAGACCAGTCAGACTGGATTGCTTCTGCAATTGCCTGATGTGCTGTGTTTTCATTGATCAGATATTCTACAGAGATCGGGTTCTCATCACTTAAAGTTCCGTCATCGTTGAACTTGTAACCGATGCTTTCCAGTAATTCTGTCGCTTCTGCTTTTGCAGCATCGAAATCATATTCTGCTGTGTAGTATCCATGAGAATCCGCATCCGGATAATCATAATCATCTTCACGGAAGATTCCGCCGTTACCATCAGACATTCCGTCCGGAACGAACGCGGTAGCAACCTTCTGTCCGGTCTGACCGATGTTCTCTGCAATGTAGCCACGGTCGATCAGGATGCCAAGTGCGTGACGTAAAGTCGCTGCGTCTTCTGCAGACATTCCGTCAAACATCTTGTCGTTTACGTTGAATGCGATATAGTAGTTTCCTAACTGATCATCAACATGGAAATCAGCGTTGTTGATCACAGATGCAACTTCATCACTCGGAATGCTGTCGATGAAGTCAAGGTCTCCTGCGTTGTAAGCGGAGAATGTAGCAGTATCATCTGCGGATAACATGAACTCAAGTTTTTCTACTTTTACATTATCTGCATCGTAAAAGTACGGGTTCTTTTCATATACCATGGATTCATTGTGTTTCCAGGATGTGCACACATACGCACCGTTGGATACGAATCCAGCTTCAGCGCACCATGCGCCCGGGTTTGTTCCGTCTGCGTTTGCTGCTTCTACTGCTGCCTGCGGTACCGGCATAAATACAGGGAATGCGCAAAGCTGCAGGAAATATGGGCACGGAGCAGCAAGAACTGCTGTTAAAGTATTTCCGTCTGCCTTTACATTGATGGTGTCACCATCTTTTGCAAATACATCGAACAGATAAGAATAATCTGCTGCAGTCTGAGGATCTGCTGCTCTCTTCCAGGAATATTCAAAATCTGCTGCGGTCAGATCAGAGCCATCGCTCCATTTCAGACCATCTTTTAAAGTAAAGGTGTAAGTAAGTCCGTCATCACTTACGGTATAGTCAGATACCAGAGCCGGGACCGGATTGCTGTCCTTGTCAAAGGTAAACAGACCTACAAAGCTGTTTGCTGCCAAAGCTGCGCCATCAACGGTTGTATTTAATGCCGGATCCAGTTTATCCGGTTCACTCGCAAGGTTGATGCGAAGGGTAGAGCCGTCAGAAGTAGATACAGAACCTTCTGTAGACGCTTCGGTAGACGCTGTACCTGTGGTGCTGTTGCTGCTTGCAGATGAACCACAGCCTGCGAACATGCTGGTAGCCATTGCTGCAATTAACATTGCTGATACAATTTTCTTCTTCATAATATTCCTCCTGAAAATATTTATTAATTAAACATACCGCAGACGGTACGAATAATTCTCTCTCATGTCCTAGCGGTTAAAGCAGGAAACCATATGTCCGTTTCCTCTGTCCGTCAGGGAAGGGCATTCTTTCGCGCACTGCTCGGTCGCGTAACGGCATCTGGTGCGGAACGCACAGCCGCTCGGCAGATTCATCGGGCTCGGAACATCTCCCTCTAAGATGATACGCTTGCGCTCTTTTGCCATGTTCGGATCCGGCATCGGGATCGCGCTGAGCAGCGATTCTGTATACGGATGCAGCGGATTTTCATTTAATTCATCCGCGTCCGCGATCTCTACGATCTTACCAAGATACATAACCGCGATACGGTCGGAAATATGATGTACGACCAGAAGGTCATGCGCGATAAAAAGATACGCAACACCTAATTTTTCCTGCAGGTCTTCAAACATATTGATGACCTGTGCCTGGATGGAAACATCCAGCGCGGAAACCGGCTCGTCGCAGACGATGAAGCTCGGATTTACCGCAAGTGCGCGGGCAATTCCGATACGCTGTCTCTGTCCACCGGAAAATTCATGCGCGTAACGTGTCGCATGCTCGGCATTTAAACCGACGAGATCCATCAGTTCGAGGATCTTTTCTCTGCGCTCCGCTTTGGAGCTGTAAAGCTTGTGTACATCCAGTGGCTCTCCGATGATATCTTCTACGGTCATACGCGGATTTAAGGAAGAATACGGATCCTGGAATACCATCTGCATCTCCTTGCGCAGTGACTTGATATTTTTATCGGTCACTTTTTCCCCTTTGAAGATCACATCTCCGCCGGTTGGTTTGTATAACTGGAGTAAGGAACGTCCAACGGTCGTCTTACCGCAGCCGGACTCTCCTACCAGTCCGAGTGTCTCGCCCGGTTTGATCGCAAAAGACACACCGTCTACTGCTTTTAACGGGATCGTCTTTCCAAATCCGGTCTTGATCGGAAAATACTGTTTTAAGTCATTTACTTCTACCAAATATTCATTCTTGTCATTACTGCTCATTGCTGATACCTCCGTTTTCGGCCTCATACTGGGCTTTTACATTCATCCAGCAGCTTGCAAGATGTGTTTCGCCTACGCGAAGTTCTTCCGGTACTGTGTCCAGACAGATCTTCATTGCTTTGTCACAGCGGGCACAGAACGCACAGCCCTTTGGCATATTTAACAGATTGATCGGTGTACCGCCGATCGGTACAAGCCGTTCTTTCATACGGCTTACGCTCGGAATGGAGCGAAGCAGTCCCTTGGTGTATTCATGACGTGGATCATAGAAGATCGCATCCGCGGTACCACGCTCACAGACACGTCCACCATACATGACGATAATCTCATCACACATGTCGGCAATCACACCGAGGTCATGTGTAACCATGATGATCGCCATTCCCATCTTCTTCTGCAGTTCCTGCATCAGCTCTAAGATCTGTGCCTGGATCGTTACGTCAAGCGCGGTCGTTGGTTCATCCGCGATCAGGATATCCGGTTCACAGGCAAGTGCCATGGCGATCATCACACGCTGGCGCATACCGCCGGACAACTCGTGCGGATACTGTTTCAGACGTTTTTCCGGCTCATTGACACCGACTAAGGTCAGCATCTCGATCGCGCGCTCCCTTGCCTGTTCTTTGTTACGGTCCGTGTGGAGCAGAATCGCTTCCATCAGCTGGTTTCCGATGGTAAATACCGGATTTAAGCTGGTCATCGGATCCTGGAAGATAATGGAACATTTCTTTCCACGAAATCCCTGCATCTGTTTTTTGTTCCACTTGGTGATATCCTCACCCTTATATAATACCTCACCACTTACGATCTTTCCGGTATCCGCAAGAATCTGCATAATGGAATACGCGGTAACACTCTTTCCGGAACCACTTTCTCCTACAATTCCAAGTGTCTTTCCGGCTTCCAGATTAAAGGAAACGCCGTTTACCGCCTTTACCTCTCCGGAATCTGTAAAAAATGATGTATGTAAATCTTTTACCTGTAATAAATATTCACTCACTGTCCATGCCTCCCTTATTTCTTCAGCTTCGGATCTAATGCATCACGAAGTCCGTCACCTAACAGGTTAAATGCCAACACGATAAGGACGATGGTAACAGCCGGGAAAATCAGTTTGTACGGATAACTGGTCAGTCCGTCTCTCGCCGCGTTCGCCAGGGAACCAAGCGACGGCATCGGAGCCTGTACACCAAGACCTAAGAAACTTAAATAGCTCTCGGTAAAGATTGCGGAAGGGATCTGCAATGCTACGGAAATAATGATAACAGAAAGACAGTTCGGCAGGATGTGCGTACGGATGATCCGGGATGCCGGAGTACCGATCGCTCTCGAAGCCAGTACATAATCGTTCTGCTTGATCGTAAGGATCTGTCCACGCACCAGACGCGCCATACTTACCCAGTATAACAGTCCGAATACGATAAACAAAGATAACATATTACTTCCGAGTTTTGCAAAGACCGTTCCCTTGATCGCCGTTCCAAGCGTTTCTCCAAGTACCACGCTAAGCAGGATGACCATTAGAAGATCCGGCAGTGAATATATGATATCGACAATACGCATCATGATCAGATCGACTTTTCCACCCGCGTAACCGGATATGGAGCCGTAGACCACACCGATGATAAGGACGATGATACTTGCGAACAGACCGACACTCAAAGAAACTCTTGTTCCGTAAACCACACGGATAAAGTAGTCACGGCACTGTTCGTCAGTTCCGAAAATGTGCGGGAATACAGTACCGCCTTTTTCGATGTATTTCTGTTCCATTTTTGAATAGGTAAACGGTGCGAGGTTCTTCGCTGTCTTATCTCTCACTCCGTCTACGGTAATGATCTCCGAATAACCGTACGGTACGATCTTCGGTGCGAAAATGATCACAAGAAGGATCAGGATCAGTACGATGATACTTCCCATCGCCAACGGGTTTTTCCGCAGACGTTTCATACTGTCCTTAAAGAAAGTGGTGGACTCACTCATGACATCCTGCTGCTTTTTCTCTTCTTCGGTCGCAAAATCAAATTTACTTAAATCTATCTGTGCGCTGAGCACATTCTTCTTCGGCATTCCGTTCTCATTAGACATATCCGGGCCTCCTATTCCAAATTAATTCGCGGATCAATGCACTTGTATGCAATGTCGGTAAGCAGGTTCGCAATGACCATGATGATCGCAAGGAACATGGTGGTTGCCATGATCATCGTATAATCACGGTTGTAAATGCTGGTAACGAATTTCTGTCCCAGTCCGCCGATCGTAAAAATATTTTCCACGACCATGGAACCTGTGATGATATACGCGATCTCCGGCCCTACATAGGTAACAACCGGGATCAGGGCATTCCGCAGTGTATGTTTGAAAATAACCTTTGCCTGGGAAACACCTTTGGCACGCGCGGTACGGACATAATCCTGTCCCAGCGCATCCAGCATACTGGTCTTTGTCAGACGGGTGATATATGCCATCGGATATAACGCCAGTGAGATCACCGGAAGCAGGTAGTTATGTGAGTGTGCGCTCCATACCTGGATCCATCCGAGTTTGATACAGAACAGGTAGAGTAAGAGCGTCGCCAGAACGAAACTCGGCATCGCCGTCATAAGGGTCGTAAAAAATACGATCAGACGATCCGGCCATTTGTTTCTTGTCAGGGCTGCGATACTTCCGAGTACAACACCGAAAATAACGGATATGAGAAGCGCCATGCCACCAAGCTTCGCACTGATCGAAAAACTGGTGGACATTGTCTGCCAGATATCACGTCCGGTCTTGATACTTACCCCCCAGTCACCGTGCAGCAGGTTTCCCATATAAATGAAATACTGTTCCACAATCGGTTTATCCAGGTTGTAACGTTTCTCTAATACTGCCTTTACCTCCGGGCTCGTTGCCTTTTCTGTGTCAAATGGTCCGCCCGGAATCGCATTCATGGCAAAGAATGTGATTAAGCTGATAATGACCAGCGTAACAATCGCAAGACCAATTCTTTTTATGACATACTTGTTCAAAAAAATCCTCTCCTTAACTTGTAGTATCGTTGTCATCACTGTCCGTCTGACATGTACGTTTGTCTTTTATTTACTTCGGGTAAAAAAAAAGCGTATAGTATAACCTATACACTCCCTTGTGTCATACCTTCCATTCTTATACAATTTCCGCATATCAGGCTTTACAGTCGTGAATGATTTTAAAATGTTTTTTTCAATCTGTCAAGGTTATTTTTTGCTTTCGGCATCTTGCATAAACGCCGTTTTTCTCCATTTTTCGCCATTTTTGTGTCGTGTTTTTATTAGTTTTTGCCGCATATATATACACCGTGTTTTTCATGCCCGGCAAGATGTCCGTCTGATGCGTACACCCGTTTTTCCTACCTCTGCACTCGGTTTTTTAGTTTTCGCTGACTTACGCCATTTCAATCAAAACGGAAGAACTGTGTTTTCCTGATTTTTTCAGATTGTTTTTCATTCAAACACAATTCTTCCGCTTTCTCATTGGCTTTTCTTTTTACTTTTATTCACTTTTTCTTCTTATTCTTTTTTTGTTACATTATAATAGGAAGAAACTTATTAAAAAATATTTTGTTTTTATTCCGAAACAAGCGACTGCAGGCTCGCTTTTACATGATCCGCCGTCTCTAAGATCACCTGTGCGGAAGCGGATATCTCTTCGGTGGAAGCTGCCAGATTCTGTGTACGGTCATTGACTGCATGCACGATCTCCATCAGCTTGTCGGCATCCGCAACGATCGAACTGATCGACGCGAGGATCTGCTCCTGGCTCTCACTGCTGCGGTTCGCGGTATTTCTGGAATCCGTAGCAAGATTGTTGATCTCTCCCGCAACAACCGCAAATCCTTTTCCTGCCTCTCCTGCTCTTGCCGCCTCGATACTTGCGTTTAACGCAAGCAGGTTTGTCTGGGACGCAATGGATACGACCTCGGCATTGTTCTTCGAAAGTTCTTCTAACAGCTTTTCGATATCTCCCATCGCGTTGCTCAAGTTCTCGCAGAACCGGAATACTTCCTGCATATCGCCGGAAATTCCCGTACTCTCGTTGGCATTGTTCTCATTTCCCGCCGCCATGTCATCCACAGACTGATACAGGGTCGCGAACTCCTCATTAATCGTGTTGACCGCTTCTAACACTCTCTTACGCCCGTTCTCTACTTCAATCTTTTCCTGCTTTACTTCCTCGGCCAGCTCTTCCGCGTGCTCTTTTTCGATCTGCACGATGCTCTTTACATAATGGATGCAGTTTTCTTTCCGGTTAAATCCGTTAAAGATCGCCTCTGCCATCTGTTTACAGGACTGATAACCGCATGCGGAACAGTCGATGGTCTGTTCTTTTTGTGTATTCTTATTCATGGAAGCAAATATCTCATTTAACTGTGTGGCACTTGGTTTCTCGTAGGTACACTGCGCAGAACGGTCTGTGTACCTGCGCAGATAATCGGAAAGATCCAGGTTCTTAAACTGCTGGTTTAATTTTTTTAAGCGCTGTTTCGGAGAAAGCTTCTTCGCCCACGCGCTCATGCCTTTATCTTTTTTAACGGATTCCCGGATCTTTAACAGTGCGCACAGCGCGTCATCGGTATTTGCTTTGTCCTCTTCGACCGCGGTACCGCAGATACAGCCGTTTGCACAGTTTAACGCATCGATGAAAAGATACGGGGTCTTGTCCTTCGCGATCTTCTCCCTGTTGCGCTCAAGGTATTCATACATGTGTTTTTCACCCTCGATCTGACGGATAAACACACTTTCACCAAGGAACCAGTATACATTTTCTTTGAGTCCGCCCGGTGTCGGGTAAATGGAACCAAGTCCGTACTCTACCTCATCGGTCGCATTCTCTCCTGAAATGCCGTGTTTGCGGATATACTGCATCAGATGGTCAAAGGTCACATTATAGGAAATATAACCACCGTTGTTTCCATCCTCGATCTCCATTTTCTTTGCGATACACGGGCTTAAAAACGCGAATTTGTCGGTAATGCCCATCTGCTTTCTGGCATAGATTGCCGCGCACATCATCGGGCTCTGTACCGGAAACAGCTTCGGCAGAAGTTCCGGCAGATAACGCTCGATATAGCCGACAACCGCCGGACAGGGCTGTGAGATCCCGCCGGTAAATCCATATTTGTCAATATAATTCAAATATCCCCAGGTAGTAATATCCGCTCCGAAGGAAACGCTGATCATGCGGTTCACTCCGAGCTTTTTCAGTCCTCCGAGCACCGTACCATATTCCGATGGGTAGTTGGCTTTGAATGCCGGCGCAATCAAAAGTGATATCCGTTCGCCCTTTTTCAAATCTTCAAAGAAGCGCTCTGTATCATCCGCAAATTCTCTTGCGTGGTGCTCACATACATCAAAACAGGCGCCACAGGCAATGCATTTGTCACTATCCACGTCAATTCGGTTAATTCCGTCCACGACATGTGACACACATGCACCCATGCAACTACAGACGCTGATACACTTATTGCATCCGATACAATTATCATTTGTAAATACAAGTGCGTTTTTCTCTTCTGTCATAAAACTCCCTCGCTCTCTAACTGTCTACTTGTTGTTTTATTGTCTGAATCTATTATATCATAATTGCATAGTTTTTTAAAGTTTTTTCGCACTTTTTCGTTTGTTTTGCACAATTTTATAAAATGATTCAGATGAAAAAACGCATGTTTTGTTCTGTTCTTTCATATCCTAGTTACTGAGAAATTATTTTTCAGGAACAGTATTCTTATGTGTGGTATTTCAGGTTTTTTTGATGCCTCCGCCGACTTTACGGCAAAGCGGCATCTTTATGAACAGATCTTACAGGATATGAAACAGGCACTCACCCCACGCGGCCCGGATGATTCCGGTGTTTTTCTCACACAGGACTGCGGACTTGCCCACACCAGATTATCAATCATCGATCCGGCGGGCGGGCATCAGCCCATGACGCGGACAATAAAGGACGCGTGCTGTCACATCGTATACAACGGGGAGATCTACAACACCGATGTATTAAAGCGCAGGCTTCTCTCACACGGCTGCGTCCCGAAGACCACGTCCGATACTGAGGTGATCCTGTTATCCTATCTGACATTCGGTGCCGATTTCATCCGGGATGTGGACGGGATCTTCTCACTCGCGATCTACGATGAGAGACACCATTCCCTCACCCTCTTTCGTGACCCGTTCGGTGTCAAGCCATTATTTTACACAATCCAAAACGGAACCTTTCTGTTTTCCTCCGAACCCAAAGGCCTGTTCTGCTTTCCCGGCGTAAAAGCCGTCTTAAAACGGGACGGACTCAATGAGCTTTTAGGGCTCGGCCCCGCGCGCAGCCCCGGACACGGGATCTTTTCCGGCTTTTTTGAACTTCCCGCCGGTACACGTCTCTGCGTGACAAAAGCCGGCATCCGAAGCTCCTCTTATTTTTCTTTAAAAAGCCATCCGCACGAAGATTCCTATGAGGAAACGATTGAAAGGACACGTTTTCTTGTCACTGACGCGATCAGACGCCAGATGGTGTCCGATGTCCCGGTCTGCACCTTTTTATCCGGCGGCGTCGATTCCAGCCTGGTATCCGCCGTCTGCGCCGCCGAGACAAAGAAAAAGGGGCATACCCTTGCCACCTACTCGTTTGATTTCACCGACAATCACCGTTATTTTCAGGCAAACCGTTTCCAGCCCTCGGAGGATCGCCCCTATGTGGAAAAGATGGCCGCTTTTCTGGGCAGCGAACACCACTTTTTAGAATGCACCAACCAGATACAGGCTGACTATCTGAAAAAATCCGTGGATGCCCATGACTTTCCGTGTATGGCGGATATTGACGCCTCTCTGCTGTATTTCTGCGAGCAGGTTTCGGCACACCACAAGGTGGTTCTGACCGGCGAGTGCGCGGATGAGGTGTTCGGCGGTTATCCGTGGTTTCACCGGGAAGAATTCCTCTCCTGCGGTACATTTCCATGGACACCTTCTTTGGCTCCGCGCATGCAGCTGTTAGATCCGGAGCTGCTTCGCACATTGGATATGGAAGCTTATGTAAAACAGGTTTATGACGATGCCATTACCCATGTGGATATTCTGCCGGGCGAAAATGAAACCGAGGCAAACCGGCGGCGCATCGGTTATCTCAACATCCGGTTTTTCATGCAGACGCTGTTAAACCGCATGGACCGCACCAGTATGTCCTGCGGTCTGGAGGCGCGCGTCCCGTTTGCCGACCGCACTCTGGTCGATTATGTTTTTAATATTCCGTGGGAAATGAAAGCAAAGGACGGTGTCGTAAAAAATATCCTGCGCCAGTCCGCAAGGGGACTTCTGCCCGACGAGATCCTGTTCCGCAAAAAAAGCCCATATCCCAAGACCTATGATCCCGGATATGAAGCGCTCTTAACAGACCGCTTAAAAGACGCGCTCTCAGATCCTGCCTCGCCCCTGCTTCCGCTGTTAAATCAGGAAGCGCTCCGGCTCTTTTTAGAGCATCCGAAAGATTACGGCGCACCCTGGTACGGGCAGCTTATGGCAGGCCCGCAGATGATCGCGTATCTGCTCCAGCTTGAATATTTTCTCCGCAAATACCATGTTTCGATAGAGCTTTAATCTCTTATTCGGAATCGTCGTTTCTGTGCTGTTCTCCCCAGGTACACATGGAGACCAGGATCGGGATCAGCGATTTTCCTCTTTCTGATAAACTGTACTCGACTTTTGGTGGAATCTGAGGATACTCATTTCTGATAATGAGTGAATCGGATTCCATCTCTTTTAATGTGTTGCTCAAAGTTTTATGCGAAATATTTCCCAGACAGCGCTTCAGTTCATTGTAGCGCATGACAGGCTTGCGCCCGGCAAGCCAGTAGATGATGATCAGTTTATATTTTCCGTTGATCAAAGATAGGGTATAGCCAAAATTGGTGTCACAGAGATCCTCTCCCGTATGGCAGCATTCTTTTGTTATCGTCTGCTTCGTCATTTCCATTCCTTTCCACGCTTTCCCAAAGGTAAGTATATAACCTTAATGTGCGTACTTTCTTTTTATTTTATCATAATTTATATTAGAAAAAACGGCAATCCTAAATGGGGGAATAAAAAAAGGAGACTACTATGAACCAGAATGTAAAAACAAATGAAGTATTCGCATTAAAAGACCTGATTTCCTACGAAGAGGGAAGCATTGCCAACATGGACGTGGCAAGCAACGACAGCATGAAATATGTCTTAATGGCCTTTGATGAAGGCACAGGGCTCGCACCGCACCGCGCACCGGGAAACGCGATCGTCTTCGCGCTGGAAGGAAAAGCAATGATCGGATATGAAGGCAAAGATTACGAGCTCTCTGCCGGTGAGTGCTTCCGCTTTGAAAAAAACGGACTTCACAGCGTAACCGCAAACAGCAGATTTAAAATGGCACTTTTACTGATCCTCGAATAAACTTCTGCTCTGACCAAAAAAGATCTCCGAATCGCAGTCTTCGCATTCGGAGATCTTTTTTTCATGCGGCTTAAAACTTACCGGAGGAGAAACGCGGACAGATGCGCGCTAACGCAAAAGCACCGGCTGTAACTGTCTGCCCGCGCATGCCGCCTCGATCGTATCCGGGATCCGCCCCACGTCCGAAATCAGGGAGTTTGGCTTCTTTGCCGGGTCATCCTGGCCAAACGGTACAAAGTAAATGTGCTTTACATTATATAACGCCCCGATATTCTTAAAATTCATTCCCATCGCGTCATTGGTGGAGAGTGCGACCACAAGCGGCCTTTCGTTGCGCAGATGGGCTTTCGCCGCCATGAGCACCGGGGTATCGGTGATCCCAAGCGACAGCTTCGCGAGTGTGTTTCCGGTGCAGGGAACGATGATTAAGACGTCAAACAGCTTTTTCGGCCCTGCCGGCTCCGCCTCCGGAATCGTGAAAATCCCGTGTTCCCCGGTGATCTTTTGTACTTCTGCCACAAAATCCGCCGATTTTCCAAAGCGGGTATCGAGCTTTGCCGCATTTTCCGAAAATACCGGGATCACACGCCAGCCATGCGCTTTTAAATCCCGCAGTGTTTCTTTTATCTTCTCATGTGTGCAAAAAGATCCTGTAATGGCAACACCCACAGTCTTTTTATTTTCTGTTTCCATTCCCTATTCCCCTTTTTTTCTCACATCCATCTCTTTTTCGATCACATCCGCCAGTATCTTCGCCGCTGCCTTCGGCGCGTAACGTGCCGGAAGTCCCGGACACCGTTTCGCGCAGATCCCATATGCTTTGCAGATTTCCAGATTCACACCGCCGTTCCCGGACGCGAGATCCAATATACAGACCTCTTTTTTGCATCGTGAAAGCATCTGTCCCGTAAAAAGCGGCTGTGGCACTGTGTTTACGATCAGTTCATAGGCTCCGGGATCCGCATGCGGCCTCCATGTGGCACCTGCTGCTTCCACTGCCTGCCTTTTTTGGTCTTCCTTTTCAAATACATCCACGTCCGCCTGACACGCCGCCAGCCGCTCGGCGATCCGGCTTCCGCATCTCCCGAACCCACACACCAGACAGCGGCTTCCACAGAGATTTTCCTTCATGGCGCAGATCGCCTCCGCAAGGATCCCTTCCGCGACGGACACCGCGTTTTTTTCCGCCACCCCGTCCGCTTTCATGTAATCCACGACCGTGATCTTTTTTTCTTTCGCCTGACACGCCACACTCTGCCCGAAATTTGCGCCGAAAACAATCTGCCCCGGCACAAGCTCCTCTTTGATCTTTCCAAAAAAAGTCTCTGTCTCCGGCAGCGGCAGCAAAATGGCATCAAAAAAACCGGCAGAAGACTCCTCCGCGTTTTTTGCGACATGCCCTCTGTTTTCGAGAATTTCTTTTAAACAGCGCTGTCTCTCATCTTTTCCATAGACAAGGAAACGAAATTGTTTCATCTTTCCATCCTCCTGCCTATATCTTATGCGGATTTCTTCTGCCGGTTCCTGATTTTTCTTTTACTGAATGCCCTTTACTTCATATCCCGCATCGGTCACTGCTTTCTTTAAGACCTCTGCTGTTACGGATTCTTCTGCCTTTACGACCGCGTTTTTATTTTCCAGGCTTACGGAGACTTCCTTTACCCCATCAATGCCTGCAAGTGCCTTTTCTACGGTTCCTGTGCAGTGTGAGCACATCATTCCTTCAATACTGATCGTTGTTTCTTTCATTCCTTTTTCTTCCTTTCTTATGATCTCTTTTTCTACCGGTTCCGGTTCTGTTTTCGCTTCTGCTTTCCCGGAGAGCTTTACGCCCTTTAAGCGGAGCGCGTTGCTGACCACGCAGATACTGCTTAAGCTCATTGCCGCCGCCCCGAACATCGGATTTAATTTTATGCCAAACGCCGGATAAAGCACGCCTGCCGCAAGCGGGATCCCGATGCTGTTGTAAAAGAATGCCCAGAACAGGTTCTGCTTGATATTGCGGATGACCGCCTTGCTTAAACGGATCGCGCGCACGACATCAAACAGATCGTTTTTCATAAGCACCACATCCGCGCTCTCGATCGCCACATCCGTTCCCGCGCCGATCGCGATACCGACATCGGCACGCGCAAGCGCCGGCGCATCGTTGATGCCATCGCCGACCATGGCAACCGTGTGTCCGCCTTCTTTGAACTGTGCAACCTTCTCTTCTTTCTGTGCCGGAAGCACACCTGCAATGACTTCATCCACGCCGACTTCTTTCTGGATCGCGCGCGCAGTCACTTCGTTATCCCCGGTCAGCATGATCGTTCGAATGCCAGCCTCACGCAGCGCTCCGATCGCATCCCGGCTGGTCGCTTTGACCACATCCGCAACGGCAAGGATACCGATCAGCGTCTTTTCCTTCGCAAATAAGAGCGGTGTCTTTCCCTCGCCCGCGAATGCTTCGATCCTTGCTTTGTGATCTGCCTTAAGCGGGATCCCGTTTTCTTCCATCATCTTTTCGTTTCCGGCGAAATACAGGGTTCCACCCACTTTTCCCCGGACGCCCTTTCCAAAGACTGCCTCAAACTGTTCTACCGGCTGCACGGTGATCTCATTTTCTTCACAGTATTTTACCACAGCCTCCGCAAGCGGATGTTCGCTGCCCTTTTCCAGGCTTCCCGCCACCGCGAGCAGTTCCCGCTCTGGCACTTCTCCAAAGAGCGCCACGTCCGTGACGACCGGTCTTCCCTCCGTGATCGTTCCGGTCTTATCCAGCACTACCGTATCTACGAGATGCGCCGTCTCAAGCGCCTCCCCGGATTTGATCAGAATGCCGTTCTCCGCGCCTTTTCCGGTTCCGACCATGATAGCCACCGGTGTCGCAAGTCCGAGCGCGCACGGGCAGGAAATAACAAGTACCGCGATCGCGCTGGAAAGCGCCGCCTCCACGCCGGTTCCGCAGAGCAGCCAGATGATCGCTGTCACGACCGCGATCGAAATGACCACTGGGACAAAGATTCCCGCGATCTTATCCGCCAGTCTCGCGATCGGCGCCTTACTGGAAGATGCCTCCTCGACCAGCCGGATGATCTGTTCGATCGTAGTGTCCTCTCCGACTTTGGTTGCCCGCGCCCGGATAAATCCGGATTTGTTGATCGATGCGGAGACCAGCTTATCCCCTGCCTTTTTGGATACCGGCATACTCTCTCCGGTGATCGCGGATTCATCGAATGAGGATTCTCCCTCGATCACAACGCCGTCTACGGCAACCGCCTCGCCGGGCTTAATGAGAAAAATGTCACCGAGTACGACATCCGCTGCCGGGATCACGGTTTCTTTTTCATCCCGCACGACTGTCACGGTCTTTGGCGCCAGATTCATGAGCTTTGTGATCGCCTCGCTGGTCTTTCCCTTGGATTTGGTCTCCAGATATTTTCCGACCGTGATCAGCGTCAGGATCGTTCCCGCCGATTCAAAATACAGATCATGACGGTACTGCATGACTACCATCATATCTCCGTGTCCGAGTCCGTAGCCGATCCGGTAAATTGCGAACACCCCGTAAACGATCGCCGCCGTTGCGCCGAGCGCCACCAGCGTATCCATATTCGGCGCCTTTTTCGCCAGTGTCTTAAATCCGTTCTTAAAATATTTCTGGTTTGCGATCAATATCGGCACCAGAAGCAGGATCTGGGTAAACGCATAAGTGATCGCGTTCTCATCCCCGTAGAGGTACTTCTGCTCAAATACCGGTCCCGCGATGCCGAGCGCTTCGTAAAGCATATGCCCCATGGAAACATACATTAACGGGATCCAAAATATAATGGATATGATCAGCCGTCTTTTCATCGCAAGCACCGGATCTTTCTTAACTCCGGTCTCTTTTTCTGCATTTCCTTTCGCCGCACCGTGCTCCTGCTTGACCGCTGCGCCGTATCCTGCGTCTTCCACCGCTTTTATGATCATGCCGGTGTCTGTGGTCTTCTCATCAAACTCCACCTGCATGCTGTTGGTGAGCAGGTTGACACTTACTTTTGTCACGCCGTCTACCTTGCTGACACTCTTCTCCACATGGGAGGAGCATGCCGAACAGGACATTCCCGTAACATCAAAATTTTCCTTCATAATCTCCTCTTTTGCTCCTTTCTTCCCTTATTTCATCAGTTTTTTCAACAATTCGCACAATTCATCCACTGCCTCTTCATTTCCTTCTTTAATATCCTCCGAAACACAGGTTTTTATGTGTCTCGCCAGCAGTTCCTTGTTAAAACTGTTTAACGCCGCCTGCACCGCAGACACCTGCGTTAAAATATCCACACAGTAACGGTCGTCATCCACCATCGCGCGGATACCGCGAACCTGTCCCTCGATTTTATTTAAGCGGGTCATCAGGCTCTTTTTTTCCTGCATCTCCCGATGTTTGTGCTTTACCGCATCATCGTCGCTGCCGCAGCAGTGTTCACATGCCATATCACATCCCCCTTTCATATACCCCCACGGGGTATGCATTATATATAAAACAATCCGGGCACTTTGTCAAGTACCCGGATCCTTTTTTACAATTTTTATCATTTACCACAATCAACCGGAAGCACCGGACTGTCCACACCGAACGCCTGCGAAAAGATATGAAGCCCGTCTTTTTCCTGTAAAAAAAACATCGTTCCATATTGGTTCCCGCTTTCCGGATCTTTCGCAAGAAAGCGCTCTTTCCCGGTAGTCAGATCATGCGCGTAAACGCCGCTTTTTTTCTGCAGATATACGATGTTTCCGCTGATCGAGAAACCGGCGATCTGCTCCCCTTTTCCTGCTTCATAGAGCAGTTCGCACCGCTTGTCTGCCGGATCGTATCTGTAATAGCAGTCCCTCACCTTAAAATCGATGGACGGATTTTTCTGATACCCCCATCCCCCTCTTGCATACTGGGACAGGAAATAAAAACAATCGCCTGAGACACCGGTAAGTTCCGGTGAAGTACCGCCCTTTCCGCCGCTGATCTCCAAAATCTCCGGCGCATATTTTTCCAGACAGACCATCTCTCCATCCATTCTGACGTAGGTATTGTACGGCAGACAGGAGTACACAAAGCCGGACGTTTCCTCCTCCACACAGACGAGCTGCGGTGTCTCCTGCGCAAGCGTGAGATCTGTCGTCAGCAGATAATCCCCGTACCGGTAGGCCGCGTAATGCTCATTTTCTTCCTCCGGCTCCTGCGTTTTTACCCATTCGGTCAGATCTTCCACAGTGCCGTCATCCTCACAGACGAAAAGCGCATAGGCATACGTCTCTTCCTTATTGTTTTTATAATCTTTCCGGCGCGCATTGACAAAGATCTCGTCTCCGTGCGCTTTCATTCCGGTCACATAATAATCCTGTGACAGTTCTTCTGTCTTTTCCTCTTTGAAGCGGTAAGCATACAGACTTCCGCCATACTCTGTGGTATAAAAAAGCAATTCGCTTTCCGTACACGCCATAAAAGCAAGATCGTCTGCGTGAGTAAGCGTCTCTCCCGTGTCCGCGTCACGGATCGCATCGTTTTCATACACATAGGTACTGCTGCCGTTTTCACACAGATAGGTACTTCCGCTGACACTTCCATCCACGGAAAGCACCTCGCAGTTGGTCACATTTTTTGAACCGCACCCACTGACTGTAACTGCCGCCATCCCACAGATGAACAGCATGCCAATATTATTTTTTCTTCTCATAGATTCCCCTGCGCATTTTTATGCAAATGCTGCCAAAATTTCCCGTGTGATCTCTTCCGCGCTCTTCTGATCTGTCGCAACGACCACATCCGCCACCGCAAGGTAACGATCTTTTCGTTTTTCCATCAGCTCACGGATATAGTCCACATTCATGTTACCGTTTAAGATCGGACGGTCTGTGCTGTCCTTCACACGCTCATAGATCGTCTCCGGTGTCGCGGTGAGCAGTACGATCTTTCCGCACTGTTTCATCAGTGCCGCGTTTTCATCACGCATGACCGCTCCGCCGCCACAGGAAATGATGATCCCCTTTTTTTCCGTCAGATCTTTTAACAGCGCGGTCTCCGCGTCACGGAAATATGTCTCTCCTTTTTCCGCAAAAATATCGGAGATTGCCATCCCCTCACGCTCCACAATGAGCGCGTCCATCTCTGCGCGCGGGATATGGAGCTGACGCTCTAACTCTGCCGCAACCGTGCTTTTTCCGGCGCCCATAAAGCCGATCAAAAATATATTTTCTTCCAGTTTTTTCATAATCCTCTCCTACTATGCCATATTTTCATGCAAAAGTGTCAGTACCTGCCGCAGCTCCTTCGCATCCATCTGCCCAGGCGCGGATGCCTTTCCCGCGGTTCCAAAGGTCAGTGCCGAGCCAAAAGCCTCTCCGCTGATACGGCTTATCAATCCCGTCCCCGCCATGGACATGGTGATGATGGGGCCGCTTATCTCTTCCTTGGCTTTCACAGTCGCCAAAAGCAACGTCAATACATCCGCTTTCTTTTCCGGCATCACCGCGATCTTCGGGATATCCGCTCCAAGCGCTTTCATACGAAGCAGCCGCTCTGTGATGACTTCCTGCTCCGGCGTCTTCTTAAAATCATGGTTGGACGCAATGACTTTCACACCCGCCGCATGCGCACACACGACCAGCTCTTTTAACGTATCCTCTCCGGTGAAAAGCTCTGCATCGATCAGATCAACCAGGCCACTTTCCGCCGCCCTCTGATTTAAACGGACATACGCCTCCTTATCAAGCGCGCGCTCGCCGCCCTCGCCTTTCGTCCGGAACGTAAATAAAAGCGGGATCTCACCCAGTATCTTCCGCAGTTCTTTTAAGACCGCGCACACCTTATCTTCATCTTCCACATCTAAAAACCAGTCCGCGCGCCACTCCACGACATCCGGTTTTACCGCCTCTGCCGCTTCTGCCGCAGCTTTGATCTCCGCCTCCGTCGTTCCGACGACCGGAACACAGATCTTTGGTATGCCCGCTCCGATCTTTACTCCGCGGACTTCTATATAATCTGCCATTTCTTTTCCTCTCGCGTTTAGCTGAAATATAACTCTTTGACCTCTTTGACCGGCATATCGCATCCGGTATAGAGCTTAAATGCCGCAACGCCCTGCCACAGAAGCATTCCTTTTCCTCCGATACAGGTGCATCCCGCCTCTTTTGCCTCTCTTAACAGTCTGGTCTCTTCCGGATTGTATACCGCATCCGCAACGACCAGTCCCGGGCGGAACGCCGTAAGATCCTTGACCACGCTCTCATTTTCCATCGGTTTCATGCCGACGATCGTCGCATTGGCAAATATATCACTGCTCTTAATTTCCTCGGTCATCTTTGCGACATCCGCGATGTCATAGACATTGACCACGATGCCCGGCACCTCTTTTTTGATCTTTTCCGCCGTCTCTAATGTTCTTTCAAAAAATTTGTCCTTGATGTTAAAGATCGTGATCTCTCTTGCGCCATCTAGGGCACACTGCACCTGGATCGCGGTCGCAGCTCCGCCGCCGCCGGCTACTGTGATCTTTTTCCCTTTGATGTCAATGCCATGATCCTTTAAATTGTTGACAAAGCCTTCTCCGTCCGTGATGTAACCGGTCAGCTTTCCATCATCGTTTACGATCGTATTGACTGCACCGATGATGCGTGCCGCAGGTGACAGTTCATCCATGTGTTTTGCTGCCTCTGTCTTGCATGGCATCGTCACATTCATCCCGCGCATCTTAAAAAGCTTCATTGAGGAAAGCGCGTCCGCCACTTCATTTTCTTTAATATCAAATGCCACATAGGCATAGTCCAGTCCGAGTTTCTCAAAGCTGTAATTGTACATTGCCGGTGAGCCGGAATGTCCGACTGGTGAACCGATCAACGCCAAAAGTCCTGTATGTCCTGAAATTCTTTTTTCCATTCCAATGTCCTCCATCTTCTTTATCCTGTCTTCTATCATAACTTTCCTTGGTCAGAATGACAAGTCCCCGTCTTCCCGGATCTTTTTTATCTGCTCCGCCATCTTCTCGTCCAGATCGTCTAAAAGATAGGTTTTCGTTTTTTCCTGAACCTGCGCTGCCTTATGGTTTACATAATTCTCATTCATGCGTTTTTTCGCGTCCGCGATCTCCGCTTCCAGTTCCCGCGATGAGATCAGCGCGCAGCCGGCTCCCCGTATGATGATCTGTTCCAGTCCATCCGAGGTTGCCACCGTAACGCAGTATCTGCGGCCGTTTTCATGCGCAAACTTCTCGATGAACTGATCCGCTGTCTCCGCCTCTTTCGTAAACACCACATGGATGTTGTGGTAGTCCGAGATCTCGGTCGGATGTCCCGCAACCCGGTAGGCATCAAAGACCACGATCAGCTCGCAGCCGCGGATGCCCTGATAATCACAGAGGATATCTAAAAGCTTTCCCCGCGCCCCGTCGAGATTTACCTTTGCAAGTTCATTTAACTCGTCCCAGGCAAAGATCACATTATAACCATCAACCAGCAGGTATTCCTTTTCCTGTACTTTTTTCGCGGCACTGCGCACCACCGGATCCGCATAGACCGGTCTGGTTTTGGGTCTACTCCATTTTCTGGTACTGCCGCTTTCTTTTTTATTCGCGTGATAGGTACGGTCCAATATCGCGTCAATCTCCTCCGGATCCAGCCATTCTTCCTCCGCATAGGCCGCCTGTTCCCTGCCCGCGCTTCCATCAAAAGACGGTTCCAAAGAGTGGTTTTCCTCTGCCTGGTTTTCGATATGCATGTAATTTTTTACTTCCTGCCAGGGAACGATAAATCCTGCTCCATGCGCGCAGAATACGGATCCCGTCGGATTTAGCAGATCCGCCTCCGGATCATAGCCGATCTGCCCGATCACTTCCTCGGCATTATGGCAGGGGCGATACCCCGCCAGGGTAAGCGATAATCTTCCGCGTCCTCTGGTGTATGCGGTTACATCCTTTGCGTAATCCTGCATAGTCGCTACCGGCGCGCTGCCGCTTAAATACGCTTTCCCGTCTTTTGTTTCCGGCGGCTGCATCGTGCCGTACCTGCGGTCAATGTCCGTCATCGCCCGCCCGATCAGCTCTTCCGGGATTTCCAGCCTAAAATCATACCATGGCTCCAAGAGCACGCTTTTTGCCTGCATGAGCCCCTGCCTGAGCGCCCGGTAGGTCGCCTGCCTGAAGTCTCCGCCCTCGGTGTGCTTCACATGCGCGCGTCCCGCGACCAGCGTGATCTTCATATCCGTGATCGCGGATCCGGTCAGAACTCCCACATGTTCTTTTTCCTTTAAGTGTGTCAGGACTAACCGCTGCCAGTTCTTTGCCAGCATATCTTCACTGCATTCTGTAAAAAACGAAAGGCCGCTGCCCTCTTCTCCCGGCTCCAGGCGCAGATGCACCTCCGCGTAATGGCGTAACGGCTCAAAATGTCCCACACCCTCCACGGTATCCGCGATCGTCTCACGGTACACGATATGTCCGGTGCCAAAATCGACCGACACCCCAAAGCGTTCCTCGATCCTCGTTTTTAAGACCTCGATCTGCACCTCCCCCATAACTTTTATGAGGATGTCCTTTGTCTTTTCATTCCATCCCACATGTAACTCCGGTTCTTCCTCCTCGATCAGCCGCAGTTTTTTCAGCATGACCGCCGCGTCCACTTCCTCCGGCAGGATCAGCCGGTACGTCAGCACCGGCTCTAAGACCGGCACGATCTTTCCTTTTTGTGTTCCAAGTCCCATTCCCGGCACGGTTTTTGTGAGTCCGGTCACTGCACAGACCATTCCAGCCTTGGCCTCATCCACCGTCTCGTACCGGTCGCCGGAATAAATACGGATCTGATCTGCCTTTTCCTCAAGTTCCGGGAACACAGTCTTCACCGGAAGGCTTCCTCCGGTCACTTTTAAAAACGTAAGCCGTTTTCCCGTCTCGTCCCGCATGATCTTAAAAACGCGTGCGCCAAAGTCCTCCGGGGACTCCGGCACACACGCGTATTTTCTTATGCCATCCAAAAACTCCTGCACGCCCTCTAACTTCAAGGCGGAACCAAAGAAACACGGAAATACCTTCCGCCGCGCGATCATCGCGCAGATCTTCTCCTCGGATACCCGGTTCTCCGCTAAAAATTCATCCAGCGCAGTTTCCTCGCACATCGCGATATTTTCAAAAAAAGCTTCACTCTGATCGTCCGTAAAGTCCACACAGCCATCCCCAAAGCAGTCCTTTAGTTCCTCCATGCGCGCTTCACGATCCGTTCCCGGCTGATCCATTTTATTGATAAACAAAAAGACCGGGATCCGGTATTTTTGCAGCAGACGAAAGAGTGTCTGCGTATGCCCCTGTACTCCGTCCGCGCCGCTTATCACAAGAATGGCATAATCGAGCACCTGAAGCGTGCGCTCCATTTCCGCGGAAAAATCCACATGCCCCGGTGTATCCAAAAGCGTGATACTGAGATCTTCCATCTTTAAGAGCGCCTGTTTGGAAAAGATCGTGATCCCGCGCTTTTTTTCCAGCGCATAGGTATCCAAAAAGGCATCTCCGTTATCTACTCTTCCCACTTTGCGGATGCTCCCGCCCGTATAGAGCATCCCCTCTGACAGCGTTGTTTTCCCGGCATCTACATGTGCCAGTATTCCTACGACCAAACGTTTCATCTGTTTCCTTCCTGCTCACACAGCTTTTGTATTGCTATTTATCAACGGTCGTTCCAGTGATGGATCAGGCTTAAGATCCCATGATAGATACTACGCACCAGCGCAAATATGAAAAACATCACAAAAAATCCGACCACACCAAACACGATATCCGCGAATTCCATATTTCCGGTATTCGTGACCTTCTGCCCGATCTCGATCGCGAATGTGATCACCAGTATCACCGTAAATACATAGATCCATGCGATCACCATGACATGCCCGGTTCTTGCCAGCCACTTAAACAGCGGGTATACAATAAAGATCAGTAACATGCCGATCGCGCCGATCACCAGAAAATGAAGCTGCTTATCTGAAAAATCATATTCATATTTATCATTCAGCCCCATGATATAATTATGTATCTTCGCGACATATTCAATCATCGCGTATAAAAACTTTTTCAAACCGTTCTCCTTCCTTTCTCACCGGACATCCCCTAGATCGCGGATGCCGCCATAAATCCTCCAAACAGGGAGATCACAAGCATACATGCGCCCGCAAGTCCGATTGCCTGCGCCGCCTTCGGATGTTCTTTCCACTCGGTATCATGCCACTCGATCAGTGCCGCCGCCGTCACAGCGATCGTCATATACAGATATAAAAATGTACGCGATTCCGACACAAAGATGGTCGGAGAAAATCCCATGACCACGCGGGACGCAAGTCCGATCGCAAGCAGGAAGAAGCAAAACAGAAATTCTTCCCAGGATCCCGCCACCCATGCGAGCGATACCAGGATGCACAGTAAAACAAGCAGATATAATACGAACGGCAGATAAGAATATCCCCATACATAATTATATCCGTTTATGATCTCATTTTTCTCCAGTACGCTTGCGAGTTTTGCATAATGCTCACTAAACGAATCTCCAAAAAATGTGAGCACAGCCGTGATACATACCGGGATCAGGGACACGAAACGCTCCATAAATCCCTTCATCCGCAAAAACACCAGGACGGCCAGCACAAGCGTGAATGCAAAAAACAGAAGATTTCCCGAAGAGATCAGGTGTTTCATGGTATCCACAAATCCAAGATCCGCCTTGTCGACCAGATTGTACATTTCATAATTCTGCAGATAATTTGCAATCTCCTCATTCTTTCGCGCCGCGTTTCCCGGGCATTTCAGAATGAATAAAAATTCCGCAAGCCCAATCAACAGATACGGCGCCAGCACAAGCACCTGTTTTCCCTGCTTTTTCACAAAGAGGATCCACAGGAAGCATAAGCCCTCTATTCCAAGTAAAACCGCGCACATCTGCTCGGCATTTGCCGCATAGATCATCGCCGGAAGATACAGGATGTGCATCCACCATGCCACCCGCTCACCGCGGAGTACACGCGCCGTCCCTGTAAGCACAAACACTCCGAGCGCAAGCGGCCAGATATAATTTGTTGTTGTCGCGATCCAGCCCGCGCCGCCAAGTTCCGCGAGCGGATAGATCAAAAGCAGACCGACCAGGACCCAGTTCGTGCGCGCTTTGTCTTTTGTTTTTCCAAAGACTGCGGAAAGTGAACACGCGAGCAGCATCCACATGCCCCAGTCAAGGAGCTTATACAGGCGCATATGTCTGGAAACATATACCAGTGCCGCCTCGATCACCAGTCTCGAGCTCCAGCCATGATAGCGGATCGTAAGATAATCCTTCAGGGAATAGGCATCGAGCTGGTTTCTGAAAAACCACATGGCATCCGTTCCCGGACCTTCCCGCATCATCCAGTGATAGATGAGCTGAACCCCGGCAAAAAACCAGAACGGAAGATATTCCTTTTTCGTAAGTTTCTTAAATAATGTCTTTAAACGTTCCATATTTCCTTACTCCACCTCCTGATCCGGATCGATCAGTATCCGTCTTCCATTGCATTCATACAAGAGCATCAGTTTTCCTTCCGCCTTCTTTTTATAAACCGCGCTCTTAAAGCCGCAGTAGTCATAATTATGCCCGTCATCCACATTCTCGGTGATCTCCTCACGTTCCACCGTCTCCGTCGGGAGCGCATAATAGATATTTTTTGCTTCATCATACATGAGTACCCGCATACAGGATACATTAATATCTTCCCCCGGGAGATATGCATACCCCTGCACCGAAACATAATTGTAGAAATTTCCAACCTCTTCTATCTGATATACGATCGTTCCATTGTCTGTCTCACAACCGGAAACATCGATCACTTTTACCCGCTGGTTCATTCCGTACAGCAACAGCAGAAAGAGTACTGCGCACACTGTAAACACTGCTGCCACAAGTGCTGCAACCTTCCTACCCTCATATTTTTTAAACATACTTCATCCTCCTGTTTCCTTCCTCATTTATGGCAGAAAACGCCTTTATTATAATACCGCTATGCCAGTTTTTTTTCAAGTTTTTCCATGCAGGCACAGCGTCCATTTTCATCCGCAATAAAATAAAGTGTGCGCTTACCGCACACTTTCGCGCGCGAGCGGTATGTTCAACATAAACTTCATCTCCGCGAGCTGCGCATCCCCGCGGAGCGTTTTTAAATCATAGGAAGGAATTTCCTATGATTCAAAGAAAGCCGCCCACGGTTTATCCGCAGACGGCATAAAGTTCTTCTTATTTTATTAAGTTTTCGGCGCATCCCCTACTGACTGTCCGGGCAACAGTGTCCCCTCGATCACCACCCGCTCGATAAACGTTGTTTTCGGATTTTCGATCGCCGTGATCAGGCGTCTTGCCGCCTCTCTTCCGATCTCATCCATATTCTGTGATATGGTCGTGATCTTCGGGTGCAGTAACTGCGACATCAGAATTCCATCGTAGCCCGCGATCGAAATGTCATCCGGGATCTTTCTGCCCGATTCAATGATCACATTTCTCCCGCCGATCAAAGAGGTGTCATCCGGGTACAGGATACAGGTTGGCGGATCATCCAGCTCAAAAAGCTCCCTGGTCTGAACCGCAGTTCCCTTCGTCTCAAGGTACGCGGCAGTCCGCACATATTCCTCCGGGACATCAAGCTTTAATTCCTCGCACACACGGTAAAAGCTCGCCAGACGGTCTTTCGTAACATAGGAATTGGTCTGCCCGTGAATGTAGGCGATCCTGCGGTGTCCCCTGCTGTATACATAGCGGACAAGATCTTCCATTCCCTTTACATTATTCGAACATACCGCAGTGCAGTTATAATGGATATAATCGATCGTCACTTCCGGCAGATTACTGTCCATAAGCTCCATCACCTGTGGATCGTGATAATCCGCGCAAACGATCGCGACTCCGTCAAAATTGCGGTACTTGCAGTGCTCATAATAAGACATCTTTCTTTTTTCAAAAGAAGTATTTAAAAACGTGATATCATAGCCCTGCGACTCCGCCTGTGTCTTAAAACCGTTTAAAACACTCGAAAAGTATTCATGTTTTAAGCCGCTCCCGGCCTCTTCCTCAAACAGTACACCAAGACTGTAGGAACGTTTTGTTTTCAATGCCCGTGCCGCAGAATTGGGGAAATAGCCCATCTCTTTCGCCGTTTCCCGGATCCTTGCCTTGGTGCTTTCGCCAATGTCCTTCTGGTCATTGAGCGCCTTACTCACTGTGGCGGTTGAAACTCCGCATTTTTTTGCAATGTCTTTCAGTGATACCATTTTTTACTCCTTGCGCGCCGCTTATCGCAGGTGCTTAATCGTTTTCGTCTTTTTATTATACGTCCATTCTCTCAAAAATGCAATAATAATTAGATGTTTTTATTGTATTTCACTGATTTTTCATGTGATATTTGTGCATTTTTATATGTTTACGAAACTTCTTTGCTTTTTTATCGCTCCATTTTCTGCCGCACCGTCCCTTGTCTCTTTCCACAAAAGTTTTTCTTTTTTTTGTGTAATCTGCTATTTTTCCTGTTTTCATCCGGTTATGAATTGCATTTTTACTTTTTCTACTATATACTTGGTATCAAGAACAATATTACTTAATCGTTTTCGTGATGTGTTGTAACATACGATTACATTGATATCAGGAGGATTATACTATGAAATTCGGACATTTTGACGACGTGAACAAGGAATATGTGATCACTTCACCGCGTACCCCGCTGCCGTGGATCAACTACCTCGGCTGTGAAGATTTCTTTTCCTTGAAATCAAATACCTGCGGAGGATACAGCTTTTACAAAGACGCGAAGCTCCTTCGCCTGACCAGATACCGCTATAACAACGTACCACTGGACAGCAACGGTCTTTACTACTTTATCAAGGACGGAGATACCGTATGGAATCCGGGCTGGATGCCGACCAAGACCGAACTTGACGACTACAAATGCCGCCACGGTCTTGGCTACTCCGTTTTTGAAGGAAAAAAGAACGGCATTTCCGCCGTCCTCACCGATTTTGTCCCGATGGGCACTGCGTGTGAAGTAAACAAACTGACTCTGACCAATGAATCCGATGAGAAAAAAGATTTCACCCTGTTTTCCTATGTGGAATTCTGCCTGTGGAATGCCATGGACGACATGACCAACTTCCAGCGTAATTTCAGCACCGGCGAAGTCGAGATCCACGGATCCACGATCTACCACAAGACCGAATACCGTGAACGCCGGAACCACTACGCGATCTTCTCCGTCAACACGGACATCGACGGATTTGATACCGACCGCGATTCTTTCCTTGGCGCATACGGAGAAAACCGCGCTCCGGAAGTTGTGATGACCGGAAAAGCCAAAAATTCCGTTGCAAGCGGCTGGGCTCCGGTTGGTTCCCACCAGATCAATATTTCCCTGGCTCCGGGCGAAAGCAGAGACCTCGTCTTTGTACTCGGCTATGTGGAGAACAAAAAGGACGAAAAGTGGGAAGGTTTAAATAAGGTAAACCGCAAACCGGCGGAAGCTATGCTCACCAAATTTGACACAACCGAAAAAGCGGATCAGGCACTTGCCGACTTAAAAGCTTACTGGAACGGTCTGCTCTCCCATTTCACCGTATCTTCTTCCGAAGAAAAACTGGATCGCATGGTCAACATATGGCACCAGTATCAGTGTATGGTCACCTTCAATATGTCCCGTTCGGCTTCCTACTTTGAATCCGGCATCGGCAGAGGCATGGGCTTCCGTGATTCCTGCCAGGATCTGCTCGGTTTCGTACATCTGATCCCGGATCGCGCAAGACAGCGTATCCTCGATATCGCTTCCACACAGTTTGAGGACGGCAGCGCTTACCATCAGTATCAGCCGCTGACCAAAAAGGGAAATGCCGATATCGGAAGCGGCTTCAATGATGATCCGCTCTGGCTCATTGCGGGAACTGCCGCTTACATCAAGGAGACCGGTGACTACTCGATCTTAGACGAGATCACACCGTATGATAACGACGCATCCAAGGCAACCGACTTTATGGAACATTTAAGACGTTCCTTCAACTATACCGTAAATCATTTGGGCCCGCACGGTCTTCCGCTGATCGGACGCGCCGACTGGAACGACTGCTTAAACTTAAACTGCTTCTCCGAAGAACCGGGTGAATCTTTCCAGACCTTCGGACCATCGGAAGGACCGAATGCAGAATCTGTCTTCATCGCCGGAATGTTCGTAAAATACGGCAAAGATTACGCAGCGATCTGCCGTCACAGAGGGCTTGAAGAAGAAGCAAAAGAAGCAGAAAAACAGATCGAAAAAATGGAACAGACCGTACTCGATGCCGGCTGGGATGGCGAATGGTATCTGCGTGCCTATGACCATTACAAACACAAGGTCGGTTCCAAAGAATGCGAGGAAGGAAAAATCTTCATCGAGCCACAGGGCTTTTGTGTCATTGCCGAGATCGGCTTAAAAGACGGCTACTGCTTAAAGGCCATGGAATCGGTAGAAAAGCATCTGGACACCAAATATGGTATCGTACTGCTCCAGCCATGCTATACCAGATATCATGTAGAGTTAGGTGAGATCACCTCCTACCCGGGCGGCTACAAGGAAAATGCCGGTATCTTCTGCCACAACAATCCATGGATCTCTATCGCAGAGACGGTAGTCGGACGTGGAAACCGCGCATGGCAGGTATACACGAGAACCTGCCCTGCCTACATTGAGGATATCAGCGAGATCCATCGCACCGAACCATATGTGTACTCCCAGATGATCGCAGGAAAAGACGCGCCAAACTTTGGTGAAGCAAAGAACAGCTGGCTGACCGGAACCGCCGCATGGACGTTCCTTGACGTTTCGCAGTACATCCTCGGCATCCGCCCGGACTATGACGGACTGGTTGTAGATCCTTGTATTCCGGCATCCTTAGACGGCTTCTCTGCAAAACGTGATTTCCGTGGCGTAACCTATCACATCACGGTCAAGAATCCGAATGGCGCAGAAAAAGGTGTTGCTTCCATGACCGTAGACGGCACTCCGGTAGAAGGAAATATGATCCCGTTTGACGGCTCCAAAAAAGAAGTTCAGGTTGAAGTTGTAATGGGATAATCCAGAAAGCGGGATGCGTTCCGCATCCCACTCTGACAACTGCCAATACAAAAAGAACATGTTTCGGAAATTCCGGAACATGTTCTTTTTATAAACGTTTTTATAACATCCGATTGATCAGATACAGCCCTTTCACCACGATGTTGTCCAGGCGTTTCTGACGATAGATCTTTTTGTTAAATATAAGCCGGATACGCGCCGCAAAACTGGTCTTCGATGCGAGGAGCAGCTGCACCAGCTCGTCCTTTTCTTTATTTCCATGATACTCTTTGGCAAAATTCGCGATCTGCTTTCCGAGCATCCCTCTCGTCTTTTTTAAGAACTTCCACTTGTTTTTTATCATTACAAGCGCACTTCTGCTCGATCCCAGCTGATTGTCGCCATGCTGACGATAGAGGATGTACGCGCCCTTGTCAAAAATGACCGTTCCAAGATAAGATGCCACCAGATAGCACCACCAGTCATGCCAGATCGCATTCTTTGGCAGATGTCCCTTTACCTCATCGATCAGCGCCCGGTTCATCACTGCGGTACACCCGGTACACATACTCTCAATCAGCGCGTTGCCAAATCCCGGAACCGCATCGGGAATCTCACCCTCCGGCAGACGGTTTAAATCCTGATCGACCAGAATCTGGTTGCTGCAATAAAGCGCCGGTCCATCAAGCGCCTCCAAACGTTCTACCGCAACCTCGATCTTATTTTCCAGCCAGTAATCATCCTGGTCTGAAAACGCCACATAATCCGCATCGCATTTCTGGATCAGTTCGAGGAAGCTTCTCGTAAGTCCCTCATTTTTCCCCGGAAATACATACAGATTCTCGTGCTGTTCCTGATACTTCTTTAAAATCTCAAGCGTCGCGTCCTTTGATCCGTCATCCCGCACCAGCACCTCGATGTTTGGCCAGGTCTGACGGAAAATACTGTCTAACTGTTCTGCAAGATACCGCTCCCCGTTATAAGTAGACATCAGTATCTGTACTTTTTTATCACTTTGCATATGGCATGATTGCCCTTTCATTTCTATTTGTGGATCAGAGTGCCGTTTGTCGTGTTCATTCCGCTGTGCGTCTCATCCAGCTTTGTAATGAATACTTTACGGATCGCAGAGTCACCGATGAAATCGATGGCAGCTTCAATCTTAGGACGCATGGTTCCTTCCTCGAACTGTCCCTCTTCCATATAGCGCTTTGCCTCTTCCACGGACATGGAATCGATCGGTTTTTCTGACGGTGTGCCATAATTCAGGCATACCTTCTGCACGCCGGTCAGGATAACGAGTGTCTCGGCGTCTACCAGTTCTGCAAGCTTTCCTGCCGCAAGATCTTTTTCAATGACCGCACTCGCGCCCTGTAAATTATTTTCCTGCATCAGAACCGGGATTCCGCCGCCGCCACATGCGATCACGACCTGATCCGCGTCACTGAGTGCGCGCACCGCGTCGATCTCCACAATATCGATCGGCTTAGGTGCCGCAACGATCCTGCGGTAACCATCCTCGGTCTTCGTCACATGGTTGCCCTTCTTTTCTTCCGCTTCTGCTTCCTCCTCGGTCATAACCCGTCCAATGACCTTGGTCGGATGATAGAATGCCTCATCATAAGGATCTACACACACCTGGGTCAGCACTGTCGCAACCGGCTTGTAGATCCCACGGTTCAAAAGCTCCGTGCGGATCGCGTTCTGTAAGTCGTAGCCGATATATCCCTGGCTCATTGCGGAGCAGACACTCATCGGAGTTGCTGTGTACTCCGGATAGAGACGGCAGAACTCGGACATTGCTGTGTGGATCATGCCTACCTGCGGTCCATTGCTGTGTGTGACAATGATCTGATAATCATCTTTTATAAAATCAGCGACTGCCTTCGCTGTCTTCTTTGTTGCTTTTTTCTGTTCCGGAAGCGTAGTTCCCAGCGCATCGTGTCCCAATGCGATCACAATCTTCTTTTTTTTCATCAAAGTCGACCTCCCACAAAATATATCTCTATGTTAGCACATTTTAGACTTCTCCACAACCTCTAAACCGGAAAAAGACCGGAGA
Source organism: Roseburia yibonii (assembly GCF_014297335.1). Taxonomy (NCBI): domain Bacteria; kingdom Bacillati; phylum Bacillota; class Clostridia; order Lachnospirales; family Lachnospiraceae; genus Roseburia; species Roseburia yibonii. The sequence goes on from NZ_JACOQH010000001.1 coordinate 346,901, forward strand.
AAGTCTCCGGTCTGTTCCTTATTCTATCATATTTTACTGCTGCGGCTTTGTACCGAGTGTTACGGTAACGGTCTGTTCCGTGTACTGTCCGTTCGCCGGCCGCTGAACGGTAACTTCTACCTGGGTACCCGGTGCGTAATACTCGAGCGTATCCTTCAAGTCAGACATGGTTTTTACATCGGTTCCGTCAAACTGAGTGATGATATCTCCCTGCAGAATACCTGCCTGTTCTGACGGTGATCCACTGACTACCTGCGCAACATAGATACCGATCGGCATCTTATAAGCAGACGCGATCTGTGAAGTTACGTTAACACCGTTGATACCGATGTAGGAAGCGGAATCCGCTGCCTGTCTGCTGATCAGCCGGTCAATGATCGGCGCTGCCTTGGAGATCGGGATGGAATAGCCCATACCTTCCACCTGGGTATCCGAATACTTCATTTCATTAATACCGATGACTTCGCCTTTCATATTAAGCAAAGCGCCGCCACTGTTACCAGGATTGATCGCCGCATCTGTCTGAAGCAGCTCGTTTGTGATCTCTTCACCGGTCGTCTCATCCTGCATGGAAACGGAACGGTTGACTGCACTGATGACACCGGTTGTTACGGACTGTCCGTATCCGAGTGCGTTTCCGATCGCGATCGCGCCCTCACCAACCTGAAGGCTGTCCGAATCACCAAGTGTCGCTACCTTTACCTGGCTTAAAGTATCCTGCTGCATGCTGCTCTTTGCTACCTGAACTACCGCAAGATCGCTGGATGCCGCAGTGCCCTTTACTTCCGCTGATGCCGTGGAGTCATCAATAAACTGGACGGTCAGTGTTGTCGCGCCCTCTACCACATGGTTGTTGGTCGCGATATATAAATAATCATCGTCCTGACTTACAATGATACCGGAACCGGCGCTCTCGCTTTCACGGGTTCCTGTCTGTCCAAAGAAGTTCTCATACTGCTGCTCACTCATATTGGTGATCGCAACGATGGACGGCATTACTTCCGAAACAATTCCGGAAACATCCGATACGGAGGTTGCTGTACTTGAGGTATCTGTCGTATCGACTGCGTCTTTTCCGGAGCTGTCCTTTGCGGACTGCTTTAAGTGCGTAGTCTCTTCTTCCTCCTGTTCTTTTACGTTCGCCGTCTGTGTGGTATTGCTTCCGGTCAGTCTGCCGACTGCGTAATTGGTTCCGGCAAATACACTGCCTCCGACCAGTCCGAATACCAGCGCGATCGCAACACATTTTGCAAGTTTTTCTCCAAAGCCGCCTTTTTTGCGTTCTTTCTTCGGGCGTTTCTGTTTCGGATCATTCATCCCGCCGCCCATGTTCGCGCCATTCATATTGGCTCCGGCATTTGCGCTCCAGGAATTCTGTGCGTTTCCCGAGCTGCTCCATGTTCCGCTTGTATTCTGGTTATCATTATTGTAATTGTACTGATTGTTGTTATATGAAGAACCAGAAAAGTTGTTGTTCTGATTGTTATCCATAACGATTTCTCCTTTCGTCTCCTCTGATATCAGTTCCTCTTTTTCTTTTGTGACATCAGTCTAGTATATAATTGTGACGCTTTTGTGATAATAGATAACAATTTCCTTTTCTTCACAAAAAATCCATAATTATTCAACCGTAACCGATTTTGCGAGGTTACGCGGCTTGTCTACGTCGCATCCCTTGCCGACCGCCACATAATACGCGAAAAGCTGTAATGGGATGATCGCGAGGGAATTGGTGAAATATCTGTTGGTCTGCGGCAGATAGATCACATAGTCCGCAGCCTTTTCGATCTCTGTATTTTCCTCGTTGGTGATGGCAAGCACAAACGCCCCGCGCGTGCGCACCTCGACAATGTTACTGATCGTCTTTTTATAGAGGTCCTTCTGTGTCACCACTGCCGTAACCAGAGTGCCGTCCTCGATCAGTGAGATCGTGCCGTGTTTTAATTCTCCCGCCGCATAGGCTTCGGAATGGATATAAGAAATCTCTTTTAATTTGAGGGATCCTTCCAGTGAGATCGCGTAGTCGATCCCCCTGCCAATAAAAAATACATCTTTTGCCGCAATATAGCGGTTCGCGAAACGCTGGATCTTCTCCTTATTATGGAGTAACATCTCGATCTGATCCGGCAGCTTCTTTAAATCCGTGATCAGCTCTGTCGTTTCACTTTCTGTGATCTTTCCACGCACCTGCGCAAACTTGATCGCAAGCAGATAAAGTGCTATTAACTGTGCGCTGTATGCCTTTGTGGTCGCCACCGCGATCTCCGGACCTGCCCAGGTATACATTACCTTATCCGCCTCACGCGCGATCGAGCTTCCGACTACATTTACAATGCCAAGTGTCATGATCCCGCGCTCTTTCGCCAGACGCAGTGCCGCAAGCGTATCCGCGGTCTCCCCGGACTGGCTGATGATCACAACAAGCGTTCCCTTCTCAAGGATCGGATCCCGGTAACGGAACTCACTCGCGACATCCACTTCCACCGGAATGCGCGCAAGCCCCTCAAAGATGTACTTGTTCGTCACACCCGTGTGATATGCGGAACCGCAGGCAACGATATGGATCTTCTGAATGGACGCGATCTCCTCGTCTGTCATGCCAAGTTCTTCGATCACGATCCTGCCGTCTTTGATCCTCGGGCTTAAGGTATCGCGCACGGTCTTCGGCTGTTCATACATTTCTTTTAACATAAAATGCTCATAGCCGCCTTTTTCCGCCGCATTGATATCCCACTCGATCGTTTTGGATTCTTTTTGTATGATCTCACCGTCCACATTAAAAAATTCAATGTTTTTCTCGGAAAGTCTGGCGATCTCCTCATTTTCGATAAAATATACTTCTCTGGTATATTTTAATACTGCCGGGACATCCGAAGCGATCAGATTTCCTTCTTTTCCTTTTCCCACGATAAGCGGGCTGTCTTTCCGCACAGCATAAACCACATCCGGTTCATCCGCGAACAGAATGCCGAGTGCGTAAGATCCCTCCACGCGGTGCATGATCTTTGTCACTGCCTCGAGCGGATTTTCACACTTTTTATAATAGTAATCCAGAAGATGTGCGATAACCTCGGTATCTGTCTCGGAAATAAAGGAATATCCCTTTTCGATCAGCTGGTTTTTCAGCTTTAAATAGTTCTCAATGATCCCGTTGTGTACCACCGCGATCGTATGATCCGCGTTAAAATGCGGGTGCGCATTGACATCCGACGGTTCTCCGTGCGTTGCCCAGCGGGTGTGTCCGATCCCAACGGTTCCCGGAAGCAGTTCCCCGCCATGCGTCAGCTCATTTAACACCTTCAAACGTCCGGTCGCTTTTTTGATATTGATCTGCGCTCCGTCATACACTGCCATTCCCGCTGAGTCATAGCCACGGTATTCCAGCTTTTCGAGACCATCCAATAAGATCGGCGCAGCCTGTTTTTTTCCAATATATCCAACAATTCCACACATAGTCTTTCCTCACTTTATCTTTGTTTTCTTTATACAACAAAGGTCTGCCCCCGCATAACCGCGGAAGCAGACGCTTCTTTTTACTGTTACTTACTATCTATTCGGTTTCGGTACTTTCTACATCATCTGTCTTCGTATGATCTTCCTCCGTCGGATCGGACGTCTTCACCGCATCATCTGCCGAATATCCTGTCTTGGTCGTGATCTTGTCACTGATCGCCTCTACTGTGTTGGACGGCGTATAATTCTCATCCTCAAACAGGAAGGTATGGAGTTCTTCCACGTTTGTCGTAAGATCGCAAGGAATGACACAGTCACCCTGTTTTCCGACATTGGCCGTGTTCTTATAGAACGGGAATCCACAGGTATCTGCCAGTTCATAACTCTGCAGATATACTGCCATGCCAAGAAGCTCCTTATTGGAGTAGCTGGTGGAAACTTCCTCTGTCATCTTATCCACGATCTTGGTCAGTGTGGCGACATCTGCCTTCTTTGCCTTTTCGATCAGCTTTGTGATGACAGTTCTCTGACGGAGCGCACGACGGTAATCGTCACCGGCTGTATAACGGATGCGGGCATAGGCCGTTGCCTGTACACCATCGAGGTTATACGTTCCACCACCATCCAGATAATGTGCTTCTTTTCCGGTTACCTGCGCAACCTCCCCGATGTAATCCTGGTGTTCGGTCTCACCGTTCATGATCGCAGCTTCTTCATCTGTGATATCCATGGTGATTCCGCCGAGCAGATCCACACAATCCGCAACCGCGTTAAAGTCTACAGATACATAATCTGTGATATCCAGATCGAGGTTTTTATTTAACATGGAGATCGCCTGTGTCGGACCTCCCTTGGAATATGCCGCATTTGCTTTCGCGAAGCTGCCGTCTGTGGTATCCATATCCAGATAAGTATCACGGTAGATGGAGACCATGCGGACTTCCTTGGTATCGTTGTTGATACTTACCACAATGATACTGTCGCTTCGTCCGGTATCAAAATCACCGTTGGAACGGTTGTCCAGTCCAAACAGCGCAATGTTCGTATAACCGGAAAGCAGCGCCTGTGTCTCACTGTCCAGCTGGTTGATCGTAAGATCTTCCTCTTTGATCGTACCGCGGTCGATCTTGTTTAATTTCATCCAGACGCCGAGGATCAAAAGTAAGATCAGCAGTACGATGATCTCAATGACATAAATGATCACTTTTCTCTTTTTGCGCTGTTTCTTGGTCACTTTCTTTCCACCCGGTCTGTTTCCGTTTGGATTCGGACGTGTATTTGTATTACGCTTTCCTCCCTGCTGGGATGTCGTTCTTCTTCTCTCACCCTGACCGGAATGCTGACTGCCGCTCCGCTGCTGCGCCGGTCTGCGTGTACCGCCGGAAGATGATGTATGTGCACCAGATGGTCTGCTTCCAGACGGTCTGTTTCGATTTCCATTCTGTTCGCTCATTGTTCTCTCCATTTCTCTCTATGTATTACGATAAACAACCAATTAACTATATAATAAATCAATTCTTGTGTCAATATTTTCCCCTTTTCTTAATAAAGGTTTAATTTTTAAGGCGCCGCAGCTGCCTGTGCAGCGCGCGCAGGAAAACAATCCGGTTCTTTATCATAACCGGTACCGTATTGTGGGAAAAATCTGAATTGTTATGCTCATGCCTGCGGTAAAAAAGCAGTTTTTCCGGCATAATACAGGTTCCGCTTCCCTTCAGGTCATTGAGTACCCCGATCCACTGGTCATGCATCTGGATCTCCTCCGGTATCGGCAGGATCCACTGCAATACTTCCCTGCGGAATGCCATACAGCAGCCCATATAAGTATTTTTTATGATATTGGCGCATGCCCCGGCTTTTGATCCACGATACGCAAAAAAAGAAGGCATGAGTTCTTCCGTATGATCCTCATTGACGACGACCGCGTCATGCATCACCAGCGAGACGCCCTTCGCTTCAAATACCCCAAGCATCTTTTCCACCTTGTCATCCGCCCAGATGTCATCCTGGTCTGCAAGGAAAATATAATTTCCCAGACAATGTTTTAACGCATTCTCAAAATTTTTCTTGATCCCGCTTCCCGGCCCCTGCACCACACGCACCCGCGCGTCCTCTTTTGCAATCTCCGCCAGAAATTCCGGGGTCTTATCCGTAGATCCGTCATCCGATATGACAAGTTCGTCCTCCGCGGTCAGATTTTTCAAAATGGATATTACCTGCTCCCTGATGTAGGGCAGTCCGTTATAGGCTGCCATCGCGACAGATACCCGCTTTTTGTTCTCTTCCATATTATTATCCTGTTTCCTACTTCTGCTCTAAAAACAGTTTTTCATATTTTTCTATGATATAAGGCCAGCTGTAATCTTTTCGGATCCGCTCCTTCGCCCGCTCACCAAGCTCTTTTCGCTCCGCTTCCTTCATCTCATCCGCACGCTTTAAGAGTCTGCCGAGATTTCCCGGCTCCTTGCTCCAGTATAACGCGCCGTCTCTTGCCACTTCTGAATTGAACCCGACATCCAAAAGCAGATTCAGATCCGTGCTTCCGAGCGCCTCAAGCAGGGACGGATTGGTTCCTCCGACCTCATGCCCATGCAGATATCCGTAGGCATTTTTCCGGATCAGCGCAAGCAGAGCCGCGTCATATACGGTTCCGACAAATTTGATCCGCGCATCTTTGTCAAATCCGGTCTCCGCCTGCAGTTTTTCATAGAATTTATTGTGCTCCACATTCGTGATCAGCACAAAGTCCTTATCGGTTCTGGACTCCATAAATTCCCGCAGCATGGTCTCATAATTATTCTCCGGCACAAAGCGTCCGACCACCAGATAGTATCCGCCGCTTTTCACGCCGTGTTCCTGATACCACGCATCCAGTTTCGCTGCGGTCTCCGCAGTTTCTTTTTTTGCTTCCGCCGCTCCATAGGCGATATATGTCGTTGCCGGATGATATTTCGCATAGCTTCTTCTGATATAGCTTTCGATATTCTTTGAATCACAGATCAGAAGATCTGCGTGCTTTACCATGAGCTTTTCGGAAAATTTCCAGTATTTCCGTATGAGATAATTCCACTTGGCACGCTTCCACTCATGTCCATCCGGGTTTACATAAAGTTTTGCCCCGCATGCCGCAAGGCGCTTCTTCCATGTTCCGATAAACGGCCCGATCCTGCATGCAAGCACATAGACCACCGCGTCTTTGATGTTATTCTTTCTGATATCATGCAGACACCAGGCGATCGCCTTTAAATCATAATAAACCGCCTTCGCAGGTCCTATGGACGGCACCACGAGATGAAAACACTCCGCGCCGTTATAGCGCACAACCTCTGCCTTTTCATCCATGCATGCCACATGATACACGATCTCTTCCGACTGGCGCCCCGCCGTCAGCTGCTCCACAAACGTTTCAAAACCGCCATAGTTTGCAGGGATTCCCTTGGAGCCTATAATATAAATATGTCTCATTTTATTCTGATCCTCGTCCGGTCACTACGACCTTGATAGTTTTTAACAGGATTTTGATGTCAAGTCCAAGATCCCAGTGCGCGATATAATAAGTATCCAGTCCGACCACTTCTTCAAAATCTTTGATATCGCTGCGTCCGCTGACCTGCCACATTCCGGTAAGCCCCGGTTTGATCCCGAGTCTCGCCTTGTGTTTCAGATCATAATTTTCAAATTCTTCCACGGTCGGCGGTCTGGTTCCGACCAGGCTCATATCGCCTTTTAAGATGTTCCAGAACTGCGGCAGTTCATCGATGGAATATTTCCGCATGAATTTTCCGATCGGAAAGATCCTCGGATCATTAGCCATCTTAAACATATGCCCGTCCATCTCATTTTGCGCCATCAGCTCTTTTTTCTGTTCCTCGGCGTTGACGTTCATCGAGCGGAACTTGTAAAACCTGAACTGTCTTCCGTTCTTTCCCACACGCACCTGCGCAAAGAACACCGGTCCCGGCGACTGCTTCTTGATGATCGGGGCGAAGATCACAAACGCGATCCCGGTCAGTGCCAGTCCGATCAGGCTTCCTGCAATGTCCATACAGCGTTTTAAAAACAGCTCTCGTGAAGAGGCGATCTTCATACTCGATGTGAGCACCAGATATCTGCCGACCTGCTCGATCATGCGGTTTGGCATCATCTGGGATTCCTCTACCAGGCTGAAATGCACAATGATCCCCATTTCTAACAGGTCATTTGCCAGTGCCTCACTGCTTTCTCTGGTGTTTCCGTTTATGAATACTTCATCCACCACGTTCGTCCGCACATACTCAAAGAAATCATCCGCGTTCGCCACAACCGGCACGCCACGGATCGTAGTGCCCTTGAGCTGTTCGTCCACGACAACGACACCGTCCACCGAGAATTCCGTGTATTCCATATTTTCAAAGTTTCTTAAACATTCCTCCACATATTCTTTGGTTGTCACAATGATCATCGTGGAACGGTAACGGCTGTTTAAGATCCGTCTGCGGATATAGCGCTTTAATGTTACCCTTCCGATAAATTCAAACACAATGGAAAGGAACAGATATACAAATAACATCTGTCTCGAATAGATTGCTGATTGTTTTGTCGCGTACATATATACCAGAAGTCCGAGAAAGATCACGGAACAGTGGATAATGACTGCTTTTAATTCCTGATATTTATTTCTGCGCAAAATCCCCTTGTAGGCTTCCGCGAAAAAAACAACACAAATATCGATCATGACCAGGATCACAGCAAGTCTCTGATACTGCTCATTTCGATATGGAAGAGAGATCCCCAGTCTTAGAAAGTAGGAAAGCAAAAACGCAAGCTGGAGACACGCAATGTCAAGCAGCGTAAAATCCAGATGCTTTGCCCAACTTTTATTTTCTTTTTTATACATCTTTTTGCCTCATTACAATTTCTGGTTTTTTTGTAATATTTTTGTAATATCTGTTTCTTATTTTACAATACAAATATCATTTGGACAACCGGAAATTATATTAAATGTTTCTTAACTCTGTTTATCGCCCCTGTGGATATACTGCCAGCTTTCCGCATAATCCGCCCGTTCCTGCGGTGTCATATACGCATACTTTTCATAGGTAAGTTTTACCGGCACCATCTGTTTCTCACCGCATTTAAAACATTCGACTTCTTTTCTCCGCGATACTTCACGCATCCATCCGCATTTCGGACATATAAATATCTTTATCATAGCTTTCCCATTTTCCTCCCACTCTATCACCGTTTTCGGTCATAACGTAAACGTTTTTCCGCTTTCCGCAAAGTTCGGATTATAGCACGGATCGTAAGATGATCCGCTTTCTTCCACGTCTTTTGCAAGTTTTTTCTTTGCTTCCGTAAGCGGCAGCACATCGGATCCTTTTTTTCCACAGATACTGCGGTAATCCGGTTCTTTTTCCACGACCGCTTCCACGCCGGATGCCTGCACGACTGCATACCCTGCCTTTCGGAGCCGCCTGCAGAAATCCATCTCGAGATACGGATGCGGAAGTGTCTCATCCACACCGCCCACGCGGTCAAACGCTTCTTTTTTGATTGCCGCAAACGCGAACGAGACTGCGCCGACCTCCTGGGCGAGCACCGCACGCCTGCAATAACCTTTATATTTTTCCGGAAGTCCGGCGAATAAAGTTCTCACTTCTCCGCCTTTTCCGCAGATATATCCATTCTGAAGCACCTTTCCGTTGGTGCCGATCGTCTTTCCGCCGACAATCCCGACACGTTCCTGCATACAACAGGAGATCAGTTCCTCTTTCCAGCCCCCGGTAATCGGTTTTACGCCATCCGGCAGCAGCAGGATATAATCTTCCTCCCGCTCTGCTTCTTTTCTTTTGTAGCGGATATGGAAACAGCCGACCTCGATGCGTTTTTCTACTTCGGCTTCTATCCCTAGACGTTTAAAATGCGCTTCAAGCGCCCGTTTTCCCGCGTCAAAGGTGTATTCCTTGCTGTCGCTGTCCCCGGCAGTCGATGCCGCGTGCATCCGCCAGTGATATAAGATCTTGGGAATATGACAGATCCGTTTTGCCTTTTCCGTTGCGCGCAGGATAAAATCATAATCCTGTGAGCCGTCGTATTCTTTTCGGAATCCTCCGATATCCGCAAGCAATGGACGTGACACCACAAGAAAATGACAGATATAATTGTTATCCCGTAAAAGTTCCAGGTTAAAATCCGGTTTAAAGTGCGGCTGTGTATGCCGCGTCAGGTCATGGGACACTTTGTCCTCATCCGAATAGATCACATCCGCATCCGGAAATGTGTTGATCACATTTACCACTTCAAAAAGCGCGTTTCTTTCAAGCACATCATCATGATCCATAAAACCGACATAGCTTCCGGTCACAAGTTTTAAACCTTCGTTTGTATTTTCGGAGATCCCGTTATTTTCTTTCAGGCGTTCGTAGCGGATCTTGTAGCGGCATCCCGCATCCTCATACTGTCTGATGCGCTCTTGGATCACCCGCTCTACCTGATCGGTTCTGCTCCCGTCCGCGATGCAAAGCTCCCAGTTATCGTAGCTCTGGCCTTCCAGTGACGCGAGCAGCTCCTTTAAAAACTGTTCGTTTGTCTCATATGCCGGAACCACAATGCTGATGCACGGCTCCACCAGGAAACGATGTTCCCGCTGTGCGCCGAGTTCTTCCTCCGTCGTCAGAAATTCTGCCACACGTTTTCCGTAGGTACGCATCGGAGAGCTTATCTTTTCATTCAGTTTTGTACAAAACCCTTTCAGTCCGTATCTTTTGTATACACCAACTGTTTTACTTACGATTCCCATTCATTTTCCTCACTTTGCGCACGATCAGAAACAGCTGGATCGCGATCTGAAGGATCAGTGTTCCCGCAAATGCCACGATCGTTCCGTCCAAAGACCATGTTTTTACTGCCGTCACCGATAAAAGAAACGCAGACGCGATCCCCGCAAGTCCGACCGCATACTGGCTTCTGATCTCACGGATCAGTGTGCAGACCGAAAAGAGACTTGCATTGACCGCGATCAGTACCGCGATAAAAAAGACCGGTATGAAAAGTCCGGTGTACGGTTTAATCTCCGCCCCGTATAAGATTCCAAGCGCGAAATCCGCTAAAAATACCGAGAGGATCACGCCGAGCACGGTCCCCGCCAGGATCAGCGCAAAGAATTTTAACAGGATCTTTTGAAATTCTTTTTTATTTTTTTCCTGATACTGTCTGGTCAGAACCGGCACCAGTGGCGCAAACAGTGTGGTTGCCGCCAGCTGTACCACGATCGTCGGGGATGACACGGAAGAATAGATCCCAAAAACCGTCTCCCCGTAATAACGTTCCAGATAGATCTTTGGTATGGTAAGCGAAAGATTATTCAAAAAGGCAACGATCGCAAGCGGCAGACAGGTGAGCAGCAGACTTTTGATCTGCGCAAACGCCGCCGTCCGCTCCGTTCCAATCAGCCCGTTTACGATCTTTCTATCATAGAAAAATACCACCGCAAAAGAAAAAACGGACATAAAAAGGACACACAGAAACAGATTTTTCGTCCACAGAAATACCACGCAAAACAGTACCAGAGAACCCAGTCCACGCATGGTTAGAGAAATTCCCGCATAGTCGAGACGCTCTTTTTTCTGGTCGATCCCGTAATAGACATCCGCCGCGCCCTCTGCCATCTTAAAGCACATGAACATCAGGATCACTGCTGCCTTGTCCCACGCATATCCATTGAAAATCACCACAAAAAGACAGACCGCAAAGGAGATCAGATTCGTATACACACGCGAGCGGATATAAACCGAATCCGAATATTGTCCCTTTAAGTCTGACACCTGATAGCTTCTGATATTGAACAGCCCGACGATCGCCGGCGCCGCTGTAACGCTCATTGCAAGCGACAGGACGCCCGCGTCTTCAAAGCCTGACATCCTGACGATGAGTACTGTCATGACCCACTGGCAGAAATAATATACCAGTGAGCCAACTGTATTGTAAATCATGTTCTGCTGAACCGATTTTTCCTGTCTGTTTTCCATGTTCACACCTAATCTTTATTTTACCTTTGCCACAAAACCGATCTCGTTTTCAAATACTTTTTCCATGGAATCAAAATATTCCTGATTGTCCACATAAATCCTGCTGTCGATCATTACACTGACATAATCACAGTTTTCTTCGAGATTCTCTTTAAATGTATCATAATCAGATTTCCAGTACATATAATCGGAAAGGCGCTGATTCGTCACACCCTCATACCAGTAAAACTGGTCATCGTTATACGCGCATGGAACCGGTTTGTCTGTCTTTCCGGTCTCAAGCAGCTCCTCATATATATAATGTGCCATCTCCATACGCGGTTCCGCATACGGCGGTTCTTTCATGGTATTTAAGTTAAAGCAGACCAGATCATTGTACTGTGGTCCTTTGATGCTGTCCATAAACAGGTTGTTGTTGTTATAGATCCGGTTTTCCAGCCCGGACACATAGAATAAAAGGACAAATGCCCAGGTACCAATGTAGCATGCCGTAACTGCGCGTGCCTCTTTTGTCATGCGATAAACACCGTAAAACGCGAGCGCACATACGATGAGCCACAGCATGTAATAATCTTTGTATAAGTAATAGGTAGATACCGAACGGTTATGGTACGCAAGCCCGAACATTCCGAGTGTGAATGCGGCAAAAAACGGTGCAAACCAGCTGATCATCTTATTCTTTCTGCTCTGGATCAGCTTCACGAATCCATAGATCGCGAGCGGCAGAAACGGCAGGAAGTTTGAATACAGATCACGGTAAATCGCTCCCTCCGCCGAGATCGCGGAGCCGACTGACACATCATCTTTTACAAACACATCCATGTAGGTGTACCACAGTCCCGAAATACACGGGAATAAAAATACCGCAAGGCAGGTCACTACCGTATCTTTTGAGATTAAGATCTTCTTCCGATACTGTTTTAAGAAGATAGCGAAAATGATCGCAAGGTAGGTCACCGGCATAAACAGCGCATAGCACTGGAACATCGCATGGCAGCCAAGCATCAGCAAAAAGATATGAAACCATTTTGTCAGCCGCTCTTCCATAAACAGATCCGTTACAACAAAAAGCATTGCAACCAGCGTAAGGCTCATGCCGAGATAAGTAAATCCGTAGATCGTGCTGTTTAACGGATAGCCAAGTAAAAAGATCAGAGAAGCGATCACACCTGCCGCCGCAAGGAACTTTCCTTTGATGTATTTGCGGATCACGCCAAAGAACATCACGCCGGACATCAAAAGCTGTACCACATCACTCAGCACATAAAAACGATAATAGTAGTCCACACGTTCAAACGGCGCGAGCAGCTCGATCATCGTGCCGTTCACCACCTGCGCGTAGAACATACGGCTGATGGACTGATCGTTGACAAAATCCATTGCCTCTCGGAAACGCGGTGCCGGATCTACCGTTTTATAATTGATGCTCAGATGAAAACCATAATAGCGGTTTCTCGCGAACCATACGACTGCCACAACCACAAGGATCAGGAATATGACATCCACGATCCCGTAAATATATTTCTGTGTCTCTTTCTTTTTATAGACCGGAAGCCAGAAATACACAGCCGCCACGAGATCAAAGATACCAAAGGTCACAAGGTTGACCGGTATATGGATGACATTGATCACCGCCGCTATAAAGACATGATAGCACTGTATCATAACAAAAATGAGTGCAAGCCAGGTTATGCCGTAAAACTTCTCATCCGATTTCTTCTGAAAATAAAATCCGCCTGCCAGTATCAGATAGGATACTGCGAAAAAAATTGATGCCGCCAGTGAAACCATAATACTCTCCTACTTATTTCTCCATTTTCTCTTCTTTGCTGTCATTGATATGCTGCAGTTCCATCTCGAAATCCTGACGGTTCTTCTGGCTGATCGTCTGTAAGATCATGCCGGAGAAAAACGACTGGATCGCTGCAAGCATCACAAAACCACAGACAAACAGTGTCGGAAAATTCGGCACAAGATGTGTCTGGGAATATTTTACCAGGATCGGGATCAAAAATCCGACAGAAAGCACTGCGAGCACTGCCGCAACTACTCCGTAAAAGTTCATCGGTTTATAAGTACGGTAAAGTCTTGCGATCGTGCGAAGCACACGGAATCCATCTGAGTAAGTGTTTAATTTGGAGACACTGCCCTCCGGGCGGTCACGGTATTCAATGATCACGTTCTCAACAAACATATTTTTGTCTGCCGCGTGAATGCTCATCTCGGTCTCGATCTCAAATCCCTTGGAAAGAACCGGGAAAGATTTTACGAACTGATAGCTGAATGCCCGGTATCCGGTCATGATGTCCTTGATATCGGTATTAAACAGCAGATTGATCGATTTGCGGACCAGCGAATTTCCAAAGTTGTGGAACGGACGCTTGTTCTCGGTGAAATAAGTCGAAGACAGACGGTCTCCCACTACCATATCCACGTTGCGCTCAAGCACCTTTTTGATCATTTCCGGTGCGGACTCTGCCGGATAGGTATCATCCCCGTCCGTCATGATATAACATTCCGCATCGATCTCACGGAACATTCTGCGGATGACATTTCCTTTTCCCTGACGATGCTCATAGCGTACGACCGCTCCGGCTTTGCGCGCGATCTCATCTGTATGATCCGTGGAATTGTTGTCATATACATAGATCACTGCCTCCGGCAGCACACGTTTAAAATCTGTCACTACTTTTTCAATGGTCTTGCTCTCATTATAGCAAGGTATCAATACTGCAATCTTGTCCATTTTTTTCTCCTAAAATTATATTCTGTGATTTTTTAGAATTTCCAGTTCATAATGATAACGCCTGCAATGATCATTGCTGCGCCAATTCCCGCGTTTAAGGAAAACTGCTCTTTGAATACAAAAAACGCAACGATCAGTGTTACGATCTGTACCACACCACTTAGGATCGGTGAGATATATCCGAGTTCAAACTTGCTGATGATGACCGTATAGAGTAAAAAGCTGATCCCGTAACACATATAACCTACCATTGAAAGCCCTGTGATACGAAGGTTCACAATCGGAACGATAAAGCCCTTTAAATTTTCCGCCATACTTCCAAGCTTCATAAAGGTGACCCCTGATATCGTAAATACAACATATACTGCACATAAAAGAAACTGCATGCTCTTTTTCCTCCATTTCTGCGCCTGCGTTCTATTCGCTCTATTGTATCAGATGACGCATGTGAATGCAAATTTAGTAGTCCATGGTGTAATCCGCGCGGTGAAGTGTCTGGTTCCTGTTATAGTACGGATCTCCGGCCTCCAGCTCTTTCTCCCACTTGGACTGGAAATACGCGATCTCACGGTTGAAACGTTCCTGTTTCTCCGGCGTATTCTCAAAACCACGGGATTTGGATTCATAGTGATGCAGTGTCGCATACGGATTGAACATAATAAGTTCTCCGCTCTTTCTGACTTTCATACAGATATCCACATCATTGAGTGCCACGACCAGCTTTTCATCAAATCCGCCTACTTTCTGGAAAACAGATTTTTTCATCATGAGGCATGCCGCCGTACATGCGGTAAACTCTCTCGCCGTCACGGAATACGGATAATAGCGTTCGTCACGGTCTGTCAGACTCCAGAGTGCGTTTGCCGCAAATCCGCCGATCTTTATCACAACCCCACCATGCTGGATCGTGTCATCTTCGTAATAAAGCATCGCGCCCGCCGCGCCCACGCCCGGACGGTAACAGTAACTGATCATTTCCGTCAGGCTGTCCGCGCTGATCAGTTCGGTATCGTTGTTCAAAAACAGCAGCAGCTCACCTGCCGCAAATTCTGCCGCAAAATTATTGATCGCAGAATAGTTGAATTCTTTTTTCCAGTATACGATATTGATCCGGTTGTCCACCTTTTTGATCTTTTCGTAATATTCAAAGGTTTCCGGCTCCGTACTGTTATTTTCCGCGATGATGATCTCAAAATTCTGATAATTGTTGTGGTGCAGAAGGGACTGGATACACTGGTCTAAAATATCGATGTGATCCTTGTTGGGGATGATGATACTCAGTAACGGATTTCCCTTGATCTGGTATTTCACATGGTAAAATCCCGGTACCTCGCTGTTTTCCACTACTGCGTCCACACCGGTCCGCTTTAAGTGACGCTCAATGTAACGCTTCTGTCCCCTGTCTTCGCTGCGCCCGAAACGTGTGGTATCCGCCCCGCGTCTGGAAAAAAGCACTTCCTGGATATGCGCGATCTTTTCTGTATGTTCAAAGCAGTAAAACAAAAGATCGTACCAGCCGTTTCCGAATACTTCCACATCCGTGTTGCGGAACTGCTCGAGCAGTTCTCTGCGCACTGCGAACATGCCGCCGACATACTGGAAGTTGCAAAGCAGCTCCAAACTCATATCCGGCTTGAAATAAGGTTTTACATAGCGTTTGCCATCCGGTGTAATGCGATCTTCATCTGTGTATACAAGAAGCGGCCGGAAGGTATCTTCCTTGCCCTCTCCCGCATACAGAAGCTTCACGTCTTCATTCATTGCCTTCACACAGTCATATATATACTGATTCCGCGGTTTGGTTCCTGCCGCCGCAAATACAAACACATCCGCGTCATCTTCGTTTAAAAGATGATCCAGTGACATCTGCTCCAACGCAACTTTCACCTTTGCGACACGGTAGGACTGCTTTTTAAACGCCGCTTTGGTAAAGCCCGCATCCGCTGCCTGTTCTCCGCAGCCTTCCACATACACCGTTACCTTTGGCATAAACGGAAACTTTTCTTTGCTCTGAAGTTCCAGTTCTTTGGTACTGCACTGCTGCTTGCGCACCCATGTCATGTATTCCGAATCCTCGTCCACCTTAAATCCGAGTTTTTTCATTGCCCGGCGCATGGTGTAATGAAAGCCGTACTCCCTGAGATAATACACGGTTTTCTGCGCTTTGTTCATATTCACTGTATCAAAATCATTCATAATCTTGTTCTCGCTTTCCATTTTTACATAAAAATACGAGTATATTCTACCATAATTTCGGGAAAATGCAAATAATCGGGACAGTAAAAAAACAGGTATGGAAGCCGGAAAGCTTTCATACCCATTTTATAATTTTTATCTTTTCGGATCTTAAAACACCGGTTTAGTAATATGCAACCACATAGGATACGTCATTGTATCTGTTATCCCAGTCGTCTCCGGCTCCAAGTCCGGAAATAGAACCTGTAAATGTAATGTCATCCCACTCGTTGCGGATCATATTCATGGACGGATTGGACTGATAGTTTACCGTATTCCATGCATGCGCCGTATAGTTTGACATACCCTTTTTCAGCTTTACATTTTTAAATGATGCTGTGACCTGATCTCCATTCTTTCTGCCGGAAGCTTCAATTCTGAGAGAGAGATCTTTTGCTGCAAGATTTGGATTGCTGAATGATCCGATCATTTCATTGTCCAGATATACGTTACCGGAACCATCCTGATTTACTACCAGCATCAGGTGGTAGGTCTGTCCGAGTGCCAGTTCTCTGTCACCAGGTCTGAAATACTGCTGCTGTCCCGGATCATTGGACATAACATTTTCTACCATTGCCATAGTCTTTCCGGTATACGGTGCTACCGCGCACGCATCATACTGGATACCAAAAGATACCGCTGCAGTCGGAGTTCCCATTACGATCTTCGCATGGCATCCAGTACCAGAACCAGTCAAAGTAACATCCGCTTCAATCGCGTTCTGATCATAACCTACGTTCTCGATCTGTGATACCACTTTCTTCGGAACCGGGAACTGTCCAAGGTAATGGCCGTCTGTCTCATCCATGTTGTAATAATATACATCATCTGTGATCAAGCCTCTCGCTACCATACCATTCCAGTGATAAAATACAACTCTTCCCCATGGATCATAGGAGAAACCATTTGTCATCAATGTTCCGTCACTGTTGGCGAAACCGTAATCTCTGCCATTCGCGAACTGAAACCAGCCGCTCTGTTTCATACGTCCGTCCCCATCCAGATAATATACTTTATCACCAACAAATGTAATCTGGTCTTTGTATAAATATCCCTGGCTGTCAAAATAGCAGATATATTGGACGCTGTCGCAATACTGGAAATTTGTGAATACCTCATGACCATTCTGGTCAAAATAAATGATGTGTTCCCCATCCGGATGATAGGTCAGTCTGTCTTTCATCGGTGAACCGTCAGCCTGTAAATAGTAGGTATAGCCTCCATCAAAGAAAAATGCATTTGTGATGGTTTCCCCATTCACAACATACTTTGTACCATCAAACGTACCACCGTCATCTTTCAGGCTGTAATACCCCTTTTCTGCAGCGTGAACTGCAGGCGCGTGTACCAGAAGCATCAAAAGCAGTGCCGCGAAAAACACTGTAAGCTTTCCGGCAAGATTTCTGTACATCAATTTCATTACTCTTCCTCCTTTATGTTTAGTTGTTTATAAAAACAGCAAATGCCGTTTTTTACTTATAACAAAACACCATTCCCCCGTAAAAGTTCTCTTGCCGTATCGATCGAATCTACGCCATCCCGGTTTTTAATCGGCGCAAATTCCTTTTCCCTCACGACCTCGTAAGGAATACAGTCATTCATCATATGAACCATATCAAGCACCAGCGTCTCAAATTTATATCCATTCGGCTTTTCCGGTTTTACACGATTGCCCTTTTCATCCATATACGGGATCTTCTTTTCCACCACATGGATCGGCATATGACGATCCGCGATCTCTTCCAGTTTATCTTCCCGGAACAGATAATTTAATATAACGCCAAATCCATACAAGAGATCTCCGTTTTCTTTCCGTGCGGTTGCCATCTCATCGGTCATCTCATAATATTCCGCGATCGACGGTCTGCCGTCCTCGGTACAGAGCACACCGACACGCTCATCCGGTGCCGCCTTGCGCACAACCTTCGCGCCACTCTCACAGCCGGACGCAAGTGTTGCGCCGATAAACAGCGGATCCGCGATCTGCTGTAATACGTTATCCACCGCGAACACATTGATCCACTCAATGCCGCGCTTATGTACGTCTTCTAACATTCCGTCTACAACCATGGAGGAAAACCATCCACCGTTTCCATTTGGCGCCATGGCAAGCTCCGTCTCGGACGCCATCAGTACGCGCCCCTTAAAATCAACGGTCGGTACCATTTCCTGTTTAAAAAACTTCACATAAGATCTGTCATATCCAAAATACTTATGTTCTTCAAAGAATTCGATCGTATCCCTGTTATTGCTCACACTGGTCATAATATAGAGCGGTACAGGCACGCCTGCCTCATCAGTCACCTTCATCAGGTTCTTCATCAGACACTCAAAAATGTAGATATCATGCTCGATCCCGATATTGACCGTTCCTTTTGGCTGATCATAGCCCAATCTTGTGCCCTGGCCTCCTGCCAGAAGCACCGCCCCGATCTTTCCGGCGCGGATCGCTTCGAGTCCTGTCTTTTTAAACTCATCCGCCCTTGCGGCTATCTCATCTACTTCGACTGCGTCAAGCGGCGCAAACACCCCGCGCTCCGTGATCGTCTCTCTGCGCTCTACCGCGTCTAAGATTGACCAGTCGATTTCATCTATCTTCTTTTGTAATTCCTGTTTTTCTTTCCCCTCTAATTTTCTCAGTTGTTTATCCACATAGTAAAACTGATCACCCATTTGTTTTGTCATCCTTTATTTGTAATATTCTCCAATTAACTATTTACCATATCTTATCAGTTTTTTTCGAAAATTGCAACTGTCGGGCACTCGTCCATTTTCCTCGTCGCCATTACAAAAAAGCCCCGGAAGCCTTTCTGCCTCCGGGACTGTGGTAAGTTTTTTAATTTATGAATTCATGTCATAGGTAAATGATCCGTCTTTCGCAAAATTCTTATTATAATACGGATCACCCTGTGCAAGCACAGTGCTCCACATTGTTTTCATTTCCTGCGCGTCTTTTTCACGCACTCTGTTTTCATCCAGCTTTGTCAGCCGCAGCTCATGTGTCTCATTGATGATATATGGTTCGAGCACAACCTGTTTTCCGGCTTTTCGCTGTCTTAAAGAGTAATCAATCCCAAGGTAATATACCCCCTGGAGCTTATTGTTAAAGCCTCCATTTTCAAGGAACGCTTTCTTTTCCACCATCATTCCCCACATGGAAACCGCACTGACATTGTGCGCATAGTACATTCTGCCGATATAACCCGGCGCACTGAACGTGTTTCCGTGTTCAACCGGATGCGCAATTCCATCCGCGCCGATACCAATGATATATCCGGCTTCCTGCACAAATTTTCCCGGATCAATGATCCTTGATCCGGTAACCGCAATATCATCCTGCATGGTATACATAAGCAGACGGTTCAGCCATCTCGAATCCAGTATCTCCATATCCGCTTCCAAAAATACCAGATACTCTCCCCTCACGCTCTCTGCCATCTGATTGCATGCTGCTGCCGGTGTCACATCCTCTTCGAATCTTCTCACCTGAATGAAAGGTTCCTGTTCTGCAAGCGCAAGAAACTGCTGCGTCTCGCGTGAAGATTTGCCAAAGTCTGCGATACAGATCTCATAATTGTCATACTCTGTACGCTTTACGATGGAATCAACCAGCCGTGCCAGTCCTTTCCCGCTGCCATTATTCACAACAAAGATGGAGACCAGCGGATTTTCCTGGAGTTCGTATTCCAGACGATAATGCGTAGCACAGATACAGGAAGAAAAAACTTCTGTCTTTCTTCCAAGCCGCGCTTCATTATCCTTAACCGCATTTCGTCCCGCATCGATCGCATAAGTCTTTGCGTTGATGTTCATGGAAACGGACTGCGGATGAACTCTCCAGAAATATAATACTTCCGGAATATGAGACACATGTTTTGCCACTGTGGTAAGTTTTAAGATCATGTCGTGATCCTGACTGCCATCATAGTGATTATCATAAAGTCCTGTCTTTTCTAACAGGGACTTCTTAAAAACGGATAAATGGCAGATATAGTTTACACCGTTTAAATTCTGCGGGGAAAACGCCGGTTTAAAGTGAAGCGTCACGATGTTCTGGATGGAATCCTTTTCAAATGTCATCTCGTCTGTGTAAATAAACTCCGCATCGTTTTTCTCAATCTCCTGCATGCACCTGAAAAGTGCTGCCGGATGTAACATATCATCATGATCGAACAACGCGATATAATTTCCGGTTGACATTCTGATACACTCATTGGTGTTCTCCGAAATTCCCTCATTTTTCTCCAGCTTGCGATATACGATACGGCTATCCTTTGCCGCATACTCCCCACAGATCCTGCCGACCTCCGCATGTTCCGCGTCACTGCCATCCGCCAGACAGAGTTCCCAGTTGCCATAGGTCTGTGCCTGTACGGATCCGATCATATCGCGCAAGAACTGCTCTGGTGTGTTATACAGTGGAACCACGATACTGAATTTCACATCTTTTGAAAATTTTGTATTTCTCTGTTCTTCCAGCTGCTCTTTGCTCAAAGTGATCTTCGCTATAAAGCGTTTGTTCCGCCGTTTGATCATGATCTTACTTAACAGCTTGTTTTTCATCTTCCGCACGATGCTTCCGATCACTTCTTTTTTGCTGGTCTTGCAGATCAGAATGATCCTCACCTTGACATTGGCATACAGTCTGTACAGCGGCGCGATGAACTTCCATATTTTTTTCTTTTTCAGCCGTTTGATCCGGTCACTCTGCCCGGCATAAACCGGGTTGTGCAGATCATCTTCTGCTGCCATCTTTTCCTGCTCTACGATCTCCCACTCGTTCGCAAACAAGCGTACATCGTCAACCATTTTATCTTCCGCGGTTACTGCAGCATGATTTTCCTGTATCCAGTTTTCAACCTGATTATTTTCAAATGTCTTCATATTCCTGTTTCTCTAAATCCTATTTGATATTTGCAAGAATCTGCTGCGCAATATAAGCAAATCCCGCATCATTCGGGTGCGCGCCTACCGCACCGTTTGTAATCGTGTGCCATGCGCCATCTTCTCCATAAACAGATCCGCCTGTTCCTGCACGATATGCCGGATTTCCGGAGATCGGAGAAAGATCGATAAAGGTTGCCCCAAGTTCATTGCAGGCGTTGATCTGTGCCGCCGTTACTGTCGGATCCGGCCAGCAGAAAGAACTTACCACCATGATCTGTGCATTCGGTGCCTTTTCCTTTACATGCGCTACGATATTATAAAAGTCATTGTATAATGTTTCTTTTCCCGCAACAATGTTGTCGCCAAGCTGGATCGTTACCAGATCCACATCCGCGTTCAGATACGGATCCATCTCGCCCAGATGATTGTTCCGGTTGGTATCCTCTTCCCAGGATTTCAGATAATGGCAGCTTGCAGTAACATTTGCGTAATCCTGCTGTAATCCGCTTGTTACCAGATGGAAATAATCCTTATCCGGTGTAGTTGCTGCCATTCCCCAGTTGCCCCACCACAGACCTGCTACGATCGGATGTGCGGTCAGGGAGTTACCAAACGCGACATAATTGAATTTGCTCTGTAAGTTTACGCCTTCACAATAAGAAACTGTTTTTCCGGCGCCATTTCTTGCTGTAACGTTTACCCAGTAAGAACCGCTTGATACGTTCCAGGTTGCCTGTGTCGATGCCGACCAGTCAGAAATGGTTGTCCAGGTGTTGGTTGACAGGTCGTAGATCTGCCACATGAAATTCATATTTGTATCGCCACTTGTGTAGTTTACATTCAGATCTACCGAATGACTGTGCTTGTTCATTGTAATTCCGTTGATTGCAATATAGTTCTTATCCTGGAGATTTACCCCCTGGCAGAAACTCTCTACTGTGCCCTTGCTTGTCCTCGCTGTGACATTTACCCAGTAGGAACCGCTTGTCACATTCCACGTTGTCCAGTTTGACTTGCTCCAGTTTGAAACTGTTGTCCAGCTTCCGGCATTTACATCATAGACCTGCCACATAAACTTCACATTGGAATCGCTGCTCTCGTAAGATACACCCATATCTACTTTGTTGTAATCCTGGATCATGCAGATTCCGTTTAAGTCTACATAATCTGTGGAATAGTTTTTCGTTGCCGCAAAGCAGATCGTATATGCCTTTACGTTTCCGTCAGCTGCTTTCGCCTGTACCTGCAACCAGTAATTGCCCTTTTTCGGTGTCCAGGTCGCCCAGTTTCCTCCGTTCCAGTCCGCAATGGTTTCCCATCCCTGGGTATCCAGATTGTAGGACTGCCAACGGAACTGTACCGAAGAACTTGCGGTGTCATAATTTACACCGACATCAATGGTATGTCCATGGTCAATATAGCAGATTCCGTTCAGTGCAAGATAATTATCGTTATAATCTCTCGGCGCGTAAAAGCAGATGGTGTAATCCGCTGTACGTCCGCTTGCGGTTCTTGCCTCCGCATGCAGCCAGTAATTTCCGGCTGTCGGTGTCCAGGTCGCCCAGTTTCCTCCATTCCAGTCCGCAATAACTGACCAGCTCTGGGTGTCCAGATTATATGCTTCCCAGCGGAAATCCACACTCTGTGCGTCTGTATCATACGCAACTCCGACATCTACGCCATTGTTTCTGATATTATAACAGATCCCGGTCAGATTCAGATAGCTGTCCGCCGCCTGTAATAATTCAGGCGCTACGTCCTCTTCCACGATCGGATTTTCCTCTTCCAGCTGCTGTTCTAACGCTTCTACCGCCGCTTCATTCTCCGTTTCCTCATCCGGTACCGCTTCTGTTTCCTCTTCCGGAACCTGTGGAATTTCTTCCATCTCAGAAGATGGTTCTACCTCTCCCGGTTCGGTTGGAACTTCTGTTTCCGTTTCCACTGGTACTGGCATTTCTGTTGCCAGCGCCGATACCGGTGATATCGATGTAAACATCATCGTCGCCATCAGCGCCACAACAAATCGCTGCATTCTTTTTTTCATATCTTCTCTCCTATCTTTTGGCTTCTATTGCAATCCACTTATTCAAGTGTCAGACAATACTTAGTAATTAAACCCGGTGATCCCGACTTTTCCGTCTTCCCCGGTTCCGATCGTAATATTGGGCTTTCCGCTTTCCCCGGACACCACATAGCCGGCATCATAAAGTTCCAGCGAATCAATATCCGTATTTTCGATCACATCGACCAGTTCCTCTGTAAGAACCTGATCCACATCCAGCGCCTCGAATTCTTCCTCACTCCGCACTGCGATCACATCCGGTATTCCGACATAACACGGATAGGCGACATACTGCGCCAGTTCTCCCATATTCCGATCCGCAACTGCTGTTTTTATCTGTGTGAGTACTTCCCGGTACTGCTCCTCAAGCTTATCGGTCTCTTCTTTCGGCAGATAAAATTCAGTTGTCTGTTCAGAAGCGTCTTCTATCACATACTCTGTTCCCGCTTCCTTCTCTGTCCGGACTTCCGTCCCCGTCTCTGCCTGTGTCTCTGTCTCCGGCTGCACGGGATCCTGTCTGTTTCCACATCCCACGACCCCGACACTGCACATGAGCATCAACGCCAATATCATTTTTCTTTTTATCAACTTTCCTGCTCTCCTGATTTCCTGTTATTGTGTCAGTCAGCATAGCTTAAAAATTGCTATACACCTAGAATATGATACTGCTAGTTGACTGACTTTGTCAATGTTCAATCCCATCCGCCCGAAAAAAGCAACAGCCGCCACTACACATGCTCGTGATAGTGACGGCTATTGCCTTTTCCTATTTCATTTTTATTTTGCAGCTGCCAGCAGTTTGCTGATGTAACCGTTTACAATGCTGTAGCCATATTTCTTTGCCGTAGCCCATCCTTTTCCATATGGGTTTTCAGAAATACCAAGCCATTCCACATACGGAGCGCATCCTCTGGAAACATAGGAGAAACGCTTATCCACACACGGGTAGCTTAATGATGCGGTTGACGCATACGCCTTTAAATGCTGTACCTGGGCACGCACACCTTCACGCACGGAGGAAAAGCTGTCGCCGGTTGCTCCGTTTCCGGTAGCGCCAAGTCCTGCAAAATTATACTGCGTAATGCTCACATCTCCACCGAATGTAAGAAATCCTGTTTCTTTCATCGTCTGACAAAATGCTACTTCCGGCTTCACGCCTTCCGCCGTACACTCCTCCACATAGATCCGGCAGAAGTCCATAATCGTCGGTGCATCCGAATACATATAAAACGTCGGATAGATTGCCTTGGAGTTATAGTAGTTGATCATCTGCGTCAATGTCGTCCCGGAAGATCCCATAATGGCATATCCCATATTTAAGGTAACTCCCTGACAGAACGTTGCCGTGCTTCCCTTGCTGGTACGCGCGGTCACATAGATCCAGTAAGAACCGGAAGCCGGTTTCCAGGTTGTCCAGTTCGCGCCTGTCCAGGTTGTGATCGTTGTCCACTGGCTGGAGGACAGGTCGTAGATCTGCCACATAAACTGCACATTGGAATCATTGCTTTCATAAGATGCTCCGAGATCTACCTTTCCGGTTGACTGAACCACGCAGACACCGTTTACTTTGATATAGTCTGCAGAATAATCCTTCGTTGCCGCAAAGCAGATCGTGTACGCAGCCACTGTTCCGGAAGATGTTGTTGCCTGTGCCTGTAACCAGTAATTTCCGGCATGCGGTGTCCAGGTTGCCCAGTTTCCTCCATTCCAGTCCGCGATGGTCTCCCATCCGCCGGTATCCAGATTATATGCCTGCCAGCGGAATTTCACCTTCGGATCTCCCGAATCGTAAGCCACACCGACATCTATACTGTGATCTTTGATCTGATAACAGATTCCATTTAAGTTTACATAATCATTCGTATGATCTTCTGCCGCGTGGAAACAGATCGTATAATTCTTTGTCACGCCATCATTTGTCTTTGCTTCTACATACAGCCAGTAATCTCCGGCTTTTGCATACCAGGTTGTCCAGTTTCCGGCATACCAATCCGAAATACTTGACCATTCCTGTGTTTTCAGGTTATACGCCAGCCAACGGAACTGTACACTTGAAGCATCTGTCTCGTAAGCAACTCCAGCATCTATACTGTGATCTTTGACCTGATAACAGATTCCGTTTAACGCCAGATAGCTCTTGCTGTAGTCTGTGTTATTCTGAAATCCGACCGTTGAAACTTTTGCAATGTTATTGCTGTCGATCGCGGAAACCTGGATCCAGTAAGTTCCCGGTGTCGGTTTCCATTTTACGCTGGATGCGGTTGTCCACTCAGAGATCAATCCCCAGCTGCCTTTATTTACATCATAGTAAGTGTAACGGAACTGAATACCGGATGCATTGGTCGTATAACCTACGTTTACCGTGAGCGCTCCCTTGGATTCCGTCGTTGTGATACTGTCGATCGACATGGATGCCTGTTTGGAAAGTCCAAAGTACTGTGCAATACCGGTCGCGTCCGCAACACCGACCCTCTTTAAGTTTGCATCCGATGAAAGGAAGCTTACATCTTTGCTGTTGGATAAAAACGCATGCTCTACGATGATTCCCGGAAATCCTTTGATCTTCGCATTCCGGATAATGGAATAGTAATCCGCCTTGCTTCCGTCCGGATAAGTAGTATCGTTCGCGTTTCTGATCTTGGTTCCGCGGTTTGTAAGTCCAAGTGCCGTCAGCTGGCTTAAAATCCTGGAGGCAAGCGCAGAGCCCTGGCTTCCAATCTGGCTGTTATAATTGCTGTTCGGATAATAAATCTCCACACCGGACGCCGATGTGCTGCTGGAGTTGTTGATATGGATACTTACGATCACATTTGCGCCCCAGTTCTTTGCCATTGTGGTTCTGTCATCCAGACTCACATAGGTATCGGTTGTCCTTGTCATATAGACTGTCACACCATAATACTGCTCTAATTCCGCCTTGCAGTACTGTGCGATCTTTAAGTTCAGATCTTTTTCTTTTAAACCGCCGCCGGTTGTTCCGGAATCGGATCCACCATGTCCCGGATCCAGTACAACAACTACATTTTTCGCTGTCAGCAGTGTCTCATCCGCACTCTGTACACTGACCGCTGACTCCGGTGTTCCCTCGCTTGCGGCATCGATCGCCTCCGCGATGGAAGATTCCTGTACTTCATTTCCATTTTCATCAATAGAAACCACACTGATCGCGCCATCCAGGTCTGTCTGTGCTTCCTCGTCTGCTTTATCATCCGTCATAACAGCATCCGGATTGGTCTCAGTCTCCTGATTTACACCGTATTTCGCATCAATTCCATTTGCCGCAAAGTCTGCGTAAAATGTCTGCTTGCCGATTGTATATGTAACGCCACTCAGCTGATATACCGAACGTTCGCTGGTATCTGAATAGCTCATGGAGAAAAGAACAGCTCCCGGTTTGATCGTGCCTGCCGCAACCGTTTTTTCCTCTCCTGTTGTCACATTCTTATAAGAAAGTGTCGCACTGTCTACTGTCGTATCGTCACTTCCAATGCTGACAACTACATTCTGTGTTCCCGGAGCCTGAATCTGCGCAGCATCGACAGTAAGATAATTGATACTTCCCGCCAGTAAGGTATCGGCTTCCTCTGTATCATCCTCTTCCTCGAGTGCTTCATCCTCTGCGTCCATCTGTTCTTCCATGGCTGCATCCTCTTCCGCTTCCGCCTCTACTGCTTCATATGCGGCTGCGTCCGATTCTACGGCCTGTTCTGTGTCCGCCGGTGCCTCTGTCTGCTGTTCCGTGTCTACCGGCACCTCTGTCGCCGGCTGTTCCGTGTCTACCGGCACCTCTGTTGCCGGCTGTTCCGTATCTCCCGATACCGGAACGTCTGTTGTTACTTCTGTCGCGCTTTCCGTGCTGCCGGTATATTCCGCCGCAAATGCATCAAGCGGCAGCATGGATGTACTTACCAGCAATGCCATACAAATGGCAGCCATGCGCTTTTTCAAGTTCTTCATCTGTTCTCCTCTCCTTAATTTGATTTCTGCTTTTTAGTTTACTCCACATCCCGGTATCCGTCAAATGGCAAACCTTTCCATGTGAAAAGTTTTTTCTTAAATTTTTCTTAATATGATGTCTTCGGTTATTCTGCATCTGCTTTTTTACCACCCCATCTCATGAATTACATATTCTTTTAATTTGTAAATTGCATATAACGGAAGACTCCATATGTGTGTATCACCATCCATGTTATCCCCCACATTTTTCAAAGAAGTCTTAATTGCCATCCGGGGATGATATCTGTTGCAGAACAGGTGCAGACTCTTGGCTTTCGTATTATCCGCTGATTTTACCTCTATAGGAAGAAGTATTCCCTCATAATCTGTGATAAAGTCTATTTCCGCATCTGCTTTTGTTCTCCAAAAATAACTTTCGACTCCCATACATTTCAACTGTGTCATAATATAATTCTCTGTCAATGCCCCTTTAAAATGAATATAAGAAGCATCTCCCTCAAGAACAGTTCTATAGTTCACATTTGATTTTCTCCGAAGAAGCCCTACATCTGACATATAAACCTTAAAATACGTATTATCTGCCATTCCTGCTAACGGAAGTTCCGGTGTCGATACCAGATTCAGTTTATAGGCAATTCCCGCATTAACGATCCACTCCAACGCATCTTCCAAATCCTTTGCTCTCGCACCTTGCTTTACATGCGAAAAAATAAACTTATTATTATCTCTTGCTATCTGTGAAGGAATCGCATCCCAGATCAACCGCACCTTCGTCGTAGTATCTGATATCGTATGCTTACCAAAATCGTCAGCATAATCTTTAAGAATCCTGTCCTGAACTTCTTCCACCTCTTTGTAATCATGAGTATCTACCCAAGTCTGCACCGCTTCCGGCATGCCTCCGACAATATAATAATTCTTTAAATATTTCTCCAACGGCACAGTATACATTTCCGGAATTTCTCTTTCAAATGCCATTTTTTTAATTCCGTTAATGTATTTTTCTCCACCATCTGCAATCACGAACTCCTCAAAGCTCATTGGATACATTTCAACACGGTCTACCTTTCCTACCGGGAAGGATATACCTTCTTTTCGAAGTGCTACGCCAAGCAGGGAACCCGCAGCAATAACATGAAGTTCCGGCATATTTTCACAAAAATACTTAAGTGACTGTATGGCACGCGGACAATCCTGGATCTCATCAAAAACAACCAATGTCCTGCCCGGAACAATCTTGTCTCCGTAAACCACATTCGCAAGTTCATCAACAATCCGCCCTACATCAAAATCAAAATCAAAAACAGACTGTAATCCAGTGTTTCCATCAAAATTAAAATATGCTGTATCCTCAAATTCTTTTTTTCCAAATTCTTTTATAATATAAGTCTTTCCACACTGCCGAACTCCTGTCAAAAGCAGGGGTTTTCTGTTTTTCTTCTCTTTCCATTTCAGTAATTCATTTAAAGTTTTTCGTTCCATACGCACCTCGTTCCCTGAATCTTTTATTTAGTGTAGCATAGTTGAACCGAAAAATCCATTTTGAATTGCATTTTTCAACCAAATAAGTGGTAATTTTTTGCGTTTTTCAACCGAATAAGAGCAAAAATTAATAAAAATAAATAACCGTCCAACTTCAGGCTATGCAAGAGCCCCAAATTAGACGGTTATTCTTTTTCTTAATTCCAGTTTACCAGACTGTTATAATTCGGTACGATCTGCGACCACCCGCTCACACCGATCACTGATAGATACGGATCTGTGTAGGAAGTCCCATTTGCCGTATCCATGTATTTGAACACCTGATATGCCGGTCGTTCCCTGCCTCCGGTCTCTTTCAGTCCAAGGTCAAGTCCCTCGTCATTCGGATCCGTCTCATAGGATCGGAAGATCACCGCATCGATCATGTTATTAAACTGCGCCGCGTAAAACGTATACGCAAGTGCCGCCGCCTGATATTCTTCTCCTTCACGGCTGGTAAAGCCCTGCTCGGACAGGATGATCCTCGTTCCCGCGCCAAAATGGTTCTGCACATAATCCGTCAGCACATTCAGATTGGCTGCGCTGATGTACTGCGCATTCTCATTGTTTGGCGTATATTTCGTATACTTCGGCAGCCACATTTTGGAGCTTGTCAGCACCGGCGGATACAGATGATACGCAATGTTCCAGTTCACACCCGGCTGTCTCGCATTGACCGCCAGCCAAAACGCCGTCAGGTAATTCTTTGCCGCGATCCCGGTTCCTTTTTCATTGCTCGTCCAGTTATGATCAAACGGGATATATGCCCGCGCCCCCGGATTTAAATTCTGAAGCGCATTATACAGCTGAATGAATGTCGCCGCATAGATCGACGCGTTTGTATTTAAGTCGAGTGTTCCACAGTAATTATAGGTATTCGGGATGTTTACTTCATTTCCCAGAATCCAGTTATCAATGTGGCAGTCCGCCTGTCCGTAACGCTGTGCCAGGAAGCAGAACGTTGCAGCCACCGTCGGATCATCCGGATTCATCGCGTAAAACTTATGCCCGGATTTTCTGCCGCCCGCATAGATCAGATTCTGTTTTGTCTCATCCCACGGCATCAGAAGAATGATACTTACCGTAACTCCCATCTGATTTGCCTTTTTTACATACTCATCAATCCCGCCCGGATCCGTGAAATAGTAATCTGTTCCATTGTAATTAAAAGACCACTTGGTCGGCTCCTTTGAGACAAGCTGGTTGATCATGACATTGATTGCCGAATGCTTCACGCCAAGTCCCGTATCCGACAGCACACCTTCTGTCCCCTGCAGTCCCTTCTTGGAAGTCATGGTTACCGATGTATTCGGAAACTGTCCGATATAATGTCCATCCGTTTCATCCATGTGATAATACCATGCGCCATCCGTGATCAGCCCACGTGCGACCATGCCGTTCCAGTGGTAGAACACAACTCTTCCCCATGGATCATAGGAAAAACCATTGGTCATCAGCGTTCCATCCCCATTCGCGTATCCGTAATCTCTTCCGTTTGCAAACTGAAACCAGCCATTTTGTTCTAACGCACCATTCGCATTCAGATAATACACATTGTTTCCAACAAAGGTAACCTGATCTTTGTAAATATAACCATTGGAATCAAAATAACAGGTGTAGCCCACACTCGGGCAATATTGAAAATTCGTAAACACCTCATGACCACTGGCGTCAAAATAGATGATATGCTCTCCGTCCGGATGGTATGTCAGGCTGTCACGCATTGGCGTTCCGTTACTCATCAGATAATAAGTATAGCTTCCATCAAAAAAGAACACGTCCTTTGCCATGCTTCCGTCTTTTTTGTAGTAGCGCGTGCCTGTCCAGCTTCCGCCGTCTGCCGGCAGACTGTAATAATCTACCGTTCTTCCGTCTGTGCCAAGCAGTTCAGCCGTTTCATCGGTAGTTACCACGGTCTGCGCTTCTTCCTCACGCATGCCCTCCTCTGCGGCAGAATCTGTTTCAGTGGATTCATTTTCTGTTTCCTGCCCGATATCCGCCGAATAATCCGATGTAAACAGCATATCATCCGCTTCATCGGTGCTCAGTTCATCTGCTTCCACGGCCTGTTCTGTCTGCTGTATCTCAGCCGCCCCCGTCGGCGCGACATCCGCGAAGATCAGACCAACGCTCAATGCCAGTGCCAGACAACGTCTTACCTTTTTCATTCTCATTTATATGCTCCTTGCCTTCCTTCCCCATTCAAGCATTTTCCATTAAAATTATTAATATCTTTATTATACACCACCTATTACTTGCGTGTAAACATTGAAGCAGCCTTTAATCGTGTAATAATTGCTGTACTCTTCTCTGAAAAGGTTTCAAAATTTCTTCAGAAGCTTTTGTAAAAAATGTTGCCATTACAGACGTGAGCACAAAAACAATTAACAATAATTTTATATGTAATGCCAATGGTGTTCTTCCTGTAACCATTTGAAATATACACCTTAAAATCAAAGAATGCCATAGATAAAATTGAAACGATATTCCAGAAAACCATGAAATGATACGATTGATCCACTTTATAATTCTTGTTTCATTTTTTACTTCTATGTTTTGTAATATCAATAAACTCACTGAAAACAAA
This sequence comes from Roseburia yibonii, assembly GCF_014297335.1. Taxonomy (NCBI): domain Bacteria; kingdom Bacillati; phylum Bacillota; class Clostridia; order Lachnospirales; family Lachnospiraceae; genus Roseburia; species Roseburia yibonii. The sequence goes on from NZ_JACOQH010000001.1 coordinate 378,358, forward strand.
TAAACTGAAGGAAAAACATACTGATACACAAACATATATTCTATTCTCCCCAAATCTGCTTCCAAGTATAAATAGCAATTTAATAATATAGCAACTATAAATATCCCCCAGGCAATTATATGCTTACTCATTTTCTTCTCCGGCTTTTTGACATAGTTTAAAACTATCCCTCCAATAAACAAATCCAGATTTGCAGGTGAAAATGTATAAACTCTATTGTACCAATTTACACCAGATTTATAAAGAATTACTCTAACTACTACCCCCACTGCCAAAAGCAATATCCAAAAATATCCAAAAAAGTTTGCATTGTTCTTCATTACTGTCTTTATTTTTTCCAGTAAAAAGACAATTCCCGGCACAATAAGATACATCTGCATTAATGAAGATACATACCACGTTGCCCCTATACCATCAAGTCCCGGAACCCCATTATATGTAAATGTCATCATTCTTAAAAGAACATATTTATCACTAAAAATAAAATCTGGATATAAAAGTGTGCAACACAAAAATACAAAAAAATACGTCGGTATTCCAATTTTTATAAATCTAAGTATATAGTATCTCAGAATTCCTCTCATGTTTAACGTATATTTATTCTCCGCGAATCCCTTCCCCGCAAAATATCCTGAAAGAATAAAAAATATCCATACTCCCGCCCATGCCGGTGCTTTAAATATAAATAATCGTCTAAAATACTCATTCAAATCCACCCCCACTTTTTGTGATGTAAATATCAGCGTATGCAACATGAATACCATTAATGTAGCAATTACTCTAACATAATCTAATGTATTTATCTTTCTCGCTTTTTCCATAAATTTCCTCCATTTTATCTGCCACTTTATCCGCTTAATCCTGTTCTTCCTTTTCCTGCAACATTTTTGATACTATATCGTTGCGCGTTCCACCTTCTTCCAAAATCTGCTCATAAAATCTGTTATTCTCTCCTGATTGTCCAAATACAACTCTATACATTTCGTTTACAAATTCTTCATCATCCATCTTGTCAAACATCATTGTATACTCATCATAAACCGTCTGATATACTTGTTCCCATGTCATATTTCCAAATACTACAGCCTTAGTCATGTCCAATTTCGCAGTCTGAACTTTCTCATCTTGTTCATTTGGTTCTTCACCTGTTCCCAGATTATACAAACGTTCCACATAGTCCCAAGCAGATTTATAATCATACAACGCCTGATCAACAAAATCTTTTCGGATATCCGCTCGTGCCACAAGCTCTATCAGCTTGTCATACTCTTCTTCTGTACACTGCAAGTAATCATTTATAAAGCAGCTCTCCGAAATCCCGACCGTATTAAAATATGCTTTATATGCTTCTCTTGCCGCCGCAATATGACGCTGCAACAACTCGGAATCACTGTCATCCGCCACATCTACCGTATTTAAAAGAATTTCTTTTTCCACACTCTGCGAAACGTTCTGCCATATACTCCATTCCGCATTGTTATACGCACTGTCACATTCCTGCGCAGTATAATCAGAAAAATCACTGTGCCATTTTCCAATTATTTCGACTGGAGTTAATTTAAAGGTAATCACATGTCCTGCATTATCACCTGCCATCATATAATCCTCGGGGATTTTGCATGCCACTTCAACCGTATCGCCAATTTGTGTATCCACCAAAGCATCTACTATCCCATCCAACAGCTTTCCATCTTGAACCACAATATTTTCATAAATATGACCTGATGCATTTCCAAGATAATCAATGCCAATCTCTTTTCCGTCTTCATCATAAGCATAAATATCAAGATCGATCACATCATTTTCCTGTACTCTGGATCGCTCGGTATCCTCCAATTCCATAATGCTTCCCTGTGACAGCCGGTTCCAGTCCAGTCTGTCGTTAATCCGCATCTGCCCCCACTGCTGTTTCTCTATCGCGTCTACGACCATCTCTTTACAGCTTTCTTCCGAAAACTCACTTCCTGTCTGCTCGTTTTTCAATGCATCCAGATACTCTCCTAAAGACGCAACACCATAGGAATCTTTTTTTATCATATTATAATAATCAATCGTTCCTCCATATGCTGAAACCTGTTCTTCCTCCGGCAGATAAAAGTATTTGGAAAGAAGATTTACATTTTCTTCCCTGTTATCCTCATAATACGGGATAAAATAGAGCATTGCACGGTCACTCATTTTGTCTGAAACGACACAGTCTTCCTCTTTATACGGAAGCATTCCCAGCAAGGATTCAATGGACAGCGATCGGATCGTTGCATTCTCATCATTAAATACCCGCTTTCCATGCACTGCATCCCAGGTGATTGGATAGGCACTTCCATTTCCATTCAAATGTGTTGCAACCGATCCTTTTCTTGTCATAATGACCTGCATATCCTCATCATAATTTACCTGTCTTAGCATTTTATCAAATGCCTTATCCAGCCAGCTGTACTGATAATTACATACCAGTCCATCCCCATAATAGTCAAATCCCAGTGATGAAAACAGCATTTTATGCCCATTTCCAATATCTGCTGTACCAAAAACAGCTTCCGACACCGGATCGATACACCAGAACGACTGCACGAGCAGTAAAAGAACTGTCACTGCACGCACAACCACCCCGGTCTTTTTCCATTTCATCTGAACTGCCGCTTCGTAAACCACACATACCGTAATCAAGGTAAGTGCAAGCGCAAACATAATATTGTATCTTTCCAGTGTATATGTCACATAAAGAAGACCAAACGCCACAAACGCAAGCATTGCCCCTATGATTCCCATCATCTTACGAAGTACATCGCTTTTCTTTTTACGCACCAGTAAAAAGATAAGCGCCACCAGCAAAGCAATCGTCATAATCCATGCGAAATTCATGATAAAATACTGTTCCAGCTTATAGCATATATATTTCGGCTGAATTCCGAAACAATTTATTCCACTGGATGACCACGCCATCGTTGATGTTGCTCTTTTACTCTGTACCCAGCCGGATATCGATCCAAGCCGTATTACCATACACGCATAAACCGCGCCCGCAAAAAAGGCTGCCCATGTACCGGTATATTGAAAACATGCAGCAATGCGTTCCCGAATCCCACGTTTTGTTCTAAGAAACCGAATCAAAATCTGGAATCCAAAATAACCGACTACCACTACAACACCAGTTTCCTTGGTCTGGCTCAGTAAAACGGCACAAAAACCAAGCAGCACATACCATTTCCGATACTCTGCATATATGATATAAATAAATAATACCGCCAACAGATAATCTACATTTACATAGGCAAATGTTCCAAGGAAAATCGGTGTACACGAAACAAGGAAAGCCAGTACCGCCGCCGTTTTCCTGTCACATTTCAGCCAGTAATTTTTCAAAAGATCATATATCGCGTATACCGCAAGCAATGTAAAGATCATATTTACGACAAAGATTCCTCTGCCGGTCTGCGGAGAAAAAAATTCTCCGATTCCCATCAGGAAAGAAAATCCCAGATTGGAATGCGTACACAAACGGAAATTATCCAGAAAACTTTTTAATGAAAATTCATAGCTCGCGCAGGCTCTTCCCAGACTCCGGTAATATTCACCGGCATCCCATTTCTGCAAAGTACCATACATCGGAAGGCGCACTGCCATTGCGAGAAGCAAAAGAATCACCGGCTCTTTTTTCTCTGTTATCACTTTTTTGATATTCCAGGTTCCCGTCTGTTCCTTTTTTGTCTGCCGGAGCAGATACCAAAGGAAAAGTAGTGTAATGCCACAGATCAGCACGACCTTTACGGTATGTACTGCCGTTCTCTCCACTTCCACTGCCGAAGAGAAATAAGCGCCAAAATTGAATGCAGCGATCAGCGCAAGCACGACCCATATCTGCCATAACGTTCTTTTATCTGTTATCTTTTTACCAAACTTTTTCCAGCCATCAAAAAATGTAATATAAAAAATCGTTATCCCAAGTAATACACACACCATCCAGAACATAAGCGTCTGTATTTTATTAAAATCGCTCTGATAAAAATAATTGATACAAAGCACGGTTTCTTCCTGCGTTCCATCGTAAAAAAATTCTGTGCTGGACTCTGCATTTTCCCCTTGCTCTTCTGTGCCAAATTTAATATTTCTGTCTGATGAGAGTCCTATCTGAACATAATACCCGGAGCCGGAATTCACTTTACAGTCAGTTCTTATATAATTGAAACTGTCTTTATCCAGAGATTCGAGCGGTACTTCTTTACGCACCAGCTCATTTCCGCCCTGTTCCCCGATGATAAGTTCTAAACTGCCATCCTGTTCATATCCTACATCCGTCAGATAGATCTCTACTCCCGCTAATTTCTTATCCTGCGCGACAAAATTCTGTGTAATATAATCATTTTCAGACAGAGAATATTCCTGCGCAATCTCACCGGTTCCTTTATCCTGGATACTGTTTCCCCAGAACAGGTTTAGCGGCCATGCTGCCACCATGAATGCCACCAGCACTATTATTCCAAATCCCGCTATGATCTTTTGCCCCTTACTGATTTTTTTCATTTTTTTCCTTTCCGTGTTCCTTATATTTGTAAGAAAGGCTTTTCATGTAAAACACAAAAAGCCTCTCCCTCATCTTAAAAATATTTTTTCAGTTCCATGCAGTTCTCTGCTATTCCAATATGATCTAAGGCTTCTATCTCTTTTTCGGATTTAAAGCCAAATCCATATAAAACACCTATAAATTTCAATCCGGCTTCTTTTGCTCCAACCGCGTCATTTAAACTGTCTCCGATCATTACTGTTTCCTGCGGCGGAACTGCAAGATCCCTTATGCACAAATTCACAACATCCGCTTTTGTCAGTTTCCCGTCTACATCAGAGCCATGGATCACATCAAAGAATCTGGCTAATCCCTTTTTCTCCAGTAAACTCTGCGCCTGATCCTCTCTTTTGTATGTGGCAACACCTAACAGATATCCCTTTTGTCTTAACTCATCAAGCAACTCTGTCAATCCCGGATACGCCTCTGCCTTATACAGATCTTCCCTGCCATAATTTTGCCGGAAACACTCCATTGCCGTTCCTGCAAGTTCATCCGAGATTCCATAGACCTCTGCCATTTTTTTCCTAATCGGAGGACCGATGAATTCCTCTAACGCATCTTCCGAAAGTGACTGAAAACCCATTTTTTCAATCGTGTATTTTACACTGCTCAAAACCCCCGGTGAAGTATCCAAAAGTGTTCCATCCAGGTCAAATAACACTGCTTTTATCTTATTCATTGCCATCCTCAAAATTAATTCTTTCTTCCTCAATAACCAACGGTCTGTTCATCACACGAACATTAATGCTCATTATGTATTCTCCGATCAGCCCTATAAAGAACAACTGAACCGCTCCAAGGAAAAATACGCCGATCAGCATCGGAGCCATTCCCACTGTAAACTGATGCCAGTGCGTCAGCTTCATGATGAGATAAAACAGACCTATAATAAAACTGATACCTCCGATGATAATCCCAATAAAGCTGCATAACCGGAGCCCGATCTTTGTATAAGATGTAATGCTGAGCATAGCCGCATCATATAATCTCAAAAAATTATTGCTCGTTTTTCCTGCCCGTCTTTTTGGCTGCTCATACTCTATCTCTTTTCTCTTATAACCGAGTTCAGCCACGATTCCCCGTAAAAACGGTGTCGGATCTTTCAAATCTCTGAGCACATTTATAAACTCTTTATCGTAGAGTCCGGATCCTGTAAAATGTTCGATCTGATCTACTTCTGAAAACTTTTTGATAAATTTGTAATACATGCTTCTAAACCAGTATAAGAGCTTATTCTCCTTACTGCTGGTCTTGATTCCAATAACGATCTTATATCCTTTTTCCCATTCGGCAACATACTTTGGAATCATCTCTACCGGATCCTGGAAATCGCAAACCATAGAAATGGTACAATCACCGGTTGTCTGAAGCATACCATAGTAAGGTGAATTAAACTGCCCAAAGTTCTTCGCATTAAAGATCGCCTTTATATGTTTATCTTCTTCGCACATCCTGCGGAGAATTTCTCTGGTTTTATCCTGTGAATCATTATCGATAAACAAAATCTCATAATCATAATTAGATAACTGGGTCTTAAACACATCAATAATTGCCTTGCTTATCGGCTCTACATTTTCCTCTTCATTGTAGCAGGGAATCATTACACTAATTTTTTTCATTTCCATCTTCCTATCGTACAAATTTAAACTCAATATTATTCATTATATATAAATCTCCACCTTTTAGCAAGATGATTCTTTTTTCAACATTTTTCCTGCATGAATCACCATCGCCACCAAAATATATAAAAATATTCCGCCAACGATGAAAAATGGTATTCTGCGCACCATATCCCATTTATTTACAATCTCTGGCACTTCCGACGCATCTCTAAAAGTCAGTCTTCCATCTTCTGTTTTCCAATAAACGCCATCCATCTTCCGGTATTTTGCCATTTTCCCGAGATCATAGACATTGCGATTCAAGGTATCTACAAATTTCTGGCTGTTTATATCATCTGGTGAAACCACTTCTATATCTACAATGTTTCCCCAAAATTCCTCTGACACACCATCCTTTATCGCGTAACACTTTTCAATATTAAGCGCTGTGTATGCGCATATTCCGCCCGCAACTGGTGCATCCACCTCTCCCACATTCCAGCAATTTGCGACATTTCCAGCAAAACTGTCCACAATTCCGGACGCTCTCGTCGTCCCATGCAATGCAGCTTTGTTGTAACAGTTTATGATATTGCCATTATGTCCCTCGGACATACATGCGATACTTCCAACACAATTTCCCGAAATAGAACCAGACTCAATCCCAAAATTTTTTACAGTTCCGCCCAATACACCAAAAAGCCCGACATTATCCTCACTGTCTATCACTAAATTATTAATATAATGTCCTGCTCCATTATATTCTCCATAAAAGTAATTTTCTGTTCCAAATCTTCCGATTGGAATCCACTCTGCATTTTCCGGTATGTCTATATTTACAGTCTGCTCCACATACTGTTCTGCGAAATCCATTCCCATATTAACTTCTGCCGCAAACACACATAAATCATCATAGGATTGAACCAGATACGGTTTTTCCTTGCTTCCGGCTCCTTCCAATGGTATCTCCTGCTCCATCAGGCCACTCTGTGAAAATCCACATTTCCCGGCTTTCATTTCCCATAGTTTCAGATCTCTTACCTCATTTTCCTCTAACAGCAGAGAAACTTTATATAATTGTTTATTAAACGCCTGCTCAAAGTCCTCTGTATCGATCCGCGCAGCCTCTATACTCTGATTGCCTGTTTCATCGGCGACTCCCTGTTCCCCGATCAGCTTTTCCTGATCTGAAAAACAGTACGATACGTCCTTCGCGCAATATCCGACTATCCCGCTTATATCTCCACCCGAATAGTTTCCTTCCGTCCAACATCCTATCACGTTTCCAGAAAAATCGTCCACAATGCCGCCGACCCGGTTTCCATCCAAATCCAATCTGCTGTAACAGTTTACGATATAAGAGGTATCATCCACAGAATGATTTGCAAATGAAGCGACACAATTTCCTTTGATTTTTCCATCTTCAAGACCCAGATTATAAACAGAGCCTCCCAGCACATTAAACATCGCCGCGTCATTTTCTTCTTCCATATTAAGGTTTTTGATCACATGCCCTCCTCCATCATAGAGTCCGCAGAAATAAGCTTCTTCCTCCATGTTTCCGATTGCGACCCACGCATCCTCTCCCAGATCAATATCTTCTGTCTGTAAGAAATATCTGCCCTTGTAAGTCTTCCCCTGCTCATTGACTCCATCACGCAGATTTAACAGATCGGTCTCATTTTGAATCAAATAGGGACTTTCTTTCGTTCCATTTCCCTCAAAATTTTTTGTTTTATCCTTCGCATAGACATGTCCCGGCAATACCAGTAAAACGATTGCCATCATAATTCCTACTTTATACTTTTGCATATGTTCTATTCCTCATTCAATTCTTCCTGCTTCACCAAAACCATCTTACTCAATTTCTGGATCCGTTTATAATACTCTTCCTCCGAAATTCCAAAATACCGCGTCAGCATTTCTTCAAACGATTCCCCTGCTTTTCTCGCATAAGTATGATAATAGTTATCCACATCATTTAATACCGCAGACACTTCATCGTCATTCTCATAAATATCCCAGTACCGGAATGCATATTCCTCTGCACTGCTTTCTATCTGTAATGCAACCTGCTCCTGCCGGTTCGTTTCCATATCTTCCGCAATCCCGACGATCTGTAACGGTTCAAGAACAAAAGTGAGCTCTTTTCCCTGATATTTACCTGCACTCGGATAGTGATCCGGGACTTTGCAATTTACTTCAATCTGCTCTCCGATCCTTTTGCCGATCATTTCCCGTTCCAACTCCGGCAGGTACAAATTACTGCCGATACACATTGTGATCCTGTTGTTGTCATAATTTCCGACATAATTGATCGGAACTTCTTTTCCCTTATAAAACGCAGAACATGTCACATCTACAATATCACTCTTTTGTATCACATCTCTGTTCTCCGTCATTTCCACTTGATTCCAGGTTACAGTCTCTTTATCATCATAAGCGGTCTTACTTTTTCCATCCCCAAGATCATTCAGAGAAAACCCTTCATAATCATCCTTTTTTGTCAGTTCATAACATCTGACCTTCCACTGTCCCTTTTTTATTTCCACACATTCTCCAATATAATACAATTCGGACAGTTCCGCCAGTTTTTCATCCTCATCTTCCTGATAATATGGTATGAAGTAGACTATTCCCTTATCCGACAGATTATCTGCATTTTTTACCCCACTATAACTGTAAGGCAACTTTCCAAAAATTTCCTCACTTCCAATAATATTTATATTGATAAGATCTGACTGAATCTCGTCACTGTCTGTCATTTCTCTCTTTTTACTGTCTCTGTTCCACTTAACTATATACCTTTCTCCATTTCCATTCAACTGCGTTCCTGCTGCCTGTGTCCCCGGATTTATGATCTGCATCTTCTCACTGTAACCCACCTCAGAAAACATCTTGTCTAAAATCCCGTCCAGCCCCAGATACTGGGCATTATAAACAAGTCCGTCACCAAAATAGTTTTCGTTGTTCGTAGTCTGCAAAATGAATCCGTTTCCGGTATCCAGCTTTTTAAACACCAGGTTTGAAACCGGATCGATCGAGTACCCGGTCTGTAAAATTTCTATCCCTGCAAACACAAGAAACAGTGTCTTTGATACTCTATGATCCACTTCCCGCAGCGCATGAGAGATAATGATGAGACTCAACACTGTTATGATCTGTACCGTAAATACATGATACCGGTACAAGGCGGATGTAATATACACACAAAAGAAAGCAATATATGCAAATGCTGCTCCAAAGAGTGCTATTGCCGAATCATTCACCTTTATCTTTGTTTTTTTTCTCCATAAATACAGGCTCAGACATACGGCGGCTCCTACCAACAGCCATGTGAAATTTAACGAAAAGATCTGTTTGAGTACACATAGAATATACTTCCATTCCACTCCGAAATAATTTGTTTTTACAGATCCGTTCTTTGCGCTTTTTAAAGTATCCGCAATCTTCGTCTGACCTGCCCAGGCAAACAGACTTCCCTGATATACCGCATACAGGATATAGACTACGATCCCGCCCAATAAAACTCTTATCCTGCTATCCCAAAAGAGCGTTCGGATCCTATTTGTGATCGCTGTTTTTCCCGCAAAAAATACCTTAAACGCCAATACCATATAATACCCTGCAACTACGATAACTGCCGGTTCTTTTGTCATCAACAGTACACACAGCCAGAAAAACATCAGGATATATCTTTTTTTATACTCTTCATAAACGAAAAAGATAAAAAATATAAATATAAGATAATCTACGTTGAAATAAGAACATGTACCTAAAAATAACGGTACAAACGAGATCATTAATGTTGCCGCCAATGCTTCTTTCTCATTGAAATCTGTCCAGTAATCCTGCAGCAGCTGATAGACGCACAACAAGGCTGCCACCGTCAGTATAAGAATGACCGCAAATACTCCTTTTCCCTCTCTCGGATCCAGAAATTCACCCATAGCATAAAAAAAGGACGCACCCAATGTCGGGTGTGCCACCAATCTGAAATTATCATAGAACGACCGGAAAGAGAAATCAAATTTTTCACATGCAGTTCCAAGCTGATAGTAATACTGTCCTGCATCCCAACGCTGAATATGATCAAACAGCGGAATTCTGCACAGAATTACAACAGCTGAGATAAAAATGGGATTTCTGTTTTCACAGATTGCCTTTTTTAAATCTGGCTTTGTTCTTCCCAAAAATAAAACGCAAAAGAAAATGGTTATCCCCCAGATAAAAAAAACATAGCCTTTTCTGCTTTTTTCCTCCATAACTGGGGAAACCCATGCTGAGACCAAAAATAATGACCAGAAAAACATAATGACCGTAATCTGCTTTATCCATTTTTCCAATTTTGTTTTCATCATTCTCTCCATTATTTCAACTCTACTCTTTTTCTCACAATACCAATAATCAAAAACAGGGCAAAACATATGCTGAGCACTAACATCAGTAACAGGTACAGTACCGAAGCTCCGAAAATCTCATATTCCGCCACGATTTTATCCGATAAAAGAAACGCAAGCACTGAAACAACCGTATATCCGACCAATAAACTCTTCTGATATCTGATTATTGTAATAACTGTACTAAACAGTCCCGATATTCCAAGCAGCCCTCCACCAAGCAATAATATGATCAGTTCCATCTTATAATCTGACAGATCAGTATTATATAACACCGACAAAACCGGAATACCTATCAGCCATGCTCCCGCAACGCAAACTCCGGTAAGTCCCAGGACAATAAAGAGCTGCCTTATTACTCTTTTACAAAAATCCAAAATTTTACTCTCATTCCACAAAATCGACATTTCCCGGATCACCGGATTAAAAATGATGCCATTTAATAAACTGATCACCAAAACCGGCATGGAAATAAAGCCATAACATGCCTGTAATTCATCCGACAGCAACGCATCTATTGCATATTTGGGCGCGTTACTGATATATATGGACAAAAAAGCTCCAAAAAACAACGGAAAACAGTCAATCAACAGCTGCTTCACCTGATGCCAGTCAGCCGGATTTCTTTCCCCTTTAAAAGGCTCTATCGTTATCTTCAAAACATAAAACAACATGACATAGGATAACAGGATAGAAACCATGAGCGTTCCCAGTAAATCTTTTGATATCACGAGCATCACAAGAAACACGACCGTTGAAAAGCTGACTCTCAGTGTAATTGCCTTTGCCGCAATATCCAGTCTTCCCATCTGCTGATATCTTCCAAAAAATATATCCTCCACAACGTCTACACTTTTAAATACGCACATCAGAAAAATAATACTCATTTTTCTTACAGTATATCCATTGGCTCCAGATACCCATAAAACATAGACCGCGACCAGCAAAAGCATCAGGACGGTGGTTACTACTCTTGACATAAGATAGTCCTTAAACGTATATCTCTCCTTTGGATCCGACGCCTGAAAATATCGCATTCCATATTTTCCGATTGTAAAAAACAGATTCGCATTTGCGTACGCGATCGTAAAAATTCCTGCCTCACTAAGATCACATATGCGCGTCAGCACCATTAATATGATCACCGACTGAAATGCAAGCAGGAAACTGCCTGCCATGTTCCATATATAACTATCTCTAACTGGATTTTTGCTCTGATTTAAAAATGTTTCCATATCTTCCACTTTTCTCTTTTATCAAAATTATGATGCAACCTGCTGCCGCCATCATCACACATATAATTTTTACCACTGTCACATCACTTCCCAAATACAGTAAAACTGCCATGAGCCCCTGAAAAATAATGCATAATATTTTTTCAACTGTAGTCCGTTCCTCATAAACGCAATCTATGATTAACGGTACAAGCAAACAGGACAGCGCATATTCGCGGCTTCCATAAAATATAATATTGACCAGCAATGATACACATACTGTTTTCTCCCAATCATTCCCACACTTTAGCGGAATAACCATTAGCAGAACTCCAAACGCGAAAAACAAAATGCCCCATCCGTCAAACACCTCATGCGAAAGGACCAACACATAATCTTCCAGTCCACTCAAGCCACCAGCTATCATGCAGCTAAGTCCTGTGATAACCACTGCGTAAACAACCGTTCTTATCCGTTTTTTCCAGTCTTTCAAAAGGAAGATGTATAACAGCAGCGATACCTGTAAACCGGCCGCTATCCCAAGACATCCATAGGAAATTTCTTCTAACGCCTTATTCTCTGACTGGTAATTATCCAAAAAGATCATCAAAAAAATCAAGGTAAGAAATCCCATTCCCCCGTCATTTATAATCGTAAAACCAGGAAGCGAAAAGAGGAAAGCAAGCAAGATCCATGTAATGTATACTTTTTTACGGCTTAATACCGTAAGACACGCAAATATCGCGAAACACAGAAACATAAAACCCACACATACAATATTGGCCTGCTGTGTAAACCGGAAGTCCTCAACCGGTAACCCGATAAGGTAGGACGGCATCGCAAAACTTAATACTTTATATACCAGCATTGCAAGCGGCATCCCTAAATATTCCACCTCTATCTGTCCTGTTCTGGCATTCTGTATCCCAGCAAAAAATGAATAAAAAATCGAATTTTCACTCATTCCGAACGCTTTTTGTATGTATTGTCCATCGCTCAGCGCCATCATGACCAATATAAATGCCGATAAGCAAAACATGATCATACCGACGACTACTTTGCCTGCTCTTTCATATGTAAATTTCATTTCACATATCCTTTTCTATATCTCTGAATTTTTTCTCGCTGTCGCAACTGTAAATCTTCTAAATACTACTTCCCGCAAAAAATCTGCTGTTTTCGGAAACTTTTCATGCATTCTGATATATGCTTTCGTATAAAACGGCACTCTTATTTTCTGACGCTCTCTGTCCATATAATAAGAATGTATCTGTTTCATCAGCTCTTCACTTCCCGGTTCCCGTAAAATTGCTTTCTTTGCAAATTCGATCAATACCGGTTTTATCGCAGAGAGGTCTACTGCTTCCGGGTACCAGTTAATCTGGTCAAATTTATCCGGTGTATAAAATGGCAGATACTTATCGATCCAGCCATATCTGTCATCAAAATAGTTTCTCGCCAGGATCACTGGTATCCCCATTCCGAGACATGGACCTGCGCAATGCAGTCTGGATGTCACCACCAATGTTGCTTCATCCCGGTACCGGTCAAGCAATTTTCTTGCTACACCTTCCACACGTTCAATCTCTTCTTCCACATCACATTCTGTATTGATTGGAATTTCCTGTGTGATATAGCTTACATTTTCTCTCAGCTCTTCCGGCATATATTTTTCAATTCCCTTAGGCGCATCCACCAAAAAAACATGTGTTTTTTTAGGAGTTGTTTTGCGTTCCGGCAACGTGATCGTCATACACCCCGTCAAATAAGCCGGCACATTCTTTTTCTTCATTTTTTTATATGTTTTCTCATCCCTGCAGCAAACCGGACTATACTCATTATATGTCGCAATATGCTTAGGTGTATAAAGCGCCTTGGATGTACAGTTATATCCTAAAAATACCGGTCTTATTTTCTCCGGCAGGGGAAAGATCTCAATCCCCTTGATATAACCAAACCACCCCTGCATAGGTAATGTCAGTTCTTCCCCTTCATATTTATACAATTCGGATCTGTTGATCGTCACAATGTCTTCTTCTTTGATCTGTAATTCCTTGTAAATATTATCTATTGCAAACGTCTGAAAATAATCGCCCAGATTTGCGTACTGAACCACTGACATTTGCTTATTATTCTTCCCATATACTAAACGTGCATATTTCATATTACTATAACTCCACCATTTTCATCCTATTTCATTTTTATTTTCTTACCTACCAAGCAGATCATTCTTATTAATCCATCAAAGATCAGCATCATCTCCATTAGGATTATGGCAACACTCTCGGTCAATGTGAATAGATTTATCCTGACTTCTCCGTCCAGCGCTGGCAGTATATTCTGTCCTCCAAAAAACATTGGCGCAAACAGCAGTACAAACAGCAGAATATACGCCATGTTTTCATGTGTTATCCCCGGTTTTGTATTTAAAAACATAATCAGTGCCGGAACCAAGATCAAAATCCCGTAACTTCCGCTGAACGTTGGATAAGACAATGTCAGTAACGAGAGTAAAGTAACTGCTTTCCATTCTTCCTGTACAAAAAGCGACATCACAAAACCCAAAATCAGAAAAATATAATTGAAACAAGTTCCTACCCTTCGTATATTGCCACCATAATGAAACAGATCTCCCACAATATTGATCGTATTTGTGATATCTATCTTAAATCCCAAACCACTGTCATTAAAAATAGATGTTGTATTAAATATGTTCTGGAGCATCAATACTACACCATGCAAACCTCCAAACACAAAAAAAGGGACAAAAAACACAACTATCCCACACCCAATACATCCCCATATTTTTTTTGCACTTTTTTCGCGTAACAATAAGATTCCCAAAAAGACAGGGTATATTTTCAGCGCCACCGCAGCTGACAGCGCTACAAACGCCAGCACCCTCGTAAAAACACTTTCATGGTCTTTGAATAATATAAAAATATAAACACATATTACACTAACCATCACCAGATTTGCCTTTGAGATCTCACGGACATACGGTGCACTGAGCAGAATTGTCAGTACCAGACAGAGCTTTTCCGCTCTGGTTCCCTGAAACTGATAACAGATCAGGGAAATAAACAGTGTTACTGTAAACAGTAAGAACCACATGATTACCAGCATTCCTATCTGGCTGTCTCTCATCGCATTGATTCCATCCATATAGGATTCCAGAGAAAACATCTTACTTAAAAGTAAACATATTATGTTCGCTCCCGGTGGATATATCACGCCTTCCTCGTAAGGCATTCCGGCATAATTATGAAAAATACTCGTTATGAGATCCCAATAATGATTGTTCATATTTGGGATCAGCATATCATATATCGCGTTTCCATTTGACACAAAGATGTTTACAATACCAGCCAGGATAAATCCCAACATGGCTACAAAGTATATATGTAATATTTTTACATCACTGCTCAATTTTTTCCCATTCAACGAAAATTTTTCAAATATAAGCTTTTTCGGCTTCAAAATCATAATTCAACCCAATCTGTACTACTTCATTTACTTCTTCGTTTTACAATATTTAATCAGTTCATCCTGTCTCACTGCATCCAGATCCAGTTCATCCAGATGTGAGAGATAATACTGATACAGTTCTCTTATTCCATCTTCATAGGATGTAAATTCAAATTCTGTTCCGATATTTTTCCGCAGTCTTGTATTGTCCGCAGTATACTGAAAATTCAGGCCGTCATTCTTTACAATGATCTCACTTTCGTGATCACCACATGTATTGATGATCTTTGCGATCGATACCAGATCGATCGATTCTGTCGGCGTAATATTAAATTCCTGATACGCAAAATCTTTTTCTATCATCGCATCGATGATCCGCAAAAAATCGCCCAGATACAGGTAGTCAAAAACCACATTCTGGTTAATTACGATCGGCATGTTCAGGATATTTTTTAAGATGGCATTGGAAATAAATTTGAACGTGTAATCCTCTTTCTGTCCATACAAACCAAAAATGATCGGATTATAAATATTCTTTGCGCCCTTTGCCTGAATGTACTTTGACATCACATACTTGCTATATCCATAGTCATCCTTCGGGATCACATCTCCGATTGTTTCTTCCTTGACCTTTACCAGATCCCTGGCTTTATTGTACTGTGCACCACTTCCAAAATTGATCATCTTCATATCCGGAGTCAAACATCTTTCAATGTTAAAAAACATTTTTAAGTTATTTCCGATAACACTGGCTGTCTGCACATCATATCCGGTCTTTCTCGACCCACCCTGGTTTGCGCAGTTTATCACGACCTCGATCTTCTGCTCCTTTAAGAATTCTTGCACTGCGATCTCATCCAGAAGATCTATTTCATTTCTCGTAATTGCAAATACTGTATGCTTTCCCGTCAAATGTTCCACGAGGTTTTTTCCAACAAAACCCCGTGCTCCTAAAATTGCGATTCTACTCATCCAATACCTCTTCCGTACTACTGTAATTTATTAGCCTCATATTCATCTCTGTCCAGGAACGGGAACATATCATCCAGTGGCGGTGATACGATCTTTCCACTCGGCAGTACCTTAGAAGAAAGCTTCGGCGCAAAATACTGTGTTTCATCCAGAACAGCTTCACATAAAACCGGTCCGTCCGCATTCAATACCTCTTCCAGTTTTGCCTCGATCCCATCCAGAGAATCAATTTTAAAATATGTAAATCCAAAGGTGTCTGCCAGTTTATCAAACGGTGGGAAATTCACCCCGTTTCCATCGCAAACGCCGATCAGTCCATCTTTAAAAAGATTATTCTGTGTTTGACGTATGGAATGATACCCATTATTATTCAACACAAAAAGTTTCATGTTGCAGTTGTTGTAATGGATCGTCTGCAATTCCTGAAGGTTCATCATCAGACTTCCATCTCCATCAATACAGATCACGCGATCTTTTCCTCTTGCGATGCAGCATCCCAAAGCTGCCGGCAGACCATATCCCATACTTGCGCAGCCGGAATTGGTAAACAGTCTCTGATTTTTCTTAATCTCAGCCGTCTGAAATGTAATAACGCAGGCACTTCCGTTGCCGGTTACCACAACATCTCCCTCTTTCCACGCCTCAGACAGTTTGCGCAAAAATACATAAGGATTCAACTGCTTGGATTCATAATACTCCGGCAATACCGTCGGGTACTTTTCATTTGTCTTTCTGCAAAAAGCAAGCCATTCCTTCTGTTCCTGTGTGGTGCCGTCATAAGAAACTTCTAAAAGTTTTCCCATCAGATCCTTTACATCTGCATGCACTTTCATATCTGGTGCGATCGTTGGTTTATTCAACTCATTTTTGTCGATATCCACAACGATTTTATACGCGTTCTTCGCCCAGTCTTTATAATTATAACTGATCTGTCTGATATTCAGGCGGCATCCCAGTGTAAGTACCAGATCTGCGTTGCCTACTGCAAAGTTTCCACCACGATTTCCTACTGTACTCGGTCTTCCAACATACAATGGATGTTCATCCCAGAGCACATCATGCGCATTCCACGCCGTCACAACCGGGATCTGCAGTTTATCGATAAGACGTATGAACTCATCATGTGCTTTTCCAAGACGTATTCCGGTTCCCGCAAGTATCAGTGGTCTTTTTGCCGCTTTGATCCTTTTTATGATCTCCTCAGCGGCAGCCGTCTCTACTTTTGGCGGTTCTTCGTCTTTTTCACACTCTTTCGGATCAAAATGCAGAAGTTCTTCTGTTTCGATCGGCGCTGCCTGAATATCTAACGGAATATCCAGCCATACAGGACCTCCACGTCCGGCTTTGCTCAGATACAGGGCTTTTTCCAGGTGATATGCGATCTCATTTGCCTCTGTAACCATAACCGCATACTTTGTCATCGGTTCCACGCTCTTTACAATCTGATACTCCTGATCTCCAAGCTGTCGGATCGGCACATCAGTAGACCAGGTCGTTGTTTCTCTTTTTACCTGTCCGGAAAGGATAAACATCGGTATGGAATCTAACCAGCCGCCCAGTACACCGGTGATTGCATTGGTTCCACCAGGTCCGCTTGTGACACATACCGCCGCCAGCTTACCTGTAAGACGTGTATAACCTTCCGCTGCCACAGAGCATCCCTGCTCATTATGATTGTATACACAATGCAGTCCTTCTTTATGCCCCAGGCTGTCATCAAGATGCATCGCTCCGCCACCGGTGATCATAAACATTGTATCAATACCGTTTTTTACCAAAAAATCCGCAACATAATCTGATAACTTCATTTTCATTTTATTCTTTTTCCTTTCCATTCGCCTTAAATGCCCATAATTTATTTAACAGGAAATTTATAGGTGTTGTTATTATTAAATTTAAAATTGGCCCGACAAACTCAGGTAAACTCAGAATATTGTTCCAGAGAAACAACAGTATGTTGGTAAGGATCAGACCCGAAAAAGCATATGACATATACGTTTTTACCAGGCTTCTCCACCAGACTCTTTTTTCTCCTGATTCTACTTTAAATACATACTTATTATTCCAGTAAAATGAATTTAACACACTGATCAAGAATCCTGCAACACTCCCCACGATCCAAGGCGAATGTATCCACAGGAAAAAGAGATAAACCCCATACGAAATTACGAAATTACCCACTCCGACAAAGGCAAATTTCACAAACTGCATGAATTTTTCCCACTGCTCATCTGAAATTTTAATTTTAAATAGACCAAATAGCCAAAACAAAACTGTTTTAGCTATCTGTTCCAAAATAATCCATATTTTATGTCCCAGTCCGTTCATACTCTCACCTATGCTTCATAGAGAGAATCTGTCACGAACTCAAAATCCATATCCTCTTTCATGTCCTTTAATATGTCTGACACATACTGGTTCAGTTTCAACGCCTGCTCATCGGTGAAATGATATTCCATATCAGCCTGAACATAGTTCGGCTTTGTTCCACCTGCATAGCCATCAAAGCCCGCCAGCAGGATCTTCTTGACGCCAAGTTTTTTCATAACTTTCAAAAGCATGATGAAAGAATCATCGATGATCTCCGCCTTTTCGTCGATCAAAGAGCTGTAATTTAATGTATAATCAAACTTTCCATTTGTTTTCGTGACATTGGATGTTGCGATCACTTTGTATGAGTGTTCCTTCAAAGACAATGCCGTTGCAAGCTGCACATATCGCTTGGAATTGCTGAGGAAGATATAATCCGTGGACGGTTTTTCCGGAATAAAATTAACAGAAATCACGATCGGTTTTCTTCTGTCACTTACCTCCGCGATCGCGTCACACTTGGTATTGGCACTGGTTCCCGGCCCGATCATCAGCACTTCTCTGTCTGCAAACGCTTCTCTCAATGCTGCGATATCTTTCTCATCATCCACTACAACATCCTGATATTCTTTATAAAGCTGCTCAATATAGTTCTTATCATAAAGCAGTTTCTTTTCTCCCTGAAGCTTTCCAAGGATCTCATTGATCGAGCTTACCGACAGTGTCCGCTTATCCATCAAAAAGGACACATAGTTTGGATGGCAGTCATTCGAAGCTGCCAGATAAAAGAACATATTATACCCCCAGGTTGCCGGTGTATAAAAACTGGTAATGTTCGAATCGATTGCTTCAAGGAACTGGCTGATCTGATAATTCTTTCCATAAACATCATTCATATGCATGGCAACTAACTCGATTGGCGCATTTCCAGCGCTCTTACCCATTCCGTAGATCGTACCATCCACAAGCATCATACGGTCTACTTTGTGGGAAAGCATCTCAATACAGTTCGCATAGCCCATCTGAAAGTTGTTATGCGCATGATATCCAATCCCGATTTCCGGAAGCAGATGTTCATTTAACAGGCTAAAATAATGCTTCAGATTGTTCTGGTGCATCAATCCGTAGGTATCTACCATGGATACCGCATACGGTTTTACTTCATTTGCCAGACGGATCAGATCCATCATCTCATCATCTTCATAACTGGTCACAGACACCAGCTGCGCAAACACCTTATAACCAAGTTTCTTTAATTCCGCACAGTACGCTAACGCTTCTTCTCTCAGATGTTTCTTAAAAATCACACGGATACCATCTAAAAAAGACTCCGCGCATGGTTTGATATTCTCCAGCTTGCAGGTACCATAATCGATCATTCCTACTACCATCGCCTGCTTGCGGTCCAATCCTCCATAGATCTTCTCCATGCAGTCTGTATCCGGCATAATACTGCGGTTGATATCAAACGGTCTGCGATCATCCAGAAACCCAACTTCGATCACATCTACGTTTGCATCTACCAGACGCTCAAATATACTTACCAGATTGTTATGTCCAAACTCCCAGTCGTTCACATAGCCACCATCGCGTAATGTACAATCCAATAACTTTAATTCACCCATATAAACTCCTTACTGATTTACTGCCTCTTTAATAATTTGTGCCATATAATCAATTTTCTCATCCGTCATTCCCGGATATACACCCACCCAGAATGTGTGTGTCATAACGAAATCTGTGGTTTCGAGGTCTCCAACCACCCGATATGCGTCCGTGCCGCGGATCTGGTCAAAACACGGATGTTTGATCAGGTTTCCGCTGAACAGCAGTCTTGTCTGGATATTATGATCCTCAATGTATCTGGTAACTTTGTTGCGATCCAGTCCACTCTCTTCCCGGACGCTCAGCAGAAATCCAAACCATGACGGGCGGCTTCCTTCTGCCGGTTCCGGCAGGATCAGTTTGTCCTGAACATCTTCGAGTGCTTTACGCAGTCTGTCCCAGTTATGACGACGTGCCTCAATAAAGGAAGGGAATTTCTTTAACTGTTCCACTCCGACTGCCGCCTGCATATCTGTAACTTTAAGGTTGTATCCAAAATGACTGTATACATATTTGTGGTCATATCCCTGTGGCAATTCTCCATACTGACCATCAAAACGATGTCCGCAAAGATTATCCATTCCTGATGGGCAGACACAGTCGCGTCCCCAATCACGAAAACTCTTGATCAATCTGTTTAAAAGAGGGTCATTTGTATATACGCAGCCGCCCTCACCCATTGTCATATGATGTGGCGGATAAAAACTGGATGTTCCAATATCTCCCCAGGTTCCGGTAAAGCGGGTCTCCCCGTCTATTGTATACTGTGTTCCAAGTGCGTCACAGTTATCCTCAACCAGCCATAAGTTATGTCTGTCACAGAATTCACGCACACTCTTTAAGTCGAACGGATTTCCAAGTGTGTGTGCGATCATAACTGCCTTTGTTTTTGGGCTGTATGCCTCTTCCAGTTTTGTCACATCGATATTATACTGAGGTACCGTCACATCTACAAATACCGGTATTGCTCCATACTGGATCGCCGGCGTTACTGTTGTCGGGAATCCACATGCTACCGTGATGATCTCATCGCCTTTTTTGATCTGGCGTTCTCCAAGTTCTGGTGCTGTCAGTGCCATAAACGCGATCAGATTTGCAGAAGACCCACTGTTTACCAGATTTGCGAATTTAACGCCAATCCACTCTGCGAATTTCTTTTCAAATTCATCTGAAAATCTTCCTGTGGTCAGCCAGAAATCCAGTGCCGCATCAACAAGACTGCACATTTCTTTTTCATCATATACTCTGGAAGCATAGGAAAGACGGTCTCCCGGTTTGAATTCTTTTTCCTGTTCCGGTTTTTTAAACGCTTCATAATAATCTTTTACCAGATCCTTGATCTGATTTCTTGCTTCCGCTTCACTTGTCCATTTAGACATCTTATACTCTCCTTATTCAAAAAATTCTTTGATCTGTGCATCCATGCACGCCGGTATATCACCCTTCGTGAAATATACCTTCGACCACTCTACGGTCTTTTCAATGGCCTCTTCCACGCCCCAGCGCGGTTTCCATCCGAAAACGCGTTTGATCTTCGAGCAATCCAGCTTCAGAAAATTCGCCTCATGAGGGCCTCCGTCATAACGGTTTACCCATTTCATGTCCTCGCCCCATTTCGCGCAAAACAGATCCACCAGCTGCCCGGTCGTAATACAGTCGCGGTCATCCGGTCCCACATTATAAAATCCCGCATATTTCTTATCCTGATACTGCATCTCCGCGATCGCAAGATAGATTGCAAGCGGCTCTAATACATGCTGATATGGTCTTGTCGAATGCGGGTTGCGTACAATGATATCTGTCTTTGTTCCCGCCGCGCGCACACAGTCCGGAATGATACGGTCATTCGCGAAGTCCCCGCCTCCGATCACATTACCGGCGCGTGCCGTTGACACTGCGACTTCCATATCGTTAAAAAAGGAATTGATATAACTGTGTGTCACAAGCTCCGAGCAGGATTTGCTGTTCGAATACGGATCGTAACCATCAAGCGGTTCATTTTCACGATAGCCCCATTCCCACTCGTTATTCTTGTACACCTTATCTGTCGTGACATTCAAAAAAGATTTTACGCAGGAATTCCGGCGGACACACTCACAGATATTCACCGTTCCCATTACATTCGTCTCATAAGTGTAGACCGGATCCTTGTAAGAATCGCGGACGATCGGCTGTGCCGCCAGATGAAATACGATCTCCGGCTGTGTATCCGCGAACACCTTTGCCAGATGATCCAGATCACGGATATCACCGATCACTGAATTCATATGTCCCTCCACATCACACAGTGCGAACAGGTTCGGCTCCGTAGGAGCACTCAGGGAATATCCCGTCACTTCAGCCCCGGCTCCAACCAGGATCCTGCAAAGCCAGGATCCTTTAAACCCGGTATGCCCGGTTATCAGTACCTTCTTTCCTTTGTAAAAACTTAAATCTGCCATTTTTATTTCTCCCATACCATCCACGGAGCCTGTTTCTCCTGGATCATCTTTTCCAACATATCTTTATCACGCTTTGTATCCATGCATTTCCAGAATCCTGGATGCATATACGCCTTTAACTGACCTTCTGCCGCCAGCCGTTCGAGCGGAGCTTTCTCAAAAACAGTGTCATCTCCATCTATATAATCAAATATTTCCGGATTCAATACCATATAGCCGGCATTGATCACATTTCCGTCTCCTTCATTCTTCTCACGGAATTTCTCGATCGTTCCTTCTTTATTGATCTCGATCACGCCAAACTGCTGACCAATATTTACTGCTGTCATCGTTGCGATCTTTCCGTGTGACTGATGAAACTTTAACAATGCATTCAGATCCACATCGGACACTCCATCGCCATATGTAAGCATAAACGGCTCATTATTGACATAATCGCGGATCCGCTTGATACGTCCACCGGTCATTGTATTTAATCCCGTGTCGATCAGGGTAACCTTCCATGGCTCTGCCACATTATTATGAACGGTCATCTTATTATCCTGTGAAAAATCAAAGGTAATATCACTGTTATGTAAATAATAATCCGCAAACCATTCCTTGATCACATGCTGCTTATATCCACAGCAGATTACAAACTCATGAAACCCAAAAGACGAATAATACTTCATAATATGCCACAAAATCGGCTTTCCACCGATTTCGACCATCGGCTTCGGCTTCAGATAACTCTCTTCACTGATTCTTGTACCAAATCCACCTGCTAAAATAACTACTTTCATATATTCTCCATTCATCGTATTTTTTACATTCCCCATTACTCCAAACATTTTAATAATACTACAAAATTTTACTACACACAAGCCGTTTTGCGCCATTTTCCGCCATTTCCCATTTTACAGCAAATAAGACCAGAGCAACTTCTGGTCTTATTACTATTTTTTATGGAAAAGAGAGATCTCTTTCATCACTGCTCCATGCAGTTCATACAACAGTTTCGCGAACAGCGCGATCACGACACAGCAGGCAAGGAACAGCAGATAGCTGTAAAACCTTGAGATCTGTGTGAGATCAAAGGTTCCCATCATTGCCATGATAATGACATGATGCACCAGAAAAACCGCGTAGGAATATTTGCTGATCACCGAACAGCACCGGTGCACCCCCGCGAAGTCCAGATAATCCGAAATAAACGCGAGCACCAGAAACGCGGAAATCCCGATATACGTCGTCTGGATCGTGACATCAAACTGCGGCGCCACGATCGTATTGACCACCAGGACTGCCAGCGCGCCAAGCGCTACCGGCCACTTGATCTTTTTTATGTATTTGATATAGTACATACCAAACAGGATCTCCGGGATACGCAGTGGCAGCACTTCCACCGGATTCAGCCGCCGTGGAATCAATAAAAATATCACATACAGAACCATTGCCACGACCGCAAGCAGCACCGGATGTGTCCGTATCAAATACCGAAGCAAAGGAAACACAATATAGATCAAAATGATGCAGCCCAAAAACCATTCGCCCAAAATGTAAAACGTTGGTATCACCGCCGCGAAATAACCGTCAAAGCCCAAAATTGTCAATAAGATATTGCGTTTCGGCACCGTCAGGTCGATTCCCTTGTTGACATAAAACTGATACAGGAACGCGATAAAATAGGCGATCCAGAACATCGGGTAAATGGACAAAAAGCGTTTTTTGTAAAAATTTATCAGTTCACACTTTTCATCATATACATACATAAGCGCCGCTCCGGATATGATAAAGAACAGCGATACGCCAAAGTTTCCGATGTAAATATTTCCAATCTGTGCTGTAATAAACACCTTGTCCGGCTGTCCCGCATACAGGTAAACCGCATTGTAGTGCGTCATCAGGATCAGAACCACCGCGATCGCACGCACAAAGTCAAGGTAGAATATTCTTTCTTTTTTCATGCTCTGCTTCTCCCGTCTATCTTCTGTGATACTTGCTCTTTAACTCAAGCACCTCCACTTTTCTCTCATCCAGTTCCTTTAATACGCCCTGATATAATTCAAGTGTCGTTTTGTTTTCTTTGCGCATCTGTTCGATCTCTTTCACCTGGGCTTTTAACTGCTCGTTTTCTGCTGTCACTGCCTGCAGCTCATTGTCCAGTTCTGTCGCATGCACCTGCAGATTTTTCATGTAATTCTCTGTTGAGGTCGTATATTCACGCAGACTGTAGTAAGACTCATTCACGTTTTTATAACGCTCATTCAAAACAGAAAGATTGTTTTCCAGCAATTCCACCTTGTTCTGATAGTAGCTGCTCTTATCTTCGCCGCTCTGCACATTATTTCTGCTCTGTTCCACATAAAACGCGATATGTTTTTCTTCTGCCACATGCTTTATACTGCCATAGGTTCCATTCGCGAGGATCGACTCAGCACCTGCCGCATCTTCCCCAAAAAGCTCCAAAAGCCAGTTTTCAAATTTCTCATTCCGCTGAATAACGAGCAATGTCGCGCGATCCGCCGCCTGTTCAACATTCTCGTCTACTTCTTTCAGAATATCTTCCGGGATCACCTTCAGGTAATCTCCCTTTTCTTCTTCCGGCAGTTTGTCTGCATATTCTTTCGAAGCTATGACCCACGCCTGTTCTTTGACTGCCTGACGGCATCTTGTTTCAAATGCATCCATATATTTCGGCGCATGATCTTTGTCTATTTCCAGAAATACCGCTATCTGCATATTAATCCCTCTCTTTAATTTCTCCTTAATATCTTATCAATGATTTTCTGTTTGATCGGTCTTCTTGCATGATCCAGTAATATCTGCATCGATTCAAGCTGAAGATCCTTGTGCTGCAGCATGATCTCTTTCTGACGCAGCATCTCAAATTTCTGTCTGGTACGATCGATATACTCCTGCGGGATCTTGCTCAGTACGTTTGCCGTGATCACAACACTGCGGATCTCTACCGGCTCATCCAGCGTGATAAAGACCTTCGGATCTTTTGTGACAAATACAAGTTCATTATCCAAAACGATCGCCGAGCTTTCTACATCTTCAACCGTCTTTACAATCTCTTTTCCGTCCTCGGTAAATACCGTCACGGTAAAATCATTGATCACGATTCCCGCTCTTTCTCCCGGATCCCACCGAAGTTCTTTGACTTTTCCAAATTCACTCAGTTTTTCATAAACAAACTCTGCTTTTGCCGTAATCTTAGATTCCGTAACACAGGTGTCGTTTTCATCGAAATCCTTATTTTCCTCTTTCAGATACAGCTTCGCGCTCATCGCGACATCTTCCGGGGCAAGTCCGGAAAAATAACGCCATTCCTGAAAAGCCACCTTCGCTTTGCGTATCACTTCCTCGCCATTTCCGGCTCCGGATCCTTCGTAAAATACGACCGTGTTCAAATTGCGCAGCATGTGATGAAGATTGGTCACTTCAATTCTTGCGCCTTTTTCAGAAAACAGCCAGCCCGGATAATAGCCCTCCTGCTGCACCACATAACTGTAAATGCGTTCTACTGCATGAAGCAGCGTACCATCAGTCTTGTTCGGTTCCGGCGGGAAATCCGTATATTCCCAATCCTGGTCAAAAAGCAGCTTCATCGCCTTCGGGCGGAACCAGAACATGGTTCCAAGCGGAGCGATCGGTTCTTTATCCTTTGAGATCGGCACAGTAATTCCGAGTTTCTTCGCCAGTTTCTTTGTGATCTTATAATTTTTGCCCCACTCCAGTCCAACAGTGATATAGTAATCACCATGATTTGGCGGCGGCGGCGTAAGCAATCCGGCTCTCGGGTTTTCTTCCAGCGCACAAAGTACATTGTTTACAAAATCTCTGCTTGCCAGTAAGTTCTCAAAGCATTTGTAGGAAAATCCGGCACCGATCGTATCCGGCTTTAACTGTTTGACCTTCTTGTCATGAACAAAGCACACATAATCATAATCCATGATAAAATCCTTTGTTCCTACAAGCAGGGCACTGACATCACGTCCACGGTTCTCGATCAGGATCACCTTTACCTTATTCGGCAGTACAGAAAATGTTTTCTCGATCAGCTCTTTCTTTTTCTCAGAACCGGTCGTAACATAAATGTCCGCTTCCGGTGGCATGGACTGCGCATAATGCAGGCAATAGTCTGCCAGATCTTCAAAATAGAAATGCAGCACCAAAGCGATCTTTCTCTTTTTCACGATCTCGTCCACCGGTTTTGAAATGTCTTCCGGAAGGACAAAATTAAGCTGCATGTTTTTCTTGATGTCCGCCTGGTTTTCCAGTCGCAAAATATTCTGCCAGATCATGTCCACGTCATAATCGGTGTGATCCTTGATAAATTTATAGGTCTCGATCGCATTTTCGCCGACCGTATCTGTCAGAATATTGTCATAGTTCTGCATAAAAGAACGTCTCTTAAAGATAGGACAACGTTTCTCTTCCAGCATACGTTTTGTCGCGCAGAGGATCGGATGATTGTTGTAATCCGGTTCAAGATCCGCATAAACATCCCATTTAAATCCAGCATCTGCAAATCTCTTTGTAAATATTGCCTCATGACAGCCGACCGCTTCCCGGTAATCATGGATCATCTGCATGTGATCCCAGTACATCTGATATTCCAGGCTGTTTAACATCGGTTTACGCACTGCGATAAAATGAGACTGGATATGATTCGGGATATAACCATATGGGATCGTGCCAAACGGATCCCCCTCCTTGTATTCATGGAACATCGTGATGCCCCAGAAATCCAGATCTCTCTGATCCATGGTTTTAAACATCTCTTCTAACGGATATACCGGTCCCATGATCGTAAAGTTCATCATAATCACTTCGTCAAAGGATCTGATCTTGTCCCATCCGTAATATTCAAGTCCTGTCTTATACGCCCAGACATCAAAACCTTTATTTTCTCTGACCAGAACATTAGGTGTAACTTCCTGCAGTTTTTCACGGCTTTCCCGTGTCAGCTTTCCGTTACATACGACCAGAATCTCTGTCGAATTTTTCTTCAATTCACGCAGCATATACGGAACATAGTCATCCACAATTCCGTCTTTATCATACATAAAGTATAAAATGAGCCTTTTCGCATTTGCTGAATCTAAAATCATAATCGTTAATCCTTTTCCTACATTTTGGTATATATATTACAAACCGTGTTTACATCATCTTCAAGCAGCATGTTTCCTTTTCTGAGCAGAACCGCGCGGTTACAGATACGCTTTACCTGTTCCGTGCTGTGGGATACCAAAAGGAGTGTCGTTCCTCTGTCACGCATCTCCTGGATACGTTCCTCACACTTATTCTGAAATTTGAAATCTCCCACGGATAAGATCTCGTCCACGATCAGGATATCCGGTATTGTTACTGTCGCGATCGCAAATCCCAGACGGGTGATCATACCGGAAGAATAGTTTTTGATCGGTACATCCACGAAATCTTCCAATTCAGCGAACTCAATGATATGTCCCGCTTCTTCTTCCAGAAGCTCTCTCGGATAACCAAGTATCGCTCCGTTTAAGAAGATATTTTCTCTCGCAGTCAGTTCCGAGTCAAATCCGGCACCCAGTTCGATCATAGGCGCGACTGAGCCTTTTACCGACACGGTTCCAAACGTTGGTTTGATAACTCCCGCAATCACCTTTAGCATCGTACTTTTTCCGGAGCCGTTCTTTCCAACCAGACCGACCGCCTCTCCACGTTTCACATCAAAACTGACATTCTTTAACGCCCAGAAATTCTCATACGCCAGCTCGTGCTTTAAGAATTTGATACAGTATTCTTTTATACTGTCTACTTTTTCTTTGTACAATCTGAATTCAAGTGATACGTCATTAACTTCAATCACTGTTTCCTGTTCCATAAGTATCTCCTACAATTTCAAAATAAAATTATCCTGTTTCTTGTTAAAAATGTATAACCCAAATCCTACCACAAGGACGCACCAGGCAATCGAATATGCATGATATTTTAACGGTGCAAGAGAGTCATATAAAACAGCATAACGCAACAATTCCACAAACGACGTGATCGGATTCAGCTTGATAAGGCGTCCGATCGACTCCGGCAGCATGGAAATCGGATAAAAGATCGGTGTCAGATACAGCCATGCCGTGATCACAACACCATACAGATGCTGCAGATCCCGGAATGTCACAACTGCTGTCGCAAGGACAAGTCCAACACCAAACGCAAACATACTGACATACAAAACCGGAAATACCGCTGTGATGATCGTCCATGTCACCGGTGTCCGGGTAACAATGATAACAATGATCAGCGCTATAAAGGATGTCAGCATGTTGACCAGACTTGAACACACACGGGACAGTGGGAACAAATACTTCGGGACATACACCTTCTTGATCAGTGAGGCATTTCCCAGAATAGATGTCATTGCCATATTACTTGCTTCATTAAAAAAGTTAAACACCAGCTGTCCACACATCAGGTATACCGGGAAATTCTCGATGTTCTGACGGAAAACAGTGGAAAATACAACCGTCATAACTAACATCATTCCGAGCGGATTTAAAACAGTCCAGAGAACTCCCAATACGGACCTGCGATATTTCGTTTTCAGATCTCTGCTGACCAGCTCGAAAAGCAGCGGCTTATATTTTTTGAAATTTTCTATTGTGCTATTCATAGCCTACCTCTTACTTCTGGTTCTTTACATACTCGCTGAAAGAAGGATGTACTTTGTCCTTATCGGATAAGATCAGATCTTTCTCTGTCATTCCTTCCGGCATCGGCCATTCCACTCCGATCTCCGGATCATTCCACATCAGTCCGCCCTCATCATTCGGATGATAGAAGTCCGTTACTTTGTAGCAGAATTCTGCTTCATCACTTAATACGATAAATCCATGTGCGAAATCCTTCGGGATAAAGAACTGCTTTTTGTTTTCTGCGGAAAGAACCACGCCGTACCACTTTCCGAAGGTCTTGGATCCTTTTCTCAAATCGACCGCAACGTCAAATACTTCTCCGTTTACCACGCGAACCAGCTTGTCCTGCGGAAAATTGATCTGGAAATGAAGTCCTCTTAAAACACCTTTGGTGGAAGAAGACTGGTTGTCCTGTACGAATTCACAGTCAATGCCTGCTTCTTTGAAATCGTTGTAGTTGTATGTTTCCATGAAATAGCCTCTGGCATCTCCGAATACTGCCGGCTCAATTACCTTTAATCCTTCAATTCCGTTGCAATCTGATGTTACTTTAATTTTTCCCATTTCCAATGTCCTCTCTTTCTAATTCTAAACATAACAATTTCGCTGAAACCGGCAAAACGCCATATAATGGCAGTTTTACCAATCCCAGCGAACAGTTTCAAGCTTTATAAACCTTCTGCAATTTCTAATAAGTACTTTCCATAATTGGTCTTCAGTAACGGCTGTGCCAACTGGATCAACTGTTCTTTGTCTATGAATCCGCGTTTAAACGCAATCTCTTCAATACAGGAAACATACATGCCCTGACGTTTCTGGATCGCAGATACAAAATCCGCAGCTGCAAGGAGCATGTCATGGTTTCCGGTATCGAGCCATGCAAATCCACGTCCGAGTGTCTCTACGGAAAGTGTTCCTCTCTGTAAATATTCATTGTTGACACTTGTGATCTCGATCTCACCACGGGCGGACGGTTTTACATTCTTCGCGATCTCCACAACACTGTTGTCATAGAAGTACAGTCCCGGAACCGCATAATTAGACTTCGGTTTTTCCGGTTTTTCTTCGATGGAAAGTGCCTTTCCATTCTCATCGAATTCTACCACGCCGTATTCACGCGGATCTCTTACATAATATCCGAAAATTGTTGCTCCGCCTTCGTTTTCCACTCGGTCTGATGCGGAAAGCAGTACTTTTGAGAAGCTCTGTCCATAGAAGATATTGTCTCCAAGCACCAGCGCAACTGCGTCATTTCCGATGAAATCCGCACCAATGATAAATGCGTCCGCAAGTCCTCTCGGGCTCTCCTGTACCGCATACTGAATGTCCATTCCAAGCTGGGATCCATCCCCAAGCAGTTCCTTGAATACCGGAAGATCACGCGGTGTTGAAATAATCAACACTTCACGGATGTTCGCCAGCATCAGTGTTGATAACGGATAATAGATCATCGGCTTGTCATAGACCGGCATGATCTGCTTTGATATTGCCTTTGTCAATGGATACAGTCTTGTACCGGAACCTCCGGCAAGTATAATACCTTTCATCTGCTCATCCTCCAGCTTTAACAATTTTTCATAATCTGATTGATTTTTTCCGGATCTCCCCAGACGCCCGGTGAATCATACGGTCTGTCCGGAAAAGCTCCATACTCAGGTCTGATCTTGTAATTCTTTTCTTTGATAAACTCTTCCACCTTGTCTGCCAGTGAGACCGGATTTCCGGTACAGCAGTTGATGATCCCCTGTACTTCGGTCTGGATGGTTGCGGCAGATATCTGTGCCGCGAGTTCATCTACATTGATAAAGTCATATTTATTCTTTCCTGAAGTAAATGGAAACGTAGGGCTTCCTTCCTGTTCCAGTTTCACGATCCGGGAGAAGATCGAATTGTTCTTTAAATCATCTCCGAGGATGTAGTATGCGCGAAGCCACTGCAAAATAACTCCCTTCTCCTTTGCGAGCTGTATCGTGATCTGACGCAGCGCGTTTTTCGCGATCCCGTATAAGGAGATCGGGTTTGCCGGCGTGTTTTCTGTGATCGCGCCTTCCCAGTAACCGATCTCATGCATGGTACCCATGACTGCGACCTGCTTTAATCCGCCCTCCATCATGTTCTTTAAAAACAGATAGTGGTTTGGCAGATCTGTGATATGTGTCTCGGCATTGTGCTGAAATCCGTTGCGCCAGGCCATGTGTATACAGGCATCCGGTCTGCCCATTTTGTCAAAGAGCTCCGGATCATCACTAAAGATTGGTGTTTCATTGCGGATCGCGCGTTCATCCACACCGTCAAAAGCGAAGTCTGACGCAATGACTTCACAGCCCATGTCCAGTAAAGCTGTGACCACATGTCTTCCAATATATCCGTTTGCTCCTGTTACCAGAATTTTTTTCTTAGCCATTTGTTTCCTCCATCTGTACGCTCCCCATTTTTCTTGGCTGCTTAGCGTCCTTCATACATATCGGTATAGTACTTCTGGTAGTCACCGCTTGTTACATTCTTCATCCAGTCTTCATGATCCAGATACCAGCGGATCGTCTTTTTGATACCTTCCGCAAACATAGTCTCCGGTTCCCAGCCGATCTCAGCTTTGATCTTGTCCGGAGCGATCGCGTAGCGTCTGTCATGTCCTTTACGGTCTTCTACATAAGTAATGAGATCTTTGCTTACATTCTTCTTGCGCGGGTCATCATCCGGCAGGATCTCCTGTAAGGTATCTAAGATGATATTGATGATCTCGATATTGCGTTTTTCGTTATGTCCACCGATGTTGTAGGTCTCGCCCAGGCGTCCGTTCTCCTGTACCATGTCGATTCCCTTTGCATGGTCATCTACATATAACCAGTCACGGATGTTCATACCGTCACCGTATACCGGAAGCTTCTTGCCCTGCAGTGCGTTGTTGATGATAAGCGGGATCAGTTTTTCCGGGAACTGGTAAGGTCCGTAGTTGTTTGAGCAGTTTGTGATGTTTGCCGGGAAATGATATGTGTCAACATATGCCTTTACCAACAGATCAGAAGATGCCTTGCTCGCAGAGTACGGGCTGTGCGGAGAATATGGTGTTGTCTCATAGAAATAGCTTGTACCATCATCCGGCAGAGAACCGTATACTTCATCGGTAGATACATGAAGGAATTTCTTTCCTTCCCTGAAGCTGCCGTCCGGAAGCTCCCATGCTGCCTTTGCGCAGTTTAACATAACAGCGGTACCAAGTACGTTTGTATTTACAAATACTTCCGGATGCTTGATACTGCGGTCTACATGGCTTTCTGCAGCAAAATGTACCACGCGGTCAATATCATTTTCGGTAAAGATCTTTGTGATCGCCTCTTTGTCCGTGATATCCGCGCGGATGAATGTATAATTGTCTCTATTTTCAATGTCTTTTAAATTTTCCAGATTGCCTGCATATGTCAGCGCATCGACATTGATGATACGAATCTCATTGTCATATTTGCGAAACATGTAGTGAATGTAGTTTGAACCGATAAATCCGGCTCCTCCCGTTACTAAATAAGTTCTCATTTAGTACTTCCTCCTTAATTTTCAAGTTTTTTTATTATAACATATTACTTACAAATGTTCAATGGCGCGTTTTTTCGTTAAGAAGTGCCACGCGTTGGGCAAGCCATTTCTCCTGTTTTTCCAGTCTTGAAATGCGAAGCATCATCCGGACAGCCGCCGCTGTCAGCGCAATGATGAGCACGATCAACACACGGTTTACCAGTTTTTCATTCTTCATGCGTTTTCCTCCTGTCACTGAAAGGCTGCGCGGATCACTGCCATCGTCACCTGAAACATATATTCCACGGATTTTTTTAAGGAAATGGATGATTTTCCCGTTTTCCGTTCATTCATGATCACCGGTATCTCTTCCACCCGGTATCTGCGCTTTAAGATCATCGTAAGGCTCTCCGGCTCCGGAAAAGCTCTCGGATACTTTCTGGCAAACAGCTCCATGGTCCGCTCATTTACCATGCGCATACCTGAGGTTGGATCGGTGATCCGCTTTCCGGTGAGCAGCCGGATCAGAAATGTAAAATAGCGGATGCCCATTCTTCTCGCAAAGGAAGACTGGAAGCCCTGGCATTTGATATAGCGTGAACCGATCAGCATATCGAGGTCATGTTCTTTTAAGTATTCTGCCATTTCTTCGAGATAAGACGCATTATGCTGTCCATCCCCGTCAAACTGAACCGCGATCTCATAGCCATGTTTGACCGCGTAGAGATATCCGGTCTGTACACTGCCGCCGATCCCGAGATTGGTCGGCAGACTGATAAACGAAAATCCCTGCTCCTCACAGATCTTTGCGGTATCATCGGTCGAGCAGTCATCGATCACGATATAGTCAAAACTCTTTGCATTCTCTCTGATATCGTTTACTGTCTTCTCTATATTCCCCATCTCATTGTATGCCGGAATGATCGCCAGTTTTTTCATGCATCCCTCTTCCATCCAAGAATGTTAGTCATGTACAAAAAGCTTCAGATAAACAGAACCCGCGAAGTTGCGGAGTCTGCGGATCAAAACGCTCAGTTCCACTTCAACTTTTGACATATGGAGCTCTTTCGCGTGTTTTTCCACCAGATACCGGTGTTCCTTCACATAAGTTTCCGTCTTATCCCCCGCCATGACCTCTCCGGTATTGGAATCGTTCCGCACCCGGAAAAAATTCAGCGGTTCATGTATAATATATACATTTCCAAGGCACGCTATGCGCACCCAGAGATCGTAATCCAGAATATAATAGTAGTTCGTATCAAATCCGTGGACTTCATCCAGCACACTCTTCCGGAACATGTTCGCGAGCGGCGCGCCGAAATAATTCTGGGAAAAGAACCCTTTTCTCGCAATCTTCTTTCCGCTCTCCACGCCCTTCGTGCGGTATCTGCGGTACCATCCTTTGTACTTTCCGTTCAGATCGACCAGCCTAGTATCGCTCTCCGCCATAACCACATCCGGATGCTCGGTCAGCGCCCGCGCTTCCTTTTCTATCGCATCCGGCGCCAGCATATCATCCGCGCAGATCAGCTTGATGTATTCTCCCTTGCAGAGTTCCAGGCAGTGGTTCCAGTTACCCGACATGCCGAGGTTCTTTTCATTTTCATAAAGCCGGATTCTCTCATCCGGTATGCTCTTTATGACCGCTACCGTATCGTCCTTCGACTTGTCATCTACGATGACCAGCTCCAGATTTTTATAGGTCTGGTTCAATATGGAATCGATCGTATCTTTGATGTACGCTGCATTGTTATATGCAGGAATACATATGCTTACCAGCGGTTCCATCCTAATACCCCATTTCTTTCATATAAACATCGAGTGCATCGTGCCAGTCTGCCATACGGTAATCCGTTGTCAGCTTGAGCATGAAGTCTTCAAGGATCGAGTAGGCCGGGCGCTTTGCGGATGCCGGATTCATTCTCGCATATTCCTCGGATGTCACATGATTTACTTTTGTCCTGATGCCGGCTCTCTTAAAGATCTCTTCCGTAAAATCCGCCCAGTTGGTATCTCCCTCACAGGTTGCATGGAACAGACCGTAATTTTCTGTTGGCTCCAGGAAGTGGATCATTTTTGCCAGTTCCACCGCACTTGTCGGTGATCCTACCTGATCATCTACAACAAAGAGTTCATCATGTGTCTCTGACAGTTTTAACATTGTCTTTACAAAGTTCTTTCCGTCCCCGTAAAGCCATGCGGTACGCACAATAAAATAGCGGTTTGCAAACTGCTGTACGAATTTTTCACCTTCGTATTTGCTTCTTCCGTAAGCACTGATCGGTGCCGGTGTGTCATATTCCACATAGGGACGGGTTCCATCTCCCGCAAACACATAATCGGTAGATACATGGACCAGTTTAGCTCCTACTTCCGTTGCCGCAATACTTAAATTTCTAGGACCGATCGCATTGATCTTATAAGCCAGTTCCCACTGTTCCTCACACTTATCCACGTTGGTGTGTGCCGCGCAGTTGATGATGACATCCGGCTTTTTCTCTCTTGCCAGTTTCATCACTTCATCAATACTTGTAATATCGCACGCTACAATGTGATCTCCTGCAGCCACGTCGGTATTGATGATCTCCACAGATTCTCCCGCGTATTCCTTATTGATTGCACGACCAAGCTGTCCATTACAGCCTGTCACCAAAATCTTCTTCATAGTTTTTTCTCCTTACATTACAGTCTGAGTACTTGACAATATATTGCTTATCACAATAACGTTCAACGCTATTCCAAAATACATGATAGCATTATCCACATTATGTGCTATTTTTATAAATTTCCCACGGAACAAAAAGAAAAAGTAAAACAGGATCGGCGTAAAATAACGTCCCTGTATACCGCTGATCGTGGTACTTCCTTTTCCGGTCCAGGAAACAAACATTGCCGCTGTCACCATCGCAACTGTGGCAAGAAGCGCCAGGGCGATCCATACTCTCTGTTTTTTCGTGATATATTCCGGCTCATCTTTTACTGCCGTCAAACCAAGCAGCATCAGTCCCGCCATCAGGTATCCCCACATTGGATTGATCCCGATATTGAGCCATCCAAGCGGTCCGGCAAAACTGCCTTCAAAATAAAAATCAATGTACTGCAGAAATGTCGTGATCAGTACGCGCACCGTATTGCCCGGATTGAACAGTACGTCCGAAACCGTATAACAGTTCAGCGAATTGGAATACTGCTGTAATTCCGTTGTTGCCTCTGTAATTCCAAGTACCATCATAAGATACGGAATACTGTTGATCAAAAACCCCAGGATCATCACGACAAGAAAACCGATCCGCATTCTCCTGCACTGCTTTTCGCTCTCATATTTTTCCTTCGGGATCAGGAACAAAAGCAGACATTCCGGAATATAAGTACCCGCCTTACACGAGGCGATCACAAACGCAAGTGCCGAAAGTATGATGATATCACGTTTTTTAATCTTCCGGTCTTCATACAGAACAGAAAACAGTTCCGCCACGAACAGGGTCGTAAGTTCAATCGGCATCGCGTCATACGAATATGAACAGCTCTGCTGTATGAACATCGGCGACAGAACGATAATAAACATCGCAGCCTTGCCGACCGGAACCCGCTTGATCGCGAAAAACGCGAATATCAGATATACAAACATCATAAAAAAGCGTCCCGCGTACAGTGTTGTGATACCGTTTAATCCGATCAGCCTGCCCGCCGTCACACCCAGTATCGCCGGTGCATAGAGCAGCCAGTTATCCGATCCCTTGGTCGCGTCGATCTTGACCAGTTTGGTATCATCCGACCGGTGTGTGATATTTAAGATAAAATAATTGTATTCTTTTAATGTTGGTGTTGTCTGTAATTTTCCGATCGCTTCCTGGTCCGTTTTTCTCACATAGATTGATTCCGCATCCGGTTCTTCGATCCCCAGCAGCTTATTGGAATAGTAGTAGGTCGTCTCAATATGACCGATCTCATCCGGAACTGTTCCCGGTGGAAGCAGAAACGCATAGCAAAGTGCCATACAGGTTCCCGCGATCACAAAGATCTGATGCGGTTTTGCGCGGAATACCATGATCAGGATATAGCAGCCAGCCAGCATAAAGTAAATGACATTGGTTCCCCATTTAAAGAACTCCGCCCAGTAACCGTAATGATAGCAGTATCCACGCACTACTATGTTGAGCGGATCTTCTGTGTCCGCCCCGGTGACCTGCGCCTGATTATATTTTGTATTTCCGTTTGCGTAAAGATATACGCTGGATTTCTCGGAAAGTGATACTACCGAAAATTCGATGCGCATATACCGGTTCTCATTGCCTGAGATATCGTTCGGCGTCCCCACGTTAAAGTAGGACACGTCATCGATCGCTGCTGCTCTCATATCTGTCAGCTGGGACGCGTCAAAGGTATCTTCTCCCAGAAGCTCATTTGTCTCCATGTCATACACTTTCATAGAGAACTCACCTTTGTTTTTGTATGCGTCCGAATACAATTCCACGCCGACCGCCATCATCTGATCCTGCGGATACACAAAAGTCTGTGTGACGGTCATGCCTTCTTTCAAAGGCAGCATGGTTCCCTTTTTATCACCAGAAATGACATCCGCCGTGTATACATCTTCACGCCGCGGTTCGATCTCATTCACATAAACGACCGATCTTCCCACCATGAAGATCACAGTCATGACCACAAATCCGAGAATGACTTTCAGATTCAGATTCTCTTTTACTTTCTGAAGCAACTTATTCATAAATGATAACTCCTTATCTTGAAAGTCTGTTCAGTGCGCTGAACATTCCCCGTATGGAGGCTCTTGTGATATTAGAGCTTACGCCGACACCAAATGTGATCCTGCCGCTCTTTGCATCCTCCATCTGTATGTAAGCCGCTGCTTTCGCCTCGGAGCCTTCGCTCAGTGCATGCTCGGAATAGTTGAGCACATGTACGTCCACGCTCGGGACTTTTCCACGGATCGCCTGAATCGCCGCATTGATCGGTCCGTTTCCTTCTGCCTCCGCAAGCATTTCCTCTCCTTTGTAGCGGAAACGCAGGGTAACACGGGTCTCTCCTTCTTCTTCCGGCTCTTCTACTTTTGCCCGGATAAAAGCAAACGGTTCTTCCGCGTCTAAATATTCTTCTCTGAATTTATCCATGATCGTAGACGGGGAAACCTCGCCCTGTTTTTCGGAGATCTTCTGGATCACGTCCGCGAACTCACGCTGCATCTCTTTCGGCAGCTTGTAGCCATATGCCGCATCCATGACAAATGCCACACCGCCCTTGCCGGACTGGCTGTTGATACGCACGATCGGCTCGTACTGTCTTCCGAGATCGGACGGATCGATCGGCAGATACGGTACTTCCCAGATACCGTCTCCACGCTTGTTCATCGCATGGATTCCTTTGTTGATCGCATCCTGATGTGAGCCGGAAAATGCGGTGAATACCAGTTTTCCCGCATACGGATGGCGCATGCCGACTTTCATCTTGCAGCAGCGTTCATACACCTCACGGATCTCATTGATGTCCCCGAGTTCCAGACCCGGATTGATCCCCTGGGAAAACATATTGTATGCAAGTGTTAAGATATCCACATTTCCGGTGCGCTCGCCGTTTCCAAAAAGCGTGCCTTCTACGCGGTCAGCCCCTGCAAGCAGCGCAAGCTCTGTTGCCGCCACACCGGTTCCTCTGTCATTATGCGGATGTACACTCAAGATAATATTATCTCTGTCCTCAAAATGTTTATTCATCCACTCGATCTGATCTGCGTAAACATTCGGTGTGGTCATTTCAACCGTCGCCGGCAGATTGAAGATGATCTTGTTGTCATTCGCGTGATCCCACGTTTTTTGTACCGCGTTGCAGATATCCAGCGCAAATTCCATTTCTGTTCCGGTAAAGCTCTCCGGAGAATATTCCAGTGTGATGTTACCCTCACAGTTTTTCATCCGCTCTTTTACCATATTGGTGCCATCGATCGCGATCTGCTTGATCGCCTCTTTGTCCATATGGAATACCACGTCGCGCTGAAGCACTGAGGTGGAGTTGTAAATATGTACGATCACATTTTTGATGCCTTCGATTGCTTCAAACGTGCGGTCGATCAGGTGCTCTCTGCACTGTGTCAGCACCTGGACGGTAACATCATCCGGTATCATGTTTTCCTCTACAAGTTTGCGCAGGAAATCATATTCGATCTGGGACGCTGCCGGGAAACCGATCTCGATCTCCTTGAATCCCAGTTTTAATAAAAGCTGAAACATCTCGATCTTTTCATCTACCGTCATCGGATCGATCAGTGCCTGATTTCCGTCACGCAGATCCACGCTGCACCATGCCGGTGCTTTTTTAATTTCTTTGTCCGGCCACTCCCGATTCGGATAGTCCAGTACCGGCACACGTTTGTACTTTTTAAAATTCATCATAATCGTCTATTCTCCCAATCCACTGTTTACTGCATCTACCATTGCCTGAAGTGCTGCTTCTTCATCCTCGCCCTCGCAGGTAAATTCTATTTCGTCCCCTGATTTTACGCACGCACCGAGTACGCTGAGCACACTCTTTGCGTTCGCTGTCATGTTTTCGCGATATGAAAACGTAATGCGGGATTTATACTGCATTGCTTCTTTGCATAAAATACCAGCCGGTCTCAAGTGCAGTCCGGTCGGATTTGTCACCTTAACTTTCTTGCTTACCATATTTACGTTCTAACCTCCAATTTGCTATAACATGATCTTTGTGATCAGATCTGCCAGTTTTTTCGCCTCACTGTCAATTTCTTCCTGATTTTTTCCTTCTATCATAACACGGACTAACGGTTCGGTTCCGGACGGACGGATCAGCACCCGGCCTTCTCCTCCAAATCTCTCCTCCACTTTTTTTATGGCATCTGAGATCTCCGCATACTCCATGAATTTATCTTTTTTATGATTTGGTACCTTTGCATTCACAAGCGCCTGTGGAAGCACTTCCATCACAGCCGCCAGATCAGACAGCTTTCTTCCGGTTTCAACCATGACCTGCAGCAGATGCAGTGCACTGAGCAGTCCGTCTCCTGTCGTGTTATCGTCCAGGAAAATGATATGCCCGGATTGTTCACCGCCGATATTATAGCCGTTCTGCAGCATATTTTCAAGCACATAACGGTCTCCGACCCTGGTCTTTTCGACATGAATACCCTTTTCTTCTCCCATCAGGGTGAATCCAAGGTTTGTCATAACCGTTACAACGATCGTGTTTTTCTTTAATGTGCCTTTCTCTTTCATGTAATTTCCACAGATCGCCATCAGCTGGTCACCGTCTACCATCTTACCATTTTCGTCTACCGCGAGCATACGATCCGCATCCCCGTCAAACGCGATCCCGAGATCCGCTTTCTCATAGACCACTCTCGCCTGCAGCTCATCCATATGTGTGGATCCGCAGTTTGCATTGATGTTCGTTCCATCCGGTGTGATATGGATCGGGATCAGATTCGCCCCGAGGTCCTCTAACGTGCGCACGGAGGTGTAATAGGAAGCGCCTTCCGCACAGTCCACAACGATTTTTAAGCCTTTCAGATCGACCGGAACACATTTTTTCATGAACTCCACATATTCATCCCTGAGGTCAAACCGGTAGTCGATGCGTCCCACGCCGGAACCGGTCGGCAGTGTCACGCCGTCCATATTGCTGCGTATCAGTGCCTCGATCTCGTCCTCCAACGCATCCGACAGCTTGTAACCGTCTCCGTTGAAAAATTTGATCCCGTTAAATTCCATTGGATTGTGGGAAGCGGATATCACAACTCCGGCATCCACTTTGTGTTTTCTTGTGAGATACGCGATCGCCGGTGTCGGAACCACGCCCACATATATCGCATTTGCGCCCACAGAACAGATTCCTGCCATCAGCGCGCTCGCCAGCATTCCCCCTGAGATTCTTGTATCACAGCCCACAATGATCGTCGGCTGATGTTCCTGCTCCTTTGTCAGCACATATGCCCCCGCCTGACCAAGCTGAGTCGCAAGTTCGATCGTAAGCTCCGATCCGGCAACGCCTCTTACGCCATCCGTTCCAAACATTCTAGCCATCTTTTTTCCTCCAGCTATCTTTTTATTTCTTTTCTTTACTTCTTTACAATATGAAATGTCGCCGTCTGCGTACCTGACGCAGAATACTGATCCGGCAGATCCAGCTTTAAGGTAAGTGTATGTTCCCCTTCTTTTAATCCGCTCGCATCTATGGTACCGGTCAGTTTTGACGCGTCAAGGTCGTTTAGATCCGACGCAAATCCGGCAATGATCACTTTCACTGTATTTCCTTCAAATTCGGCTTCATACCCGGATTTCAGGTTGTTTACCGTGATATTGGCAACCGGCATGTCAAATACCTTTGTGGATGCCTGCTCGATCTCAACCGTGACAGAAATATCTTTTGCCGCAGTATCCACCAGTTCCACGCCGTCCGGCAGATAAGAACTGATATCCACCGTCTTTGTGATATCTCCCTCGGCATCGCTGATATCCAAAACGTCCTTCGGGATCGTGATCATATCCAGTTTTTTCAAATCTTCCGCCGCGCCCTTTACCTGTACCGTTTCCGGTTCGTACGATACGCTCGTCAGCTGATAGCCATCCGCCGGTTTTCCCGTCGTCTGGAAGTTCAATCCGACCTCTTTTGTATTTAATATTTCCGCACTGACTGTCACCGTTGAAAGATTCATCGAAAGATTGGTCGTATCGATCTCCGCGCCGCCACTGTCATAGAGCTTCGGTATCACATTATCCGAAATATCCATGGACATATTGGAGACATCGATCGTTGCCGTCACCTTGTCGATCGTCGATACGATCTCCGCCGGTCCGGATACCTTTAACACGTTTGGAGAAACGCTGACACTTCCCACCACAGAACCACTCGCCGGTGTACCGGAATCTCTTGGAACAATGATAAACGACTGCGTCTGAAGATTGCCGACCGTGACATCCAGATACTGATTTCTCGTAATGATCGAAATCTGGTTGGTATAATGAAGTGCCGATATTTCAATCGGAACCCGGCTTAAATCTTCGATCAAGCTCATGTCCGCAACCGCTTTGAAATCCGATCCGCTCAGATCCTCGATCAGGGAGCGCTTCGCCGAAACCGCAAATGTCACCGTATTTTTTCCATCTACAACTTCATAATATTTTCCCATATCACTGATCGCGGATTCGTTGGTAATTGAAACCGTTGTCGTAAAGGTCTTTGTTATCTTGGGATCGTCGATATTGACCACGACCAGCCACATAATGATCGCAAATATGATCGATAATACTTTAAGGCCAAAATTATTTGTTACCACGCTGCCGAATTTTTTTAGCATTCTTCAGCCTCCTTTTCAACAGATCCAGTCCTCCGTTTGTCTCTATGTCGTGCTTGCGCAGGAAATCCAGCTTACTGCGCAGGAAATCCGCGTCCACATTGCGGTAGAGCACACCCTGTGTCGCGATCGACACCTTTCCGGTCTCCTCGGACACGACAATGGTAAGGGAATCGCTCACTTCGCTGATCCCGACCGCCGCCCGGTGTCTGGTTCCAAGCTCCTTGCTCAGCTCCATATTGTCAGAAAGCGGCAGATAGCAGGTCGCCGATACCACACGGTCTCCCCGCACAATGATCGCGCCATCGTGAAGCGGCGTATTTTTTTCGAATATATTGATCAGAAGCTGGCTGGTCAGGATCGAATCCAGCGCAATGCCGGTTCTCTCATATTCCGCCAGCGAAACATCGTTTTCAATGACAATGAGCGCTCCTGTTTTTACCTTTCCCATCTCGTAGCACGCCTTGACCAGTTCATTGACCGTACGCTCACTGAACTTTTCCTCGCTGCCTCTTGAAAAATCAATAGAGACGATCGACGACACAAAATTCTTGCGTCCAAGGTCTTCGAGGGCTTTTCTGAGCTCCGGCTGGAACACAACAACCAGTGCCACGATGCCGACATTAAATGCCTTTCCGGCGATCCACAGGATCGTGTTCATCTGAAACAGTGCCGCCACAAAGACAAATACCAGTATTACGATCAGTCCCTTAAATAAGGTCCACGCTCTCGTATTTTTAAACCACAGCATGACATGATAAATCAGAAACGCAATAATGATGATTTCTATAATATCGGTCTTTGTGATGCTCGGCAGGTTCATCCACGCCAGATATTTTTCTTTGAACGCTCCCAAAACGCCCACCATGTTCTGCATGCAGTCTCACTTCCTTCCGTCTTTTTGTCTGCCTATTTTAACAGTTCCCTGTCAATATCCATATCTTTTGCAAGCTGTTCTCTTGTTATGCGCTCTCTTCGCGCATGATCCTGAGCGGATGTTTTTCCCGCAAATTTTTTCACCTGTTTTTTGGACTGGGTCACCGAGATCTTCGGAACCGCCTTTACATAGTAATAATACTCATCATCCTCAAACTGCACCCGCTCGGTCCGCATATAATCCACATGGAAAAACAGGAATTTTAAGGCAAATGCGATCAGCGCCGAAACCGCGCTTCCCACCGTCAGGGCAATGGTCTTTCCACTGATCGCAAGGAACATATATCCCGCAAACAAAATGGAAAACTCCATCAAAATCCCGACTACGATCGCGATCGTCCACGCGTGGTCTATGCTCATTCTGCGGATCAGATAAACCACAAGCATCGTCAGAAGAAACGCCGCGAGCACCAGATACATCTCTTTATTTCCGATCAGTTGATTGATCGAAGCGGCAAATTTCGAGGTCATCGTGTCATCTTCTGTCACACCGCCCAAAACCGCTTTATTCATCTTTACTCCGTCTAAAAAATAATAAACAACCGTTCCGCACACCACCGA
The DNA here is from genome assembly GCF_014297335.1 of Roseburia yibonii. Lineage (NCBI taxonomy): Bacteria > Bacillati > Bacillota > Clostridia > Lachnospirales > Lachnospiraceae > Roseburia > Roseburia yibonii. The sequence goes on from NZ_JACOQH010000001.1 coordinate 421,918, forward strand.
AAACATTGCGTACGGCTGAAACAGCAGTCCCTCTGTCAGCGGCATCACATACGGGATGCGGAAAACGAAGCAGATCGGTGTCATCACCGCAAGATAACCTTCCTTCGGCGCAAAGCGGAAATATAGCAGTGCCAGTATCAAAAACAATACCGCCCCGGTCAAAAACACTTCTTTGGAAAGTGCGTACAGATGAAGCAATGTCAGCACAACCGCAAACAGCACCATCATATTCGGGGAAAGAATCGAACAGAGCAGCGCCAGTATCAAAATGACCGGCAGACTGTCCAGGCGTTCCATAAACCCGATATTTTTATTGATCACAAAGAACAGCACGAACGCCAGCACGAATTTGAGCACCGGCATCATATAGATCTCATACTTGCTGTAAAAGTTCTTCAGTCTGTCCTTCAACTCCAGTAAGGTTTCCATGTATTATCCTCCTAATCGGCAGAATTTTTATTTTTCTTCCTGCTCATAGATCTTATTCACCTTCTTCACATGCGTGTAGAACTGCTTTACATGCTTTCGTCCCACACTGTAACGGACATTATAGACCACATAGGTGACAAGCAGGTAGGCTGCCATAAAAATTCCGTATTTCACAAGAATACCCGTCACAAAACCGACCAGGTCGATGCTGTTGATATTCTCCATCAGATTTTCCATCTCACAGGACAGATAAATGACCACAAACAGTGCAAAAGCAAATGTCCCAAGGATCACACTTTTTACCATTTCCTTACCAACATAATCATGGCGAAAGTACTGTGTCATCGGCACATACTGCTTCCCTTCGCCCTCCTCATATATTGCCATCTTTGTCATTTGTTTCACGCGTTCTTCGTCGATCATAGTCCACCCCATCTTATAAGCATTGCTTTCATTATAGCATAGTATAAATCCCTTGAAAAGTTTTTTGCCAAAATCCACAAAAAAAACTGCCGTCAAAAAACGGCAGCTTATTTTCTGTATTTCTTATTTTTCGAGGAAACGCATTCTCTCGCCATCACGCACTGGTTTCTTCGGTTCTACTTTCTTAGGCTTGTCGATCGCGCTCATAAGATTGTTCTGAAGCTTTGATTTGCAGGCATCGCAAAAACGTCCGGTTTTGATCATCGCTCCACAGTTCTCACACTCAATTCCAACCGGTGAATCGTCTGTAAACGCAAGGCGCTCCTCACGGATCCACTGCTTGATCTGCTTTGTGGACACATCATTGTCCTCAGAGACCTGATTCACGGATGCCTGTGGGTTATTGCGGATGTACTCTTTGACTTCCACGAATTTTTTTTCCAGGTCTGCGACACATGCCGGGCACAATGGCGGTCCTCCAAGGTAATTGAATAATCTTCCGCATCCTTTACAATTTCTTACTTCCATAGTAAACTGCCTCCTAAAATCCTCTGCCGCTGCTGACGCAGATAAAATATATATGCGTTCCGCCCGCCTTTTTTAATGCCAGGGCGGCGGCGTCTATCGTGCTTCCAGTGGTATAAATATCGTCCACTAATAAGATATAGGATAAGTGTACTATATTTTTCGTAATTTTAAAAGCATTTTTCAGATTATTTTTTCTTTCTGCCTCATTTAGTTCCTTTTGCGGGACTGTATTTTTCTCCCGGATCATCAGATCGGTGCATACCGGGATCCCCAGTCTCGCCCCGATCACCCGGGCGAACAGTTCCGCCTGATTGTACCCGCGTCCGCGCTGTCTCTTTTTGTGCAGCGGAATCGGGATGATAACCTGTATCTTCTTATTTAATATCCATTTTTCATAACGGCGCAGCGCTTCCTCTCCGTAAAAGTCCGCGTACTCTCTCCGGTTACTGTATTTGAACCGGTACAGCGACTCCCTTATGCCGCCGCTGTATACAAAAACCGCCTTTCCCTGCTCAAATTCGTGTTTTTTCTTCTTACAGTCTGTGCAGAGTTCCCTTTTTTCATCATCCAGCGGTTTCCCGCACTTTTTACACAAAGGCTCCTGTATCCGCTCTATCTTCGCGCTGCATCCCGGACAGATCAGGCGTGACTCCTCCCAGGCTGCCACAACCGGAAGTACCTCATCGCAAACCGGGCATCTGCGCGGAAACAGGATATCTTTGATCCATTCTTCGATTCTCTTTTTTATGATTCTGCCTTTCTTCTCTCTTTGCGTTTCAAATCATAGCACAGGCTCTGTCGAAATACCATTATATTTTTCTTAAATTTTCCTGAAAATTCCGCTGTCCATCCGCATTTGGGGATTGACTTTGATTTGCCCTGTCTCTATAATTTATGGTGTTTATTACTTTAAAACTTAAAAGTTAAAAAAGGTTAAACCGATAAAGATAACAGGAGGGGCATTTTTATGAAAAAGAAATTATTATCCACACTCATGGCGACTGCCATGGTACTCGGACTTGTGGGCTGCGGAAACGCTTCATCCACCCAGACCGCTTCCGGTTCAGCATCTTCCACCGAAGCAGGAACCGACGGAAAAGTCTACCACATCGGTGTATGTCAGCTCGTTGAACACGAAGCGCTCGACGCCGCTACCCAGGGCTTTCAGGATGCTTTAAAGGATAAGCTCGGAGAAAATAACGTTGTGTTTGATGTGCAGAACGCACAGGGCGAGGAAACCAACTGCGCTACGATCTGTACCGGTTTTGTTTCCGACAATGTAGACCTGATCCTCGCAAACGCAACCGCATCTCTGCAGGCTGCATCCGCGGCTACCAACAGCATTCCGATCGTCGGAACTTCCATCACGGACTATGCAACCGCATTAAACGCGGATGACTGGAACGGAACTTCCGGCACCAACATCACAGGTACTTCCGATCTCGCTCCGCTCGACCAGCAGGAAGCCATGATCAAAGAACTGGTTCCGGATGTCACACAGGTCGGCATCGTATACTGCTCCGCGGAAGCAAACTCTGTTTTCCAGGCAAATCAGATCGAAGCCGCTCTGGAAAAAGACGGCATTGCATACAAGGAATACTCCGCTGCAGACTCCAACGAGATCCAATCCGTTGTGACCAAAGCCGTATCTGAATGCGACTGCCTGTATGTTCCGACCGACAACACCATGGCTGCCAATGTTGATATCATCAAAAACGTCACTGTTCCGGCAGGCATCCCGGTCATCGCCGGAGAAGAAGGTATCTGCCAGGGTGCGCTCGCAACACTCTCCATCAGCTACTACGATATCGGTCAGGCAGCTGGTGAAATGGCATATGAAATCCTTGTAAACGGCAAAGATCCTGGAACTATGGAGATCGAATACGCAAGCGCAACTACCAAAGAATACAATGCGGACGTTGCTGACGCGCTCGGTATCACCATTCCGGACGATTATGTAAAATTATCAACCGAAGAATAGAGGGAATATTATGAATGTATTATCACTTTTCCGCGCCATGCCAGGTTCGGTCGCACAGGGACTGATCTGGGGCATCATGGCACTCGGCGTTTATATTACTTTTAAGATCTTAAATTTTGCCGACCTTACCGTAGACGGTACTTTAGGTACCGGCGGCGCGGTCGCGGTCATGCTGATCCTGAATGGTTTTCCTCCATCTGTCGCATTGATCTTCGCTTTCGCGGCAGGCATGCTCGCCGGACTGGTTACCGGTATCTTACATACGGTTCTCGGCATCCCGGATATCCTATCCGGAATCCTGACGCAGATTGCGCTTTACTCCGTCAACATGAACATCATGGGACGTTCCAATCAGGCTGTCAGCGTTGACAAGTATAACCTCGTTGTTTCACTTCGTTATATCCCGGCTGCCATTGTGACCACGATCCTTTTCCTGGTCGTGATCATCGGCGTACTCTACTGGTATTTCGGAACAGAACAGGGCTTTACGATCCGTGCGACCGGATGCAATCCGAACATGTCACGGGCACAGGGTATCAACACCAACTTTGCGAAAGTTCTCGCGCTTGTCATCTCCAACGGACTGGTCGGACTTGCCGGCGGTCTGTACGCGCAGTATCAGGGTAACTCCGATGTCAACATGGGACGTGGCGCGATCGTTATCGGACTCGCCGCTGTGATCATCGGTGAAGTACTTGGCGAAGCCATCTTTGGCAAACGTCTCAATTTCATCGGCCGTCTCGCATTCGTAGCGATCGGCGCGATCATTTACTATGTTGTTATCGCATTTGTATTATGGCTCGGGCTTCCGTCCGAAGACATGAAGCTGTTCTCCGCCATTGTCGTTGCGATCTTCCTCGCGATCCCGTATCTGCGCGGAAAATCCAAGACTTCTTTCAAACGCGCGGCTAAGAATGGAGGTAACTGATATGTTAGAGATCAATAATATTTATAAAACCTTCAACATCGGAACAATCAATGAGAAGCACGCTTTAAACGGCGTTTCACTCACTTTAAATGATGGTGATTTTGTTACCGTCATCGGCGGAAACGGTGCAGGAAAATCGACTCTGCTCAACGCGATCGCCGGTGTATGGCCGGTTGATTCCGGTTCTCTCGTCATTGACGGAACCGACGTGACCGGTCTCCCGGAATATAAGCGCGCTTCCTATCTCGGACGCGTTTTCCAGGATCCGATGACCGGAACCGCAGCCACCATGGAGATCGAGGAAAACCTTGCGCTCGCCGCAAGACGTGGTTCTTCCCGTGGTCTGAAATGGGGCATCACACACGAGGAACGGAAAAAATATCACGAGATTTTAAAGGAACTGGATCTCGGTCTCGAAGACCGCATGACTTCCAAAGTCGGTCTGCTCTCCGGCGGGCAGCGCCAGGCTCTGACACTTTTGATGGCAACATTAAAGAAACCAAAGCTTCTGCTTTTAGATGAGCACACAGCAGCGCTTGATCCGAAGACAGCCGCAAAGGTTCTCGCATTGTCTGACAAGATCATTGCTGAGAACCATCTGACTGCCATGATGGTCACACACAATATGAAAGATGCGATCATCCACGGCAACCGTTTGATCATGATGAATGACGGAAAGATCATCTTTGATATTTCCGGTGAGGAAAAGAAAAAACTCACGGTCGAAGATCTGCTTTTGAAATTCGAGGAGATCAGCGGCGAAGAATTCGCAAACGATAAGGCACTGCTCGCATAAGCAGTGTATGCAAAAAGGGAAACGTTCTGTTCACGCAAACGTTTCCCTTTTTTTATTCCAGCTGTTTATATTCCGGCTGTTTCTTCTGCCTGTTCTAAAATGCGATCCCGCAATCCACTGTATCGCTTCTGCTCCGTAATGTTTTCCACCATCTCATAAAACGTCTTTTCATTGCCAACAAGCGTAACGCACTTTCTCGCTCTCGTCACCGCCGTGTACAAAAGATTCCGGTTCATAAGCATCCGTGGACCGGAAAGCAGTGGAATGACGACTGCCGGATATTCACTTCCCTGTGATTTATGTATCGTGATCGCATAGGCAAGTTCTAATTCCTCCAACATCTTAAACGGATACTCCACGATCCTTCCCTCATCGAATTCAACTGTGACTGTCTCCGCATATGTATTGATCTTTTTCACGATCCCCATGTCTCCATTGAAGATCCCCATTCCTTTTTCGATCGCAAATCCGTATTTGGACTGAACCTCCCACTCGATCTGGTAATTGTTCTTTGTCTGCATCACTTTATCGCCCTCACGAAACAGCCCGTCGCCATACTCATGCTCCACCTTGCTTTTATCCGGCGGATTTAAGTATTCCTGCAAAATACGGTTCAACCGTTCCACGCCAAGCAGTCCCTTCCGCATCGGTGTCAGCACCTGGATATCATAAGGCGTTGCATCCACAAATTTCGGCAGTTTCTGCCGGATCAGCTGTATCACGACACTGATAATCACGTCCGCGTCGTAGCGTTTCAGGAAGAAGAAATCCATGCTCTTATTGTCCAGCACTACTTCTTCACCACGGTTGATCTTATGCGCATTGACGATAATGTCACTCTGGCTTGCCTGCCGGAAAATCTTGGTGAGTTTCACCACATGAAAGCACTCCGAGTCAATGATATCTTTGAGAACACAGCCGGCTCCCACACTCGGAAGCTGATTGACATCCCCTACCAGGATCAGTCTGGTTCCCGGAACGATCGCTTTTAAAAGCGAATGGATCAGATTGATATCCACCATGGACATCTCATCAATGATGATCACATCCGTTTCCAGCGGATTGTTTTCGTTCCGCTCAAATCCGGCATTGCCTTCCGCGCCACCGGAGATCTCAAGCATCCGGTGGATCGTGCGTGCCTCATATCCGGTCATTTCACTCATCCGCTTGGCTGCGCGCCCGGTTGGTGCCGCGAGGAAAATATCCATTCCTTCCAGCTCAAAATATTTGATGATCGTGTTGATCGTTGTGGTCTTTCCGGTACCCGGACCACCCGTGATCACCAGAAGCCCGCTGCGCACCGCTTCTTTCACCGCATCCATCTGTTTTTCGTCCAGCGTCATTCCCGTCTGCTTTTCAATCCGGCGGACCCGATCCTGTATCTCCTTATCCGCCACATCATACTGCATGTCCAGGTTTTTCAGCAAAACGGCGCAATTGTTTTCCACATAATAATAAGATGCCGCATAGATCTGCATCTGTCCGTCTTTTTCTTTCAGCACCAGTTTCCGCTCGATCGCCAGATCCATGTAATGCTTTTCGATCAGCGCGCCATCCACGCCAAGCAGGTCACTCGCCCGTCTGGTCAGTTCAGCTTCCGGCAGATAGGTATGTCCGTCCACCGACGCCTGAAGCAGTGCATACAAAATACCACTGCGCACGCGGAAATCCGAATCCGTCCGGATCCCTACCCGCGCCGCAATCTCATCCGCAATACGGAAGCCCACTCCGTCAACGTCATCCGCCAGTTTATACGGATTTTCTTTTATGATCCCGTAAATCTGCTGTCCATAGGTCTGATAGATCTTCACCGCGAGTCCCAGCGATATTCCATATTGCTGCAAGAATATCATGGCCTGGCGGAGGTCTCTTTTCTCCGCAACCTGATCGGAAATCTCCATTGCCTTCCGCTCACTGATCCCCTTAATCTCCGCCAGCCGCTCCGGTTCTTCCTCTATGATGCGGAATGTATCGGCTTTAAAGCGCCGCACGATCCGTGCCGCAAGCGCTGCTCCCACTCCCTTGATCGCTCCGGATCCAAGATAGCGTTCGATGGAAAGTTCATCGGTCGGCTCCTTCTGTTCATAATGATCTGCCTTAAACTGCTTTCCATACGTGGGATGATCTACATACTCACCGGTAACTTCTATATTTTCTCCTTCGCTGACTGCGGAAAATATGCCAACGCAGGTGATCTCCATCTCGGAATTGATCAGATTCAAAACCGTATACCCGTTATCTGCGTTGCGATATACAATATGATCCACATAGCCCGTTATTACATCCAAAAATTTCATCCTTCCCGTCAAACGAAATAAAACTGCCAGAATACCCTGACAGTTTTATCCATCGCTTTTATTTCTTAGAGATTATAATTTCTCTTCATCTGCTCGTACATCATCTGTGCAAAGCTTCCGCCTTCCTGATCCGTGATCTCATCCGATATCGTCTGGATCGCCGTATCCTTGAAGTAATCTACCATCTGGGAAGCATAGGAATTTTCATCATCCTTGTCAAACTTGACTGTCTTCTCAACCTGTTTTAACACCTGCTCCAAAAAGTAAGATTCAAAATCCTTACATACCGAAAGCAGTTCTTCATCCGACGCATCCGAAAAGTCTGCGTTCAGTTTGCTCTCGAGTGCGCTCGTATCGTTCTGGCTTGCCTGCGTATTTGCATAAGATGTAAGTGCATCCAATCCCATCATACTCATAGATCATTCTCCTTATCTCTTCAGCTGATTTGCTATACCAAGCATATCGTCCGATGTCGTGATCACTTTGGAGTTCATCTCATACGCGCGCTGCGCAACAATAAGATTTACCATTTCATCTGCAAGCTGTACGTTGGATCCTTCCAGATAACCCTGTACAATCTTACTTCTCGTAAGATTGTTATTGGTATATTCACTCATTGCATCACCGGATGCCTCAGTCACGGAAAGCAGGCTGTTGGATTCTTTTTCCAGTCCTGCCGGATTGCGGAACTGATAAATGCCGATCCGCCGATTCAGTGCGTGATAATTTCCTGCTCCGTCCTTATATCCGATCTCGCCGGAGTTGGACTGAAATTCCACACTTTCAGAAGAAACATTTGCCGGAAGTGAAATTACATTTCCATTGGAATCCAGCACATGATATCCTTCCTGTGTACACAGGGATACTACGTTACCATCCTTCACCCAGGAAAAATTACCATTTCTTGTGTAATACGTCTCGCCATCCGCTCCTCTGACAGAAAAAAGACCATTTCCCTCGATCGCGAACGCAGACTTGCTTTCATTTGCGATCAGAGAGCCCTGTGTAAAGATGGAAGTGTTAGACGCCACTCTTGTACCAAGCCCCACCTGTGCGGAGATCGGTTTCTCTTCCCCGTTCGCAGACGTTGTTTTGGTCTGAAGGGTTTGATAGAGCAATGATTTAAACTCTGTCTTTTCTGACTTATAACCGCTTGTATTTACATTTGAAAGGTTGTTTGCTATTGTATCCACATTGGTCTGCTGGGCAATCATTCCAGATGCGCCAGTCCACAATGATCTCATCATATGTCACACATCTCCTTTTATCTCATCATCACACTTTGCCAACATTGTTTGCTGCCTTATCCAGTGTCGTGTCGATCGTCTGGATCAGTTTCTGGTTCGCTTCATACGCTCTTGAAACAGTGATCATATCTACCATTTCCGTAACAACATTGACATTTGATTTTTCAAGTGTTCCCTGCTCTATCGCCGCATCGGATGCCACTGCCTGTCCGCCGTCCACAAGATCATACATGTTTTCGCCGTACTCCTGCAGGTAATTGTAATCTTCAAAATCAACAACGCCAACCTGTGCAACGATCTGATTATTCTGAATGATATTGCCAAGTTCATCAACACGGAATGTCTGTGTCGGATCCAGCCGGATGTAACTTCCCGCTCCCGGATCTCCATTCAAAGCTCCGTTCCGGTTCAAAACATAATCTCCGTCCTTTGTCACCAGATATCCCTCGGTATTTACCTTAAACGCTCCGTCTCTGGTATATTTGACCGAAGTCTCTCCCTGCTTGTTCGTATATGACAGCGCAAAGAAACCATCGCCTGCGATTGCAAGATCTTCCGCGTTATCTGTCACCTCAAAATTTCCCTGGCTCCAGTCTGTATAGGTCTCCCCAATCTTCACACCCATATTGACATATCCAAGCGGCTTCGGGATATTGTATTCCGAGGTATCTTTGATCTTGAGTGCCAGCTGATCTTCAAAAGATTTTGCTGTACACCCTTCCTTCTTATAACCATTTGTCGCACTGTTTGCGAGGTTATTTGACAGGATATCCATCCGGTTCTGTTCCATGATCATCCCGGTATACGCTGTATAAAGGCCTTTTACCATATGTGCGCTCCTTCCCCCAGGCGTTCTTCCGCCTTTCTCTCTACTATTTTATATCGACATTTTCTTTAATCATCATCACGCTTTCCGGCAAGAAATTCCACAAATTTTCCGGTTCCGATCGCCACGCAGGTCATCGGTTCGTCCGCTGTCATGGTATTGATCCCGGTTCTGTCTTCGATCAGCTCTTCCAGTCCGCGAAGCAGGGATCCGCCTCCGGTCAGAACGATTCCACGGTCTGCCACGTCGGCTGCCAGTTCCGGCGGAGTCTTCTCAAGTACGCTGTGTACCGCTTCCACGATCTGAAGTGTCGGCTCACGCAGCGCCTCCTCTGTCTCCTCGGAAGATACGGTAACGGTCTTCGGAAGACCTGTCACAAGATTTCGTCCGCGCACATCCATGGTATCCGCCTGTGCAAGCGGGAAACAGGTTCCGATCTTGATCTTGATGTCTTCTGCGGTTCTCTCACCGATCAGAAGATTGTGTTTCTTTCTCATATAACGAACGATCGCTTCGTCGAAATCATCACCGGCGATCTTAATAGAGGTGCTGACTACAGAACCTCCGAGTGAAATTACCGCTATATCCGCAGTACCACCACCGATATCTACGATCATGTTTCCACACGGTCTTGAGATATCAATGCCTGCTCCGATCGCTGCCGCGATCGGTTCCTCAATGATCGCTACCTCTCTGGCTCCGGCCTGATAGGTCGCATCCTCAACTGCCTTTTTCTCTACTTCCGTAACGCCGCTCGGCACGCATACGCTGATACGCGGTTTGCGGAAGCTCTTTTTGCCAAGTGCTTTCTGTATGAAGTACTTGATCATCTGTTCGGTAACCTTGTAATCCGAAATAACACCCTGACGAAGCGGTCTTACCGCAACGATATTTCCAGGTGTTCTTCCAAGCATCAGTCTTGCTTCCTCACCGATTGCCTTGATCTTATTGGTATCTCTATCGAATGCCACTACAGACGGCTCTTTTAATACAACGCCTTTTCCTTTAATATACACCAGAATGCTGGCTGTTCCCAAATCGATTCCTATATCTGTTGAAACCATATGATATGTTTCCCCTTTCATCTGTTTCCATTTATGTCGAATATCTGCCCAATTTCTAAAGACAGAGTATGCATTTAATCATATTCTTACATATATAATCCTATTATATACAATAACTTCCATTTTTTAAAGTGTTTTTTTCTAAAATGTCAAAAGTCAATATTTTCTTAATAATTTCGCAATAAAATTCTTCATTTTTTAGATTTTATATCTTTTTTATAATTTGTTCATACTTTAGACACATTTATACCGTATAGTAACAAGCGTACTAGCTAATTAAGCTAATATAATTTTTCATAACTCATGCTTCCCAGGTTCTTCGGAATTTGGGAAGTACTCCCCGAAACTATTGCTGATATGATTTTCATATCAGCTTTTTTTATTCCAGGTTTGCATCTGATCCGGGCGGATCCGGATATGTCCGGTTTCCTGACAGGAACGCCCGCGCTGCATCTTCCGCAGCACAGGCGCCTTTTTTATTTCTCTATTTTTTCTTTTTTCCCTGCTCTAAATATTTTTTGACATACTGACCGGTGTAGGATTTTTTCACCTTCGCCACTTCTTCCGGCGTTCCCTCGGCGATCACCGTTCCGCCGCCGTCTCCGCCTTCCGGCCCCATATCAATGATATAGTCCGCAGTCTTTATCACATCCAGATTGTGTTCAATGACTACGACCGTATTTCCGCTGTCCGAAAGTCTGCGCAGGATCTCAATCAGTTTGTGGACATCCGCGAAGTGCAGTCCGGTCGTCGGTTCATCCAGAATATAAATGGTCTTTCCGGTACCACGTTTGCTGAGCTCCGTTGCCAGCTTGATACGCTGCGCCTCACCGCCGGAAAGTTCTGTGGACGGCTGTCCGAGGCGGATATAGGAAAGTCCCACATCATAGAGCGTCTGTATCTTCCGATGGATCGACGGCACATTTTCAAAGAACTTTAACGCCTCTTCAACCGTCATATTGAGCACATCATAGATACTCTTTCCTTTGTATTTTACTTCCAGCGTCTCACGGTTATAACGCTTTCCGCCGCACACTTCACACGGGACATAGACATCCGGCAGGAAGTGCATCTCAATCTTTAAGATTCCGTCTCCGGAGCATGCCTCACAGCGGCCACCTTTTACATTGAAGCTGAAACGTCCTTTTTTATAACCTCTCGCCTTTGCATCCGGTGTCGCCGCAAACAGATCACGGATCATGTCAAACACGCCCGTATAGGTTGCCGGATTGGAACGCGGGGTACGTCCGATCGGGGACTGGTCGATATCGATAACTTTGTCAAGCTGATCCAGTCCGAGGATATCGTCGTGCTTACCCGGGATCACACGCGCACGGTTTAAATCCCTCGCCAGATGTTTGTAGAGGATCTCGTTGGTCAGTGAACTCTTTCCGGAACCGGACACACCGGTAATGCAGGTCATGATGCCAAGCGGGATCTTCACGTCGATATTCTTCAGATTGTTCTCCCTTGCACCTTTGATCGTAAGGAATCCGGTCGGTTTTCTCCGTTCTTCGGGAACCGGGATCTGAATTCTTCCACTCAGGTACGCCCCGGTCAAAGACTTTTTGTTTTTCATGATCTCTTCGGCATTTCCGACCGCAACCACTTCTCCACCATGTTCGCCGGCTCCCGGCCCGATATCCACGATATAGTCCGCCGCACGCATGGTATCCTCGTCATGTTCCACCACGATCAGTGTGTTTCCGAGGTCTTTTAAGTGCTTTAATGTAGCAAGCAGCTTGTCATTATCGCGCTGATGCAGACCGATGCTCGGCTCATCCAGAATATATGCCACTCCGACCAGACCGGAACCGATCTGTGTCGCCAGACGGATACGCTGTGCTTCTCCGCCGGAGAGCGTTCCGGTTGCGCGCGCCAGTGTCAGGTAATCCAGTCCGACATCGACAAGGAATCCTACGCGTGCCTTGATCTCCTTGATCACCTGTTCCCCGATCAGAAGCTGCTGCCTGGTAAGCTGCATATCATTTAGAAATTCCTGCAGTTTTCGTATGGACAAGGAAGTTACTTCATAGATGTTTTTATCCGCAACCGTAACCGCCAGCGCATCTTTTTTCAGACGCTGTCCGCCACAGCATTTACAAGGGGTAATTCGCATGAATTCCTCATACTGCTGCTTAATCGCATCTGACCCGGTCTCACGGTAACGCCGGTTTACATTCTGGATCAGTCCCTCGAATGCAACGTCATACACGCCCTCTCCGCGCTGTCCGCGGTAATGCACCTTGACCGTTCTGCCTCCGGTGCCATAGATCAGCATATGGCGCACATCCTCCGGCAGTTCCTGATACGGGGTATTTAAGGAAAATCCGTATTCTTTTGACAGTGCTTTTAATGTCGCGTAAGTATAACTGGACGGATCCGCAGACGACTGCCATCCCATAACCTGGATCGCACCTTCCGCAAGTGAAAGCTGCTTATCCGGGATCATCAGATCCTCGTCAAACTCCATCTTGTAGCCCAGTCCGTAACATTCCGGGCAGGCACCGAACGGATTGTTGAAAGAAAAGCTGCGCGGCTCGATCTCATCAATGCTGATCCCGCAGTCCGGGCAGGAAAAGCTCTGGGAAAACTGCACCGGCTCCCCGCCGATCACATCCACGGTCATAAGCCCTTCCGCCAGATTTAAGACATTCTCGATCGAATCGGTCAGACGTTTTTCGATGCCCGGTTTTACGACCAGACGGTCCACAACGATCTCGATGTTATGCTTTTTGTTTTTGTCCAGCCTAATCTCCTCAGTTAGCTCATACACACTGCCATCCACCTGCACACGCACATAACCGCTTCGCTTTGCACGCTCTAACAGCTTCTGGTGCTCACCCTTTCTGCCCCGGACCACCGGAGCCAGCAGCTGTATCTTTGTTCCCTGCGGCATGGACATGATCTGATCCACCATCTGATCCACGGTCTGCTTGCGGATCTCCCTGCCACACTTCGGACAATGCGGGATACCGATACGCGCATACAGCAGACGAAAGTAATCATAGATCTCTGTCACCGTTCCGACCGTCGAACGCGGATTGCGGTTCGTTGACTTCTGGTCGATCGAGATCGCCGGTGAAAGGCCTTCGATCTTCTCCACATTCGGTTTTTCCATCTGCCCTAAGAACTGTCTCGCATAGGAAGACAACGACTCCATATAACGTCTCTGCCCTTCCGCATAGATCGTGTCAAACGCAAGGGATGATTTTCCCGAACCGGAAAGACCGGTCAGCACCACAAACTCGTCTCTTGGAATGTCCACATCGATTCCCTTTAAATTATGTTCTTTTGCTCCCCGTATTTTTATATATTTCCGTTCCTTTGCTGCCATGTTCTACCTCACTGCTTTTTGGTTTCTTCATACATTTTCTTTAAGTTTATCATCTTGTCACGCAGCTCTGCCGCAGCCTCGAAATTGAGTTCCGCCGCAGCCTTCTGCATTTTTTTTGTCACATCTTTGATCAGCTTTTCCAGTTCTTTTTGGCTCATGGATTCCGGGTCTTTCTCGAACTCCATCTCCTCCTGCGCCACTTTCTTTGAGATGCTGATCAGATCACGCACAGACTTTTTGATCGTAGTCGGTGTGATGCCATGTTCCTCATTGTAAGCCTGCTGCACCTTCCTGCGCCGCATGGTCTCATCGATCGCCACACGCATGGAATCCGTGATCGTATCCGCATACATAATGACATGTCCTTCCGAATTTCGCGCCGCACGCCCGATCGTCTGGATCAGCGATGTCTCCGAACGCAGGAAGCCTTCCTTATCCGCATCCAGGATCGCCACCAGCGTGATCTCCGGGATGTCCAGACCCTCACGCAGCAGGTTAATGCCGACTAACACGTCAAACACGTCCAGACGCAGATCCCGGATGATCTCGGCGCGCTCAAGAGTATCGATATCGGAGTGCAGATATTTCACCCGGATGCCGATCTCCCGCATATACTCGGTCAGATCCTCCGCCATCTTTTTCGTCAGCGTTGTGATCAGAATTTTGTTTTTCTTTTCGATTTCCTTATTGACCTCTCCGATCAGGTCATCGATCTGTCCCTCTACCGGACGGACCTCCACCTCAGGATCCAGCAGTCCGGTCGGACGTATGATCTGTTCCGCACGCAGCAGCTCATGCTCTTCTTCATACACATTCGGCGTTGCGGAGACAAACAGCATCTGGTCGATCTTGCCTTCAAACTCCTCAAAGTTGAGCGGACGGTTATCCAGTGCCGATGGCAGCCGGAATCCGTAATCCACCAGAGTCATTTTTCTGGAGCGGTCGCCCGCATACATTCCGCGCACCTGCGGCACCGTGATATGGGACTCGTCAACGATGATCAGATAATCATCCTTAAAATAATCCATCAGGGTATGCGGCGTTGCCCCCGCCGGAAGCCCGGCAAGCGGTCTCGAATAGTTTTCGATGCCGCTGCAGAATCCGGTCTCTTTTAACATTTCGATATCAAAGTTCGTCCGCTCCGAAATGCGCTGCGCCTCCAACAGCTTGTCCTCACTCTTAAAAAAACGCACCCGTTCTTCCAGCTCTTTTTCGATCTCATCACACGCACGATTGATCTTTTCCTGCGGCACTACATAATGCGATGCCGGAAAGATTGAGATATGCTGCAGGCTGTTCTTGATCTCGCCGGTCAGCACATCGATCTCCACAATGCGGTCGATCTCATCTCCGAAGAACTCCACGCGGATTGCCGTATCCCCACGGTCTGCCGGAAAGATCTCCAGGACATCTCCATGCACCCGGAAGGTACCACGGTGAAAATCCATATCGTTTCGTGTGTACTGGATATCAATAAGCTGGCGGATCACATCATCACGATCCCGCTCCATACCCGGACGCAGCGACACCATCATTCCCAGAAAGTCTTCCGGGCTGCCCAGGCCGTAAATACAGGAAACCGAGGAAACCACCACCACATCCCGCCGTTCCACCAGCGCCGCTGTCGCAGACAGACGCAGCTTGTCAATCTCCTCATTGATCGCCGAATCTTTCGCAATGTAAGTGTCCGTAGACGGAACATACGCCTCCGGCTGATAGTAATCGTAATAGGAAACGAAATACTCGACCGCATTTTCCGGGAAGAATTCCTTCATCTCCCCATAAAGCTGTGCCGCGAGCGTCTTGTTGTGTGATATGATAAGCGTCGGCTTGTTGAGCGCCGCAATGACATTCGCCATTGTAAAGGTCTTACCGGAACCGGTAACACCAAGCAGTGTCTCAAACTGATTGCCCTCTTTAAAGCCCTGTACTAATTTTTCGATTGCCTGCGGCTGGTCACCGGTCGGCTGGTATGGGGAATGCAATACAAAATGATCCATTATAGATCCTCTCCTTTATATTTTCTACTTCTAGACAACATTCTTTTTTTCATGACATTTTTATCCTAACCTTTAAGATATTTTTCTACTTCCCGATCAAATTCAGAAACATATTCTCTATCCTGTTTAACCCTAAATACTTCATACTCTTTCTCAGCTTTTTGCATAGCAGCATCATGAGAAACCTTTCCTTTTCCAGCCAGTACCTTTCGCCTATTATTCTCCAAAAACTGATTCGTTTGATCAACCCAGTCTTGCATGCTCATTAATATCTCATCTTCAGCCATTAATTCTGCATAATCAATAAACATCGTTACCAGTCTGTTTAAGCGTGATACTTCTTTTAATGTTTTAGTAACCCACTGTCGAAAACGTGTATCCTTCTTAGAATTTACTCGATAGCCAACAGCTATAATCGCATCCAAATTATAACATTTTACTTTTCTTTTAACGTTACGCTGTCTCTCATTTTGAACTATCGAGAATAACTCGGTAGTTGCGTTTTCATCCAAAAAGTTTCTTCTTTAAACATTACATTTACACAAATATTCGTGCCTTCCACCTGGTATAAAACAACTTGATGTTCTTGGTTCATTAATTTATCCCCTTATTCTTACCGTTCATAAAACATCTCATTTTATCTTCTAACGTTTACATCTATTTACCATAATTTTCCTTGTGATAATATCCGTCACAAGCCCTGTTCATGTCCACTTTTTCTCTATACGACACCAGTTGCCACTTCCATAATATCTGGATGTACCGACATCATTCTTCTCTGCTATTATTCCATGAACTGTCTCTGATTATAGCAGAATAAAAAAGAAAAGTACAGAGCAAAATCGAACTTTTGTTCTGTACTTTTCATATAAAAAATTTTGTCAACTCATGGTCGAAATAATCTGGCCATGTATCACATTTATCTATAAGTTGCTTTCGACGTCTTTACATGCTGATTCCATTTTTCTTTATTTTCCTCCCACTTGAAGCCCTGTTGTTTTAAAAACAAGCATAAATTTCTATTATTTATTAATGATTTGGGACCTATCGTAATGTCTTTTATTAGATTATGTTTAATCTTACCAAAACAAATTTCCCGATACGGAAAAATAACTTCATTATTTATTCTAAATTTAATTTCACTAATTTTTCCTTCATCGCTCTTATTTGGCACGCAAGATATTCTATACTCGTCTTCCTCACTAAATGCAGGATTCTTGCATTTGACTGCATCTTCTAAAAGATATGAAACCAATATTCTAATTTTATTATAAGTCGTTGCCTCATCATCATTGATAATTGCCCTGTTTAATTCACCAAGCGGCTTATCAATCCCCTTTCCGCCCAATAATTTCATCTGCTCTTCCGAATTATATATTATTTCGTTCCCAGATAATAAATTACTATATCTCAACAATACATCTACATCAATTCCTATAGCAACTCCTTTTCCATCATTCGCATACGAACGCCATTGACTCAAAACATCACTACTTTTAGAGAGACATAAAATATACGGAAAATCTATTTCATGTATGATGCTTTTCATCATTTTTTCTACTAGTTCCCATTTCTCAGATATTTCCCTATAAATTCCTTTTTGATCAACATATTTTTCTACTAATTCTAAGAACCATATAATTTCTGCTGAATCGTTCATTGACAGAGGATTTCCCAATCGTAATGTTGACGTTTGCATAATATTAAAAAAAGTATCTACCGAACAATAATGATAATATATTTTTTCATTCACTATACATTCCCCCATGTCATTTGAAATATCAATTTCATGTAAATAAATTTCCAATTTTTACTCAAAAAGTTCCGGTTCATTTTCAATCAGATCTTCCGCAAGATATTTTGCATCCATATTTTCTATTCCATAACCGCCCTTTTCAACTTGTTCTGCCAATCTGCTTGAATAATATATATCAAATGCTTTTCTCAAATCAATCCCCTTCATCTCTGAAACCGCATTGATGATATCGTCCTCCAAGTTCTGTTTATATACTTCTTCCAACTGTTTTTTATCCGTCATCCCGTTCTACCTCATATGCTCTCTGAAAAGTGATTACCCGGTTCAACGTTTCCTGATTCACAATACAGATCTGGTTATTCATCTTATAATACCGCAGTTCTTCCAGAACCTTTTTCTTATCCCACAATCCTCTGAAATACATATCAACCGTCTTAAACACATCATCATCCGCTACATTTCCTATAATAATATCATACTCCTGATTTAATGACTCACCTTTACGGCACGCACAGACAAAATCAAGCCATTCCTCATTCTCTTTTTCAAATGACAGTACCCGAAATCCACTCCAGTCTTCCAACAATTCGT
This sequence comes from Roseburia yibonii, assembly GCF_014297335.1. Taxonomy (NCBI): domain Bacteria; kingdom Bacillati; phylum Bacillota; class Clostridia; order Lachnospirales; family Lachnospiraceae; genus Roseburia; species Roseburia yibonii. The sequence goes on from NZ_JACOQH010000001.1 coordinate 440,121, forward strand.
AGACATTGATAATGGCTGATTTTTCCTGACGCATGCCTTTGCGCACTGCCCACTTTTTTGCTTGCTGCTCAAATGATGTAATATAAAACCCTCTGCCAAAATCCAAATATTTTTTTGAATGAACTACATCCGGATTTTTTATGATTTCTGTTGAGCCATGATAAACAATCATACATTAACCCCTTTCTCCCTCGCAAATTCCGTAATATCTTCCACCAAATATTCTTTTCCCTGCGTATGGAGAACATCATAACATCCGATCACATAATCATCCAGAATACCTGTCTTATTTAATATCTTATATACCTCAGTCGGCGTCATTTTCCATTTGTCTGCAAGACTGTATAATACAAATATTGAAAAACTCAATTCCTTTTTCCTACACATAACGCCCCAACCTTCCTCATATATTTTCTTTTTAACTCGCATACGACAATCATTTGTTATTCGCAAAATCTCTGCTGAGTAAATAATAATTTTTCCTTAAAGATAAATTCCCAATATTCAAATCTGTTTTATCCAATTTCCTTCGTTAATATAGATTATTAGAACTATAGTTAAACCTTCAATATCATCATTTATATATTTATCCCCTCCAAAACATATCACCGGCAACTATTATTCTACAAGTTATTTTAATTATAGCAGAATAAGAAAGAAAAGTACAGAGCAAAATCGAACTTTTGTTCTGTACTTTTCTTTTTACTTTTTGTTCTTTCCGCCCATCATCCTCACCCCAAACACGATAAGCCCGATCAGCAGATTCAGGTAAAAACTGATGCCGCGCGTCACGCACATGGACACCAGAAGGCTCGTTCCGGGAAAAATACCGGAAAACGCCGTATGATAGACTGCTTCTGAAATTCCCTGCGCACCGGGAAGCGGCAGGATCTCCACGGTAATGTAAACAGCCGCCTGAAGCAGCGCAATGTCCATCACTCCGGTTCCGCAAAGCCTAAGTCCTCTGTATACTGCATACGTTCCAACGCAGGACAACAGACGCTGCAGACAGGTCACCGCAAATATGACTGCGATCACTTTTCTGTGGGATTTAAAAAAGCAGACCGTTTCGCGGTATCCGTCCAGAAACGCATCTGTTTTCTTCTTTCTTCTATCTGATTTTTTCCAGATTCCGATGCGGGTAAAAAGATCATCCATCCGGTATATAAATGCACGGATCTTTTCCGGCGAGAACATGACGAAAAGCAACAGCAGGACAAACGCCGCGTTACAGAGCAGTCCGAAAAAATACAGTCCGTAATACCCTTTCATATAATCTTTTAACGACATACGCCAGAACAGCCCGATACCTGCTCCCAGCAGAACAAGCACCACTTTATAAAAAAGCGCTACGGTCATCAGTACCACCGAAGATGCCGACAGCGCGATTCCATCCTTTTTCATATCATACAGCTGCACGGGCTGCCCACCGGTCGCGGACGGCGTGATCCCCGAAAAGAAAAATCCGATAAACGAACAGGAAATGCAGCGCCAAAGAGATGTTCCACACATGCCTTTTAACAGATACCAGATCATCCATCCTTCTGCCGACACATAACCGACTGCGAGAACAACGGCTACCGCAAGATCCGCTTTTCGCATTTCCCCGACTGCCCGAAGCACCCCCGAGAGATCCGGGCTGGTGTAAGAAGTATCCGTTGCCACGACCGTATCGGTAAATTTATCCGCAAATTTTGCGTGCCAGTCCGTGGTATCCCGTCTGATCTGTGTCCTCTCAAAGATCTGTACCCCTGCCCCGATCTCCGCTACCTGTGTTTCTGCCCTGATCCCGCTTTGCGGCAATTTATAAGAAAAGATCCAGACTGCCAGAAGGATCAGCACCGACACCGAAAGATCCAGCAAAACTGCAAGGATTCTTCTTAACATCTTTTCACTCTCCCATGTACATGTTCTTTCGGTGTCAATGACACATTAAATTTTAAAAGTTCTTTATAAATACGGAATGAATCCCGGAATCTCCGGAAATGGGAACCGGTATTCCTGCGGTCTGTGTAAATCGTATGGATTTTTATCTCTGCGATCGGAATATGTGCTTTCACCGCTTCGATAAGAACATTCATCTCATATTCATACCGTTCGCCCTTCACGGCAAGCAGTTTCGGGAGAAGCCCTGCGCCAAACGCGCGCATGACCGTCTGGGTATCCGAGACCCTGGCGCCACTCACAAACCGGAATACTGCCCGTGTGATCCGGTTTCCAAGCCGCGATTTTAGCGGCATCTCCCGTTCCACCGTCCGCGTGCCGAGCACCAGCGTCTTTGTGTGACTTTCCGCATATTCAAGCAGCTTTATCATGTCTTTTGTCAGATGCTGTCCATCCGCATCCATCACTCCGATCACGCCGGCATCCCATATTTCTTTTCTGATATAGTCAAGTCCTGTCTTAATGGCTGCTCCTTTTCCACGGTTTTCTCCATGGTGCAGCACAATGCAGGTGTCATTTAACTTTTCAAAGATATGCCGGTACTGTGCTCCGCTTCCGTCATCGACCACAATGATCCTGTATCCGTTCACCCACAGTTGGTCTGTAATCTCCACCAGTCTGTTGTCCGGCTGATACGCCGGTATCATCACAACTGCCATCACGCCATCCCTTTCCTCTTTTGTCCCCATTTCCGTTTTCAAATTTAACGGTCGCCAGAAGCACTTCTTTCTTTTACCACCTGCATGCCGAGTACCATTGCTACACCAATAACCGCTGCGATCAGGTTAAAATTCGCAAATCCAAGCGCCGGCTGTACGGTTTCTAACGTGGTTGGTCCCATCTTGATCGCGTAAAAAGAACCGATCATCATGCCAAGGAAGATATACCGTCTGCGGCCGGAATTTTTCCAGGCAGACCTTGATCCCCTTTACGACGGTTGCCGCGCCTGCTAACACACCGCATCCGAAGAACACAAGACACGGGAAATAGGAAAAATGCACGCACTGCGGTAATGACCGGGATATAGGCGCCGAAGATCAAAAGCCGTGTGGAACCGGAAATGCCCGGCAGAAACATTGCCGAGATCGCAACCATACCGATAAAAAACAGCTTAATGCCAAGCCCGACGGAAAAATTCCCAAGGTTCATCGATGCACTGCCTACTCTGCCGTTTAACCAGGTGATCCCCGCTACGATCACGATGCCAAGAATCCCGAAGAGGATGCCCTTTTTTACCTCACGGAAGCTGTCTTTTTCCTCTTTCAGGATAAGCGGGATCGCCCCCGCGATAAACCCGACAAACAGTGAACTTACCGTATAGATATGGTTTTCAAACAGTGCCGACAGCGCAAGTACCGCAAGCACCATTCCAACGATCCACCCGGCACCAAGCTTTACCAGATAACGGGCACTCTCCTTTTTTTCCTTCATTCCTCCAAATGCCATATCATGAATAGCACCGATAAAGCGGTCATAAAATCCCATGATAAACGCGACCGTCCCGCCGGAAACTCCGGGCACACTGTCCGCCAGTGCCATGCAAAATCCATTTACTCCTTCTTTTAACATAAAAAAGACCTCCTGTTTTGTTTTCTGTGGCTATCATAACAGTCCACGCTAAACAAACAGGAGGTAATTTCCTAAACAGTTTCTAAACTTTATTCTATTTATTGAGTCGGTATCCCGCGCCCCACACAGTCTCCAGGATCTTCGGATTTTTGCTGTCATCCTCGATCTTTTTGCGGATGCGGTTGATATGCATCATGACGGTCGCGCTGTCATCGGCATAATCATAGCCCCAGATCTTTTCAAAGAGCTGCTCGTTGGAAAACACAATGTTCGGATGCAGTGCGAGAAATTTTAACAGCTCAAATTCGCGGTTCGGGAAGCGGATCTCCTGATCGCCTTTGTATACTTTCCAGCTGTCTACCAGAATACGCAGATCCTGGATCCGGATCTTATCCATGGACTCTGTTCTTGCCGTAACCATAAGGATCGGGATATCCCACTTATCCCGGATCTCCCGGCATACCTCATATCCGCTTTTTCCCGGGAGCATCAGCTCCAAAAGGATCAGCGCGAAATCCCCGTTTTCCAGTGTTTCCGCCACTTTCATCCCGTCTGTCACGATCTTTGTCTCAAACCCCGCCGCTTCCAGATAAGCTTCCTCGACCATGCTGATATCTTCATCATCCTCCACGATCAGGATTTTTTTCTCTTTTGGCATTCTTCTACACTCCCTTCTTTTCCGCAACCGGCAGCTTTATACAGATCACCAGTCCGTTTTCATTTTCCGCCCCGGACGCTTCCGCCCATTGCCTCAACCAGATATTTTACAATATAAAGCCCGAGTCCGTTGCCCTTTTTCTCATTTCTGGATTCATCCACCCGATAAAATTCATCAAACAGAAACGGCAGTTTGTCCTCCGGCACGCCCATACCGTTGTCCGAAAACCGAATGTTTTTGCAGTGTGACCCTTATCTGAAGCGGTTCTGCCCCGCTGTATTTTTCACTGTTTTCCAGAAGATTGTCCAATATCCGCCCAAACTGCTGCGTATCTATGAAAACCTCCGCACAGGCTCCGTTGGTTTCAAATCCGATCTGTTCTTTTTCTTCTTCCAAAAATTCTATCTTTTCATTTACATATTTCCGCAGGAAAGCGGAGATCTCCACAACCTGTGGTGATAACGGCATCCCGCCCGTCTCCAGTTTCGAGAGATAAAACAGCTGATTTAACAGCACATCCATATCCCCGGTCCGCTTATACGCTGCTTTTAGGAAACGCTCCTGCTGCTCGGGTGTCGCGGCAATCCCGCCCAAAAGTCCCTTTACCGTACCGCGGATCGCCGTAAGCGGTGTCTTAAGGTCATGCGAGATCCCGGCGATCATATCCGTCCGCGCTTTCTCATACTTTAGGTTTTTCTCCTGCTCCTCCAGGATATGCCTCTGCATATCGTTAAACGTTTCACAGACGGTTTCAAATTCCACTTCTCCTCTGTATACAATATCCTGTGTCAGTTCGTTGCTCCGGATCCTGCGCGCCCCTTCCTCCAGCGCATCCAGAGGCTCCATGATACTGCGGGTCAGACGCCTCGTAAATATCTGGCTTAAAAGAAGTAACGCCGTGATGCACAGCACGCCATCCAAAAGAAACAGCAAAAGGAAACTGTTTCTGTGGATCGTCCAGTCCTCCACCAGATCTTTCAGTTCATTTTTACTCACATACTGACCAATGCCCGCTTTCAGTTCCTGTTCCACCGATTCGGAATATATTTTCACCACCGCCAGATTGATCAGGAAAAATACGGCCAGTGTGACAAGCACCATCCGCGCATTGGAATAAAAGATCCTCTTTTTGACCGTGTTCTCTCTCATATGTCGCTCCAGCCTCTCTGCATTTTTATCCTATAGAATCATTATACCGCAGACCGGCGCAGACACAACTAAACAATTCCTAAACAAAAAGGGATGCATTCCGCATCCCTCTCTGATCCGTTATTCCATTGATGCCACGATCTTGTCTGCCAGTTCTTCCAGTGACGCATACTGGTCTTCTTTCAGCGCAGATTTCACTGTAAGCGTATCCGAGATCACCGTCATCTCCTTCAACGCCGCTACCTGCTCTGCCATCTGCTTTCCACTGGTTGCCGCCCAGGTTCCATTCTCTAAAAATGCCACCTTACGCTTCTGGACGTTCAGTGCTTTCATGTCCGCAAGAAAATTCTCCATTTTCGGGTAAATGCCGCCGTTATAGGTCGGTGCCGCAAGAACGATGTGGCTGCAGCGGAACGCCTCTGAGATCAGTTCCGACACATCCGTGTTTGACACGTCATATACCACGATCTTCTTTACGCCCTTGTCGGCAAGGATCCCCGCCAGCACATTTGCCGCATTCTCGGTATTTCCGTACATGGAAGCGTATGCGATCATGACTGCCTGATCTTCCGGTGCGTAGCTGCTCCAGGTATTGTACTTATCCAGAATGTAGCCGAGATCTTCACGCCAGATCGGGCCGTGCAGCGGGCAGATCATCGCGATATCAAGTCCGGCCGCTTTCTTTAACAGGTTCTGCACCTGCATACCATATTTTCCGACAATGTTTGTATAATATCTTCTCGCGTCATCCAGCCAGTCGCGGTCAAAATCCACTTCATCCGCAAAGATATTTCCGTTTAACGCTCCGAACGTACCGAAGCCGTCCGCAGAAAACAGGATCTTTGTTTTCTCCTCGTAAGTCACCATCGCCTCCGGCCAGTGTACCATCGGTGCCATCACAAAGTGGAACACATGCTCTCCGCTTGAAAAAGTATCTCCTTCTTTGACAACTGTGGCATGCGCATCCACATCAAAGTCGAAAAACTGCTTCATCATCTGAAATGTCTTCGCGTTTCCGATCAGCGTGAGATCCGGGTAGCGGAGCAGCAGCTCCTCGATCAGCGCGCAGTGATCCGGTTCCATGTGATTTACGATCAGATAATCCAGCGTCCTTCCATCCAGCACATGAGTCAGATTTTCAAAAAACTGTCTGCTGATCGAACTGTCCGCCGTATCCAGAAGAACTGTTTTTTCATCCATTACCACATACGCGTTATAAGATACGCCTCTTTTGATCGGAAAAATGTTTTCAAACAGGGCAAGACGTCTGTCGCTTCCGCCCACCCAGTAAATATGATCCGTTACTTTTCTCGTACAATGCATCTCGTATTACCTCCTGTTTCTTCGTCTAAAACTCTTCCGCCCCTTGTATTCGTTCGTATTATAACGAATTCTTTTCCCGGAATCAACCCTTTCTTATAAAGTAAAAGATCCGGCATTCCGTTTTCCCGGAACACCGGATCTTCTTACCATTCCTGTCTTTTTTTACTGCTTGTTCATGCAGCAGTATTTATACTTTTTACCGCTTCCGCACGGGCAGAGATCATTTGGATATACCTTTGCAGCTTCTCTCTTTTTCGGAGCATTCTGCGCACTCTCGTCCTTGTTGGTTCCGGTTACCTTTGCCACCTGCTCACGTTCTACTTTCTGCTCGATGCGTACATGGAACAGAAGACGTACGGTATCTTCCTGGATGCTGGAGATCATGGCATCAAACATATCAAATCCTGCCATCTTGTATTCTACGAGCGGATCTCTCTGGCCGTATGCCTGAAGTCCGATACCCTGACGCAGCTGATCCATATCATCGATGTGATCCATCCACTTGCGGTCGATGACCTTTAAGAGGATGACACGCTCTAATTCACGGACTGCTTCTGAATCCGGGAACTCCGCTTCTTTGGCTTCGTATAATTTCACTGCCTTTTCTTTGAGGCTGTGCTTTAATTCTTTATTGTTCTTGTATTCCTTAATGGATTCCGGTGTCAGCGGCTCTAACGGAATGAGCGGGATCAGAAGCTGGTTCAGCTCATTGACATCCCATTCTTCCGGCGGAAGCTCAGAGGAAATACAGGTATCCACTGCTGCTTCCACACGGTCTGTGATCATCTTGTAGATCACGTCACGCATACTCTCTCCGTTTAATACACGGCGTCTCTCGTCGTAGATGATCTCTCTCTGGTCATTCATAACCTGATCGTAATCCAAGAGGTTCTTTCTGATACCAAAGTTGTTTGCCTCGATCTTCTTCTGTGCTTTCTCAATCGCGCTTGAGAGCATCTTGTGCTGGATCTGTTCTCCTTCCGGCACACCAAGTGTGTTGAACATATCTACCAGTTTCTCGGAACCGAACAGACGCATCAGATCATCTTCCAGTGAGATGAAGAACTGGGATTCCCCCGGATCTCCCTGACGTCCCGCACGTCCGCGCAGCTGATTGTCGATTCGTCTGGATTCATGACGCTCGGTACCGATGATCTTTAATCCACCGGCCGCTCTTGCCTCGTCATCCAGCTTGATATCCGTACCACGGCCTGCCATGTTGGTCGCGATCGTTACCGCTCCGTGCGTACCTGCCTGTGCTACGATCTCAGCCTCCAGCTCATGGTATTTCGCGTTTAAGACCTGATGTTTGATCCCGCGTTTATTTAACATGCCGCTCAAAAGTTCGGATGTATCGATATTGATCGTACCGACCAGTACCGGCTGTCCTTTTGCGTGTGCTTTCTCCACCTCATCGACAACCGCCTTGAATTTTTCCTTCTTGGTCTTGTATACCGCGTCCTCATGATCGATACGGGCGATCGGACGGTTCGTCGGTACTTCGACAACGTCCATGCCGTAAATATCACGGAACTCTTTTTCCTCTGTCAGAGCGGTACCGGTCATACCGGCTTTTTTGTTATATTTATTAAAGAAGTTCTGGAATGTGATGTTCGCGAGCGTCTTGCTCTCTCTCTTGACCTTCACATGTTCCTTTGCCTCGATCGCCTGATGCAGTCCGTCCGAATAACGGCGTCCCGGCATGATACGTCCGGTAAATTCATCTACGATCATGACCTGATCATCTTTAACCACATAATCCTGGTCACGGAACATCAGATTGTGCGCGCGCAGCGCCAGGATGATATTGTGCTGGATCTCAAGGTTTTCCGGATCGGCAAGGTTTTCGATCTTAAAGAAGTTCTCAACCTTCTTTACCCCCTGCTCGGTCAGGTTTACGACTTTGTCCTTTTCATTGACAACGAAATCGCCGTCTTCTTCCACTTCCACGCCCATGATGGCATCCATCTTGGTGTATTCCTGCTGATCTTCGCCACGCTGCATCTGACGCGCAAGGATATCACATGCTTCGTAAAGTCTGGTGGACTTGCTGCTCTGTCCTGAAATAATAAGCGGGGTACGCGCCTCATCGATCAATACGGAATCGACCTCATCGATGATCGCATAGTGGAGGCCTCTCTGCACCAGCTGTTCCTTATAGATGACCATGTTATCTCTCAGGTAATCAAATCCAAGCTCATTGTTGGTCACATAAGTGATGTCGCAGTTGTATGCCGCCTGACGCTCCTTATTGTCCATTCCGTTTAAGATCACGCCAACGGTAAGTCCGAGAAATTCATGTACCTTTCCCATCCACTCCGCATCACGCTTTGCCAGATAATCATTGACCGTAACGACATGAACGCCTTTGCCTTCCAGTGCGTTTAAGTATGCCGGTGCCGTGGAAACCAGGGTCTTACCTTCACCGGTCTTCATCTCCGGAATACGTCCCTGATGCAGGATCACACCACCGACCAGCTGTACCCGGTAATGCTCCATGCCAAGAACACGCTTTGCCGCCTCTCTTACCGTGGCAAAAGCCTCAGGGAGGAGATCATCAAGCGTCTCACCGTCTTCCAGTCTCTTTTTATATTCTTTCGTCTTTCCCCTGAGCTCCTCATCAGACAATGCCTGCATATCCGGTCGCAATGCCTCGATCTTATCGATCAGTGGGTAAATACGCTTCAGTTCTCTCTCGCTGTGGGTTCCAAAGATTTTCTCTATTGCTTTCATCCAAATACTCCTATCTTTTTTTCCTAAATCCAAACAACTTTTCTAATTGTACCACTATCTGGTTTTTTTCACAATAGACAATCCCATGAACGATTTATGAATTTTTTATAAATGAATGTTTCCCTTTTCCACGGAATCGTGCTATACTCACACTTAACAAAAAGAAGCATATGGTAATTGCAAAGCAGTTACCGTTCAGAAAGGAGTTACACCATGTCATATATTTATCAGACAAAGGGGACCTGCTCCAGCAAAATTGAAGTGGAGCTGGACGGAAATGTTGTAAAGCATGTAAAATTTACCGGCGGCTGTCCGGGAAACCTTCTCGCGATCCCGAAATTAGTAGAGGGGCTCACCGTAGAACAGGTCGAAGAAAAACTGACCGGCATCCACTGCGGTATGAAGCAGACTTCCTGCGGAGACCAGCTGGCACATGCCTGTCGTGAAGCATATGAAGCAAGCCAGAAATAGGCCTGCTTCTTTTTTTACTAATATTGCACAATTATCCCGCATTATTTTCTGACACTTTGCTGGTTTTATTTTTATTTTCTTATTATACATTGACATTCTTCTTTTTTGCGTTATAATGTAATTACAAAAACAAAAGAAGTTCACACTTCTTAAAAAGGAGGAGAGACCACCAGGAACACAAATTGATACATCCTAAAAAAAGAAACAAATGATCATTGTCCCATCTTTATTTTCCAAAGAAACGACACTATGAATGAAAAAAACAAAAGAATGAACAGAACGATCCAAAAGGGATACGGTTTCAAAAATCATAGAAAGACAAAAGATTCTTAGAAGATAATACAAAAGAAAAGGGACATCAAAAAAAGACAAAGAGAGGAAAGGTCCAATGGACAACGCAGTCTGAAAGGCGTCATCAATGAGCTAAAAGAAATTGATGACGCCTTTTCCTATTGTATATTTGCCTGTCAAAGCAATGGAATATGAAAATACAGCAGTATGAAGTTTTTCACAAAGCAGTTGATCACCACCAGCGCCAGCGCGATCCAGAGATAGGCGGGTCTGAAATGCACCACTGCCCGGAATCGTCCGCGGCTCAAACGCCCGATCGTCTGCGTGACCAGAAAAGCTGCTCCGACCACCACCGTGTAAAGCACGATCGGATGGTAATAAAACGATAACAAAGGTTTCCCACACAGCAGCGCGTACGCTGCCCTGGTGCCGCCGCAGCCCGGACAGTAGATCCCGGTCACCGCATGTATCATACAGGGCGGAACCGGCGGTATCGGCGACTTTCCGGTTACCTTCCACCAGATCACGCAAAGCGCCACAACAAGTACACCAAGCATCCCCGCAATAAAAAATACCCGGTCTATGATCTCGGTTTCTTTTTCTTTCTGGGTGGTCAGATCCATGTCCGTACGCTCTCCTTTCCGGTTCTTTCCGATTCTTTTCGCTGTTTTCTGTCGTTTTAGTATAACAGCAGTGATACCGTTCTGTCAAAATCCTCTCTCTTGTCTTTCATCTGTTTTATGCTATAATGAATGCAGTTTACCAAAAAAGGAGTATTTCATGAAACGTGATCTTACCGAATTAAAACGTCTGGCAAGAGAAACTCTGACCGGACATTACGCTGCGCCAATGGCAGGCATTATCATCACCGGCGCGATATCAAATCTGCTGCTTCTGCCGTTCGACCTGACTTTAAGCAACTCCGCATCACAGTCCGTTATTTTTTATGTTGCGAGTTTCTTTATCGTACTGCTTTCGATCCTGTTTTCCTGCGGTCTGTGCTATATGCACCTAAAAATGCGCAGAAATCTTTCTTATGGCATGCGGGATATTTTTTACTTTTTTAAAAGCCATCCCGACCGCCTTTTGCTTTCGTACCTTTTGCTGATCGGACTTGCTGTCCTTGTCTTTCTCCCTGCGATCGTTATCACTGTGACCGCCGTCCGTCTGGAGCAGACCGTTCTTCTCTGGATCGCAATCCCGGTCTTTATCCTTTCCGCGCTATGTCTGCTTCCGCTGTTATACCGCTACGCGATGGTCTTTTATCTTCTGATCGATCATCCGGAGATGAAACCGGCCGCCGCCTTCCGTGAGAGCAGTCGTCTGATGAAGGGGAACCGGATGCGGCTCTTTTTATTACATTGCAGTTTCCTCGGCTGGCTGCTCCTCGGCATCTGCTCCTGTTTCATCGGATTTTTGTGGATCGAGCCTTATTTCGAGCAGACCTGCGTCAGCTTCTATTTTGAACTGACCGGTGAAAATGATGCTCTCGCGCAAAAAAAGGCTGCCGAATCCGGCAGCCCGCAGACACCTCACTTTCAAATGTATGTCTGAAAAGCCGATCCGCCATACCCTTTGGGTGTCAGGAATCTTCTTCCTCATCATCTTTTGCCCACCCAAAGGCGTATCGGACGGCCTTGTTCCATCCTTTCATCTTCTTTTTCCGTTCTTCCTCATCCATCGACGGTTCAAACACGCGCGCGATCCTCTGATTTCTGCGCACATCTTCCTTATCTTTCCAGTAACCGACCGCAAGCCCCGCAAGGTAAGCGGCACCTCTTGCCGTAGTCTCGATACATTCCGGCCGTTCCACCGGCGCATGGATCATGTCTGCCTGGAACTGCATCAGGAAATTGTTTGCGCTGGCTCCTCCGTCCACGCGCAGTGACTGCAGCTTGATGCCCGCGTCCTCTTCCATGACCGAAATTACATCACACACCTGATACGCAATGGATTCGAGCGTGGCGCGGATGATATGGTTTTTGTTCGTTCCACGCGTGATCCCGACGATCGTTCCACGCGCGTACTGATCCCAGTGCGGTGCCCCAAGCCCGGTAAATGCCGGAACGACATAACAACCATGGGTTCCTTTCACTTTGGTCGCCATATACTCGGAATCCTCCGCCGAATCGATGAGTTTCATATTATCCCGCAGCCACTGGATGACCGCTCCTGCTACAAAAATAGAACCTTCGAGCGCATAGGTCACTTTTCCATCCAGCCCCCATGCGATCGTTGTGACCAGTCCGTTTGCCGAATAAACCGGTTTCTCCCCGGTATTCATCAGAAGGAAACATCCGGTTCCGTAGGTATTTTTTGCCTCGCCCCGCGCAAAACAGGTCTGTCCGAACAATGCCGCCTGCTGGTCTCCCGCGGCTCCGCCGATCGGGATCGCCCCTCCGAGGAACGCCGGATCTGTGTAGCCGTAGATCTGGCTTGACGGCACAGGCGTCGGCAGCATATTCGCAGGAATGTCCAAATCCCGCAGGATATCCTCATCCCAGGTCAGTGTATGGATGTTAAAAAGCATCGTCCGGGACGCATTCGAGTAATCTGTCACATGAACTTTTCCTTTGGTCAGTTTCCAGATCAGCCAGGTCTCTACCGTTCCAAACAGCAGCTTTCCTTCTGCGGCGAGCGTTCTCGCTCCCTCCACATGATCCAGGATCCATTTGATCTTGGTCGCGGAAAAGTACGCATCGATGATAAGCCCTGTTTTCTTCCGGTACTCGTCCTGCAGGCCTTTTTTCTTTAATTCGTCCGCGATATCCGCCGTCCGTCTGCACTGCCATACGATCGCATTGTAGATCGGTTCTCCGGTCTCTTTGTTCCACACGATCGCCGTCTCACGCTGGTTCGTAATACCGATCGCCGCGATATCACTCGCTTTCGCCCCGATCTTTAACATGGCTTCCACCGCGACTCCAAGCTGTGTTGACCAGATCTCATTCGCATCATGTTCCACCCAGCCCGGATTCGGGAAAAACTGGCGGAATTCTTTCTGCGCCATGCTGCAGATTTCTCCTGTCTCGTTGAACAGGATACACCGGTTGCTCGTTGTCCCCGCATCCAGTGCCATTACATACTTTGCCATGGTTACCCCTCCCATACATTTCGTTGGTCATATTATACAATATTTTTGCGCAGATTTGTAATTTTTTTGCTTTCTATGGATGGGATTTCAATTCATGATTTTTATAAAAGATCCGGCAGATATTTCATCCGCCGGATCTTCCCGCTTTTTTCTGTTTTTCTTTGTTATTTTGAAAGCAGATAATCGACCAGAGTATGTCCCTCCGCGATATAATTGTCGGTCTTTGCCGCCTCTGCCTCATTGTATTTCCAGTCATGCTGCTGTTTGTCCGTGCTGTCGTATAAAAGATACGGCACACTGTCTCCGGTATGTGTACGCAGTGAGATCGGTGTCGGATGATCCGGCAGAATGACCATGCGGAAATCTTCGCCCGCAGCCTCAAGCCCTGCAACGATCGGATTTATGATCTTCTCATCCAGATTCTCGATCGCCTTTACTTTTTTCTCGACACTGCCCTGGTGTCCCATCTCGTCCGGTCCTTCCAGATGCACATAGACAAAATCGTATCCGTCTTTGGTTAAGACATCCACAGCCGCCTGTGCCTTGCCGGCATAGTTGGTATTTAGTCCGCCGTTTGCTCCCTCTACATTGATGACCTTCATGGATGCGCCAACCGCGATCCCCTTTAAGAGATCGACTGCTGAGATCATCGCGCCCTTCAAATGGGTCTTCTCAGAGAAAGATGAGAGTGACGGTTTTGTTCCGGCTCCCCAGAACCAGCAGGAGTTTGCAGGATTTAAGCCGCGCTTTTTCCGCTCAATGTTGATCGGATGATTGACTAAGATATCGTAACTCTTTTTCATCATGTTACGCAGATCTTCGTTCTCCGGCAGCTTGTCTCCGATCTTCTGTCCAAGCACATCATGCGGCTGCACCAGATCCACAACCTCGCCCTTGTCCCAGATCAGCAGATGACGATAGCTTGTTCCGACATAGAACTTGTAAGTATCGGTCTCAAGTTCTTTTCTCACCGCCTCAAGCAGCACTGCTGCATCCTCGGTACTGATCTCGCTTGAGCTGTGATCGATGATCGTGCGGTCCTCATAATTGTCCTCTTCCTCGGAGAGCGTCACAATGTTGCAGCGCAGCGCGATGTCTGTGTCTTTCATCGGCACACCGATGCTTAACGCTTCGAGCGGAGAACGGCCGGAATAATATTTTCTCGGATTGTAACCCAGTACGGACAGATTTGCCGTATCGCTGCCCGGCTTCATGCCATCCGGAACCGTATGTACCATACCGATCTCTCCCATGGATGCCAGTTTATCCATCGTCGGTGTCTTTGCGTATTCCAACGGTGTCTTGTTTCCCAAACTCTCAATCGGACGGTCTGCCATTCCGTCTCCTAACACTACGATATACTTCATATCTCCTCGCCTTTATCCTTTCTCCCTGTTTTCCTGCCTGTCATGCCATCTTACGCAAGACGGATCATCTGCAGTACTTTGCCGAGTTTCGCTGCTTTTTCCTCATAAGCCGCTTCTGTCATGTTTCCGGTCACAAATCCCATCTCGCCGGAAATTCCGTCTGCATGAACCAGTTCCACCTCACCGAAGGCTGCCTTTACTGCTGCCTCGTCCGCTTCGGTACGAACGAAAAATCTCTTTTCATTTTTCTTATAATCTGCCAGCGGAAGCTCTTCTTTGCTCCATTCTACCGGAATATTCTGATCCAGATGTTTTGCCATCTCAACCACATCCGCAACTACCGCACTCGCGGTCGGAAGCTTTCCTGCCCCACTGCCGTAAAACATTGCGTCGCCAAGTACATTACCATGTACGAAGACAGCGTTAAATACATCATTTACACTGTAAAGCGGATGCTCCGGGGAAAGCAGATGCGGTGCTACCAGCGCGCTGTATGTTCCGTCTGCCTGTCTGCTGGTCGCAAGCAGCTTGATCGATCTTCCCATTGCCTTTGCGTATTTAAAATCAACCGCGGAGATCTTTGTGATCCCTTCGGTATGGATCTTTTCAAAATCAACCTGTTTTCCTGCCACAAGAGAAGTTAAGATCGCGATCTTTCTGCATGCGTCAAAGCCTTCCACATCCGCAGTCGGATCTTTTTCCGCATATCCCTTGTCCTGCGCATCCTTTAATACATCCGCAAATTCCAGTCCTTCATTTGCCATCCTGGTCAGCATATAGTTTGTGGTTCCATTTAAGATACCGGTGATCTCCTCGATCTTGTCCGCAGTCAGACACTCATTGATCGAGCGGATGATCGGGATTCCGCCGCCGACACTGGCCTCAAACATGAAATTCACATTTTTTTCCTTTGCCACAGCAAGCAGTTCCGCGCCTTTTTCGGCAACCAGAGCCTTGTTTGAAGTCGTAACGCTCTTTCCTGCCTCAAGCATTGCCTTTACGAAAGTAAACGCCGGTTCCACGCCTCCCATGGTCTCCACTACGATCTTTACTTCCTCATCTGCTGTGATGTCCTTGTAATCATGTACGATCTTCTTTTCGATCGGATCCCCCGGGAAATCCCTCAGATCCAGTACATATTTTACTTCCACTTCCTCACCGACACGTTTTGCGATGCTGTCACGGTTTGTTTCCAGTACCTCCACAACACCTGAGCCGATCGTTCCATAACCCATTACTGCAATTTTTATCATAATATTTACTCCTTAAAATGTGATTTCTACTCTCTCGCAAGAATCTTCAGATAGTGGATCCCTTCCACACTCTCGATCTCATCCACCATCGTAGCGACATCCCCTGTCTCCGGCAGTACATCCACACTGAGTGTAAGTGACGCGATCCCATTGACCGGAATACTCTGATGAATGGTAAGAATGTTCGCGTGATATTCCGCGATCGTCTTCAGTACAATAGACAAAAGTCCCGGTTCATCATCCAGCTGAACCACCATCGTGACCGTTTTTCCCCGGACATTGTCATGAAACGGGAAAATGTCATCCTTATATTTATAGAAAGAACTCCTGCTGATCTCCACCATATCCGTTGCTTCCTGCACGGACGCGGCACGTCCCGACTCAATGAGCCGTTTTGCTTCCACGACTTTCAACAGGACTTCCGGCACTGCTTTTTCTTTTAAAACATAATAAGTCGTTTTTTCTGCCATTGGTTTCCTCCATCTGTACGCGGCACAAATACATTTGTGCTTACTTGAAAGATGATAACACAAAGCCTGCGTTCACGCAACACTTTTCTGAAATGCAGTCATAAACTGTCCGATCCGGCAAAGGATCGTGAAATACAAAGCGGGATGCGTACCCGCATCCCGCTTTTTGTCTGCATTTCTTTTTTCTTATGGGCGTGTCTTTCCACACTCGGAACAGAATTTTCCGGTATTCACATGACCGCATTCACACGTCCACTCTGCTGCCGGTCTCGGTTTTCCGCACTCCGGGCAGAATTTTCCGGTGTTTACATGACCGCATTCACACGTCCACTCTGCCGGCTCCGGCTTCGGTTTTCCACACTCGGAGCAGAATTTTCCGGTGTTCACATGGCCGCACTCACACGTCCATCCAGCCGCGCCTGCTGCTCCGGCCGCTGCCCCTGATACTCCTGCTGTCTGAGGCGCCTGACCGGACACTGCCTGATTCGCCTGATTCATCTGCATCTGCTGCATGTTGGCTGCCGATGCCGCACCCATCATATTTCCGGTCGTGTTCATGCCCATGCCGACACCCATAAAGCCTGCCATCGCGCCGTTCGCATTGGAGCCCGCAGCCTCCATGCCTCTTGCTAACGCGCCCTGTACATAGCCTTCACGGACGCCCGGATCACTCAACATCGCGCCCTGGTTGCGCATGTTAATTAACTTCTGGGACTCCTCGTCATAGGAAATACTTGCGATACCGACGGACTGGATCTCCATACCGCGGAGCGTATTCCATTTCTCATCAAGTGCCTTCTCCATGTAATTTCCAAGTTCCATGCCCCTGGATGCCACATGGGAAATACGGATGCCGTCCGCAGACATCTGGTTGATCGATGACTGCAGCGCCTCTAAGAACTCTGAAATATACTGCTCATTGATCTCCGTGATCTCGACATGATTCTTATTTCTCGGCACTGCCTCGGCATAAAAGCGAAGCGGCTCCACGATCTTGATCGAATAAGTACCATGCGCGCGCAGGAAAAGTTCCGCATTGTAGAAATTATCAAAGTAATTGATCGGTGTTCTTGTGCCGAATTTGATTCCCTTGATCTCCTGAAGATTGATGTAGAATACTCTCTGCTCTCTCGGTGTCTCACCGCCATATTTTACCCTCTGGAATGTCTCTTTTACGCTGTCCCCGAGCTGCCCGTTGAATAACGATGGCAGAGAGGAATTATCCACGGTAAAATATCCCGGTTCTGCCGTGTAATCCACGATCTTTCCTCCGTCCACGACCATCATGAACTGGTTTTCATATACATGGATCACGGAACCGTTGGAAACGGTATTATCCGTTCCTTTTACATTACTGCCCTTACGGATTCTCACACCGCTTGTAAAAACGGTCTGGTCTCCCATGTCACCCGGCTCAAATACCTCTAACCACTGATCCGCAAAGTTCTTTCCGATTGCTGTTGTCACCGCTTTAATTAAGCCCATTTTTCATTCTCCTTTTCGAATTGCTTCTTATGTAATTGCTCCTCTATACTTCATAAAAACGTTCGAGACTCCACACGTTCACGTTGACCGGGGTCAGTGCTGCCCCGCAGTATTCACAGTGCTTTGCGCCGAGGGATGTGACCGGTGCTCCGCAGTTCGGGCAGTTCACCCCGCACGCGTCCGCTTCCCCGAATTTTCCCGCATCCTGTATGTACATAAGCTCTGTGTTGTATCTGGTCTGTGTGAGACGCTTCTCATCGCCCTTGATCACTTTTCCGCCTTTGTTCGAATAATGCAGATATTCCACGGCGCTCTGAAGCGTGATCATACACGTCCCGTTCTTTTTCTCATAACGCGCGATCTCCGTGCGATGGATCCGCGCGCGCTCATATATTTCCGTAATACCGTTTTCCCGATCGGACTGGATCTTATTTTCCACCTGCTCTCTTACTGTCCCGGATGCCTCTCTTAAAAGTCCCGCGTTCTGGTTCTGTATCGCGGCAAACGCAGACAGTAGCATATTCTCTGCACGCGCACAGAACTCTCTCCAGTTAAATTCCGGAAAATCTTTTTCGATCTGCGGCTCTAAGATCCTTGTCATCCCGCAGACGGACTTTGGCGTGAGCGCCTGTTCATCCGCCTGCTTCTCCAGTCCCTCCTGTATGGATTCTGTTCCAAACAGCTGGAGCGAAAGTTCTTTTAATTTCTTTTTCGCATAGCAGAGCGCTCCGATCAGAACGATAAGAATGATAAGTGCAATGATAAGTTTCACTGCGCAGCTCCTTTCCTACTCTGCTTTTACATCCGGCCTTCCAAGCGAAAGCCACTTTAAATAACCATTGATAAAAAGATCGATCGATCCGTCCATGACCGCATCCACATTTCCGGTCTCAACACCGGTTCTGTGATCCTTGACCATCGTGTATGGCTGCATGACATAGGAGCGGATCTGGTTGCCCCAGCCGATCTCTGTCACTTCGCCACGGATATCTGCCGCCTTGTCTGCGTTCTCCTGCTGTTTTAACAGATATAACTTTGCCTTTAACATCTGCATTGCCTTATCTTTATTCATATGCTGGGAACGCTCATTCTGACAGGTCACCACGATTCCGGTCGGGAAGTGGGTGATACGGATCGCCGACGAGGTCTTGTTGATGTGCTGTCCACCGGCTCCGCTTGAGCGATAGGTATCGATACGGATATCCTCATCTTTTACCTCGATGTCGATATCTTCCTCGATATCCGGCATGACGTCACAGGACACGAACGAAGTCTGTCTTTTTCCTGCCGCATTGAACGGGGAAATACGCACCAGACGGTGCACACCGTGTTCGGATTTTAAATATCCGTAGGCATTCTCGCCATCCACCTGGAATGTGATGGACTTGATCCCCGCCTCGTCTCCGTCCAGAGAGTCAAGCACTTCCACGGAAAATCCCTTGTCCGCCGCCCATCTGGTATACATGCGGTACAGCATCTGGCACCAGTCGCAGGACTCGGTACCGCCGGCTCCGGCATGTAAGGACACGATCGCGTTGTTTTTGTCATACCGCTCGGAGAGCAGTGTCTTGATGCGGATCTTCTCAAATGCCTCCTCAAATTCTGTCATCGCCTCTTCCACTTCCGGGACGAGATCCGGGTCATTTTCCTCTTCGCCCATCTCGATCAACGTCTCGATGTCTTCGAATTTTTCCTCGAGTCCGGCATAGACCGCAACGTCATCCTTTAAACTCTTCAGCTCCTTCATCTTCTTCTGGGAGCCTTCCACGTCATCCCAGAAGCCCGGAGCCTCCATTTCTTTTTCTAATTCTTCTATCCTTTGATCCTTGTTAGCGAGGTCAAAGTGAATCCCTCACTTCCTGCAGCGGACTTTTGTAAGAATTCAGTTTTACTTTATACGAATCTAATTCTACCACAGAATCACCAGCTTTCTTTTTTTCCTCCCCTGACGGATCAGGGGGATTCTTACCGTTTCATTATATCGGTATTGCGCTGGTTCGTCAACGGCGGACAAACCTCCTTTTGCTTGATTTTTTCCGGCAAAAAGCATACCATAAATGACAGAACAGACGAAAAGGCAGGGAATCAGATGAACATTACGATCAAAGATGTCGCGAAAGAGGCGGGCGTTTCCATCGCCACCGTATCCAAAGTGATCCATGAAAAACCATCCATCTCGGATGCCACCCGGGCACATGTGCTTCAGGTCATGGAGCAGTTAGATTACCACCCGAATGCACAGGCAAGCAATTTTGCCAGAAAATGCTCCGAGAACATCATCTTTCTCGCCGTCACGGAACCGCATGTGGCGTTTCATAATCCGCATATGTTTGCCATCCTCTGCGGCGCGCAGGATAAGATCCGGGAAAAGAATTATAATTTCAGCTTTATCGGCGTTCCGGACAAGGATACCGCCTGCAAAAAGACAAAAGAGATCATCGGCAGACGATCCGCGGACGGACTTCTGATCCACGGCTCGGCGACTTCGCGTCCGCTTGTCTCCCTGCTCACAGAGAGCGGATTTCCACACGTCATCATTGGGAAACCGCAGTTTTCCAGTACGGCATGCTGGATCGATATCAACAACCATGTCTCCGGCGATATGGCAGCGAAATATCTGACCCGGTGCGGCTACGCAAAGATCGCCTTTATCGGAGGTCCTGAGAGCGACGAAATTTCCAGACACCGTCTGAAAGGCTTTTCTTCCGCCTTACAGCTTGGCGGTCTGTCCGTCGATCCCGCTTTCCTAAAATACGGTACCTACAGTAAGGAAAGCGGTTTTCAGATGATGGAGGAACTGCTGCGCGGCAGCTGCCTTCCGGACGCGGTGATCTGCGAAAACAACCAGATCGCGGTGGGCGCTGTCAGCGCGATCAAAAAGCACGGCATGTCCATCCCGGACGACATCGGTGTCATTACCTTTGATGACTACCCGCTGTCGCAGCTGGTGGATCCCCCGCTTACGGTCGTTGATATCGACATGGATGAGATGGGACAGCAGGCGGCAACGATCCTGTTAAAAAAGATCAAAAATCCCGCATTCCAGATCCAGTCTTTTTCGACGCTCCCCTCTCTCATCATCCGTTCTTCCACCAAAAATCAATCCGAATAGAAAAAAAAGCGGAGCAGGGGTTATCTTCCCTGCTCCGTCCCATTTTGAAAGATCAGACATCCATTTTCTTTTAAAATGCCATGCTCATATCCATCTGAAAAGAGGATCTCCGTTTCCGGTATTTTTCCGATCTCCTCCGGCTGTCCGGCATTTAACACCGCCGTAAATCCGCTGTCCGCATTTTCTCTCAAAAACGCGAACATCCCGTCTTTGATCCAGTCCCACTTTGGACGGTACGCGGTCTTTTCTCCCACATACGCTTTCCGGATTTCTGTCAGTTCCCGGATAAACGCGCAGAGGGAATCCTTATCCTCCCACACCATCGCCCTGCGGTACTCTGTTTCCGTGATCCCCATGATCTTCTGCTCGTCTCCGTAAAAGAGACTTGGCACACCAGGCATCAGCATCAGCAGCACACACGCCAGTTTCAAACGCGCCACGTCCCCGCCGCAGAGCGATAAGAATCTCGGCACATCATGGCTGTCGAGCAGATTGAGCTGACCGTTTACGATGTTTGTCGGATAGCGCAGCCGCATCTGTTCAAACTGCCACGCCGCCTGTCTTGCATCCGCTTCTCCTTCTGCCAGATACTCCGCGCAGATCCTTTGGAATTCGTAATTCATAACCGAATCAAAGGCATCGCCGCGCAGCCAGGTCTTTGCGTTTTCCCACACTTCCCCGATCAGCACCGCCTCCGGGTTTTCTTTTTTTACCGCCTCACGGAATCTGCGCCAGAAATTGCGGTCGATCTCATTTGCCACATCCAGACGCCAGCCGTCCACATGATATTCCCGGATCCAGTAAGCGCCGACATCCGCAAAGTACATCTGCACTTCCCGCTCCGCCGTGTTCAGTTTCGGCATTTTCCGCTCATAGGCAAAGCATGCATAACCCGGTATCTCATCGGGATCTTCCGGCCGCCTCACCGGAAATTCCAGCTCGTAAAACCATTTGCAGTAGCGGGACTTCTCTCCTTTTTCCACCACATCCTGAAACGCGAAGAACTCCCAGCTGCAATGGTTGAACACGCCGTCGATCACGAGCTTCATTCCTCTCGCGTGCAGCTCCTCCACGAGTTCTTTCAGTTCCTCCTCCGTTCCCATGCACGGATCGATATGATAATAATCTAACACATCATACTTATGATATTCTCCGGCTGTAAAGATCGGATTTAAATACAGACAGGTAAATCCCATCTTCTGGATGTAATCGAGGTTCTCACGGATTCCCTTTATGGTTCCGCCAAGCCTGGATCTGCAGATCCTGCCGTCTGCCAGACGTTTTTCTTTTTTCTCTGCCACAAGCCTGTTTTTTCCACTCGCGAAACTGTCCGGGAAAATATTGTATACCACCGCCTTTTTAAACCATGCCGGCACATCGGGTATTTCCTCTCTCAAAATAAAAGGATACTGATAATACCCGCTTCTGCCGTCGATCACCTGATCGTCCAGCTCAATATCCGATAACTTCTTCGTAAAACGATCCGCATAATAGTACGTCCATTCTTCGCCCTTTTCCAGTCTGAAATAGTAGCAGACGCGGTTAAACGGAGACTCTATTTTTGCCTCATAATAGGAAAACCAGGCATCCTCGGCGCAGATCTCCATCGGGATCTTATAAAAATCGATCGGTGTCTTTTTGCATACACGATCCGCGTAATACAATTCGCAGCCGGTAAGATCCCGCTTCTTGGCGCGTATGCGGATAGTCAGGCCATATTCCGACTCCGCAAACGCGTACTCTGACAGCGGGATATGTAAAATCGCGGCGCGTTCCATCTTATCGTTTTGCGTCATCATCCCTTTACTCCTCCTGCCGTAAGCCCGGATACCATATATTTCTGGATGGCAAAAAACGCGATCAGAATCGGAATGGATACCAAGATCGCAGCCGCCGAAAACAATGGCCAGCTCCTGCTGTAATCACTTGCCTGCAGCTGGTAGAGTCCGGCCGCCAGCGTATAACTGTCCGCATTCATCATAAATGTCGTGGAAAACAGGTATTCATTCCACACAAAGATCAGTACCATAACAGCTGTTACGATAATGGCAGGTCTCGCAAGCGGAAGCACTACCCGCACCAGAAGCTGCCCTGCCCCCGCGCCATCGATCCTTGCCGCCTCCTCGATCTCAACCGGGATCGTATCAAAATATCCTTTCATATTCCAGATACTGAAGATACACATGCTGCCCGCGTATACGATAATCAGCCCAACATAAGAGTTCAGCAGATGAAATGTCTTAAACAGCCGGAATATCGCAAACATCGATAAGATCTGCGGGAATGCGTTTAATATAAGAAGCAGCTCAAGCACGCCGTTCCTTCCACGGAAACGGTATCTCGAAAACGCGTACGCCGCCGTCACTGCGGTTCCCATGGCAGCCACCATGGTTCCGATGCTTAAAATCGCGGAATTTTTAAGCCACAGCAAAAATGGTTCCTCGACCAGGATTACCCTGTAATTTTTGAATGTGGGGGACTCCGGAAAAAAGGATAATCCGGAGCTTATCGCCGCACTTCCGTTTCCCAGTGAAAGGGATACCGCATATAAGATCGGGATCAGCGCGGCGGCACAGATCACGAGGAAAAACAGGTTCAGCAAGATGTGTCCCACAGTGTATTTTATTTTTCCAAAACTCATACTTTCTCCTTCACCCCCCGGTTTGTAAACAGTGAAAAGAGGACAATAAATCCAAAGATCACGATGGATACCGCCGAGGACAGTCCATAGTTATTTGATACAAACGCATTCTGATGCGCATAGGTAATGATCGTCTGTAACGTAGCACCGGAAAGCGCGCCCTTCTGCATGGTGAGCAGATACACGATATCAAACTGCTTAAAGGTCGTAAATGTCGTCATGATGACGGACGGAAGCAGGATCGGCCGGATCGACGGAACCGTGATGTACCAGTTCTGTTTGAAAAATCCCGCTCCATCCAGTCTCGCACTCTCGTAATAGCTCTTGTCAATGCTCTGCAGTGCGCCGTCCATCATCATGATCATAAAGGGCAGCGCCATCCACAGATTTAAGATCATGCAGGAGAAAAACGCCGGTACATTTTCGGACAGAAAATTGATCTTTTCAAACCCCAGTGCCGCAAGCACTTTATTGAAAAAGCCAAATTCCGTGTTATACATCCCGACCCGCCATAATAAAATGGACACATACGCCGGCATTGCCCAGGGAAACATCAAAAGCGTCTTATACACTCTCGCCAGTTTCAGTCCTTTCGCATTCAGTCCGAGCGCGATAAAAAAGGATACGACCACCTGTATGACCATATTTACCACCGTCCAGAGGATGGTCGTCAAAAGCGCGTTTAAGAACCCGGAATCTACCTTTAAAAGCGCCCGCTTAAAGTTGGAAAGCCCGATCAGATGGTAGTCATCCCAGTGATACATGTTCATATTGGTAAGTGATATGTAGCCCGTATATAAGATCGGAAAGATCACAATGATCCCAACTAAGACAAGCGCGGGCAGACTGTACATCCACGGAAGGATCTTCTGTCTGTTTTTCATACTGCACACTCCTTCTTTTTGTATATTTCCCTACTGCATATCCGCGATCGCAGTCTCTGCCTCTTCCTCATACTGATCCGCTGCCGCGTCCACGTCCTCGCCGGATTTGTTTACCGCTGCGAGAAGGGATTCCGCCGGTCCCCACATAACACTCATTTCCGGGATATTCGGCATTGGCTGCGCTGTCTCTGCTGTTTTCTTCATTGCCGCGATCATTTCATTTTCGGAAACTTCGGGTGTGTCATAGGATTTCGCGTTTGCCGGTGCGCAGTTTGCCTGACTCGCAAGCGCCACGCCGACTTCCGGTTGTGCAAGTGCCTTTAATACCGCTGCAATGGCATCCTTTTTCGTATCCGCCGCATGTTTCATCACGCCAACGCCCTGCACACCCGCATACGGTGCCAGTGCTTCGCCGTTTGGCAGGGTAAAATCAGACAGTGACCGGATGCCAAGATTGATCCCCGCTTCCCGGATGCCGGATACCAGCCATGGTCCGCCAACGATCGCAGATGCTTTTCCTTCATTAAATAATGCTGTTACCGTATTGTAATCTCCATCCGCCTCAAGTTCCGCAAACTTCTTATTGTATGTGACCGCTTCTTTGGTCTTCTCATCATTCAGCCCCGGCTTTGCGTCCTTATCGATGATATAGCCGCCAAATCCGTTGATGACCGGCGCTACATTGTATGCCGTGGAATGCTGGTTGACTACCGCGTAAGTACCCGCCGCCGTATCGGTGTGCGCTTCCATATAACTGTAAAGATCCTCTGTCGTCGAAGGAACTTCGCCCTCCCAGGTGTCTTTATTGTACATAAATAAAAGTGTCTCAAAATAGACCGGAAGCAGGTACTGTTCTTCCTTGTACTGTCCCGCCTCCTGTGTCATCGGAAGCATATCCGCGTACACGCTCTCATCGATCACATCCGTGATCGGAGCAAGCACGCCCATCTCCACAAAAGTTCCAAGCGAATCATGCGCGTACAGATACATATCCGGTCCGCTCTCCGCGTCATTTCCATACAATTTGATCTGATCGGTCAGACCGCTCTTTTTCTCAAATTTTACTGTCACATGATCTTCCGCCAGAGAATCATTCACCTGATCCTCGATCACCTGCATGATCGTCTCATCCCCGTCATGCCAGATATGTATCTCATCTGTGTCCGCCGTCCCGTCGGTCTTTTCCTTTTCGGACACGCCCGTTTCCGTGCCGCCTGTCACAGTGCCACCTGATGAAGTCTCACTGTTTTCTGCCCCGCATCCTGCAAAAAGCCCCATTGCCATTGTCACGCCGAGCATCACTGCTATTTTTCTTTTCATACCTTTACCCTCCATTTTTGTAGAAACGTTTTCCTGTTTTTTGTTTACACCGGATATATATATCAGATATTTAAGTAATTTTTACCATACACGGCGTCTGACTTCAACAAATCCTGTCTGTTTCGCCCAAAAAAACAGGGAAAACGTTTACCCAATTTTTAGAGGTACGCACGCAGATCTTCCATAAAGTGCTGCTCCATCTTAATGACCTTCCGCGCAAGCGATATGCTCTCTTCGGATGCCTGCATATATTTGTTTAAGCATTTTGCGATCGTCTTCATTCCCATATTGCAGCCATCGGTATAAAAATCCGCCACGTCTCCCATGTCCTCGCACTTTGCGATCTTTAAGTCCGACATGAGTTTTGCGATAAGCGGCGGATTCTTTTCGTACTGGTCCTCCTCTTTTTGCTGCTCCTTTAACTGTCTTTTGCACTCCTCCTGTAATTTTGCGTGCTTGGTATAATAATCCTGAAACATGGTTTTAAATCCGGGATCACTTAACTTGGGCAGGGTCTGTTCCATGGAGCCGGTCGCCATTTTCAGTCCGGCTTCGCACTCGGTGAGGAGGGCAATGGTGTGTTCTTTCATTCTCGGGTCTCCTTTTTACTTTTTGGCAGTGACATCCAAATATCATCTGCCCTGTTAGTCTGTGAAGATTGGGATTTTTTATACGCGTTTCATCACGAGTATTTTATTTGAGAGATTGCGGACGAACGGGATCTTTCCGATCACACGGTAGACCGGCATCATTTGTTCCATCCCCTCGACAAGGCTTACGTCTCTTTGATTTTCAAATTGCGGCAGCAGCTTTTGCAGTTCTTTTCCGTTCTTGATACCCCAGCTGAATTTTGCCTGGCTGCCTTCGATCGATTTTTCTTTTATATGGGATGCGACAAACGGTGACATCGTCTCTGCCATCACGGTAACCTCCGCAAATCTATCTGCCAGGATACCAAACATCTGCTTTACCTCCTGCTCGCTTAAATACATGGTAAGTCCTTCAATGACCGCAAGTACCGGCTCCCCATCACATTTTACCGCGTCAGCGTAAGACGCATCCATCGCAGAACCCGCGATCTGATAGATCGGTCCATTCTCCCGGAGGAACCGCTCCCGCACCTGCATGGTCTCGGAGAGATCTACGTTATACCACCGCTTATATCTGCCCGCCATCCGATAACAACGGGTGTCCAGACCGCAGGCAATGTTTACAACGACTGCGTCCGGATTTTTTTCCAAAAATTTTCCCACCATCTGATCGAGTACGATCGTCCGCGCGATCACGCCGCTTGCCATTGCGGTATCTTTATCCGCCTTTGTAAAATCATAGTCCAGCTCCTCCACGATCTCGATCGCCTTCGCATCATAGATCACATGATCCGGTTTTTTCGATTCCTTTGCCCTCGCATACAACGTCTGCAGCATGGTCTCCGGTACCCCTTTTAAATTGATCGATTTCTTCTTTTCCATTCTTTTCTTCCTCTCTTTCCATAACATCTGTTATGATTTGTTATGTTTTATAAAAAAAGAAGCTCACAGCGAATTGCCATGAACCTCTTTTAACAGATGCTGTATTAATTTTTCTGTTCCGCCACCGGCATGTATGCCGATCTTTTTTGCGAGATACAAACTATATTCCATATCGTAATTTCCCTTGATGATCGAAAGACAGCCTTCCAGCCGCATCTTTGCCAGTATCCTTAGCAATGCCTCATCCGGCAGATCGTGCGAAGGCTCGCCTTGGCATAGCCCTTATCCAAAAATTCCAGCACCGCCGCTTTTTTTATCTTGTCGATCATCTCTTCTTTCTTTTTCATAACACCTGTTATGTTAGCACCGGCTAACTATTTTGTCAACTATTCCAGAAGCCACTGGCGGATCTTCTCCACATCCTCTTTGCTAAGCTCACCATGTCCGCCCGCTCCTCGTACTCCATGAAACTGTCCGCGAGCCCGGACCCCACAACCGCCCGGTGAATGCGGTCATCCGCGCGGAGTGCCTCGTATGTCATCATGCCGCCGCGTGACACGCCGAGCATATTGATATGATCTCCGTCAATAAACGGCATTTTTTCACACAGATCGACCAAATGGATCACGTCGTCCACATCCTGTCCGCCAAACGTATCGGTTCCCTCGCTTTTTCCACATCCCCGGTAATTGGAAGCAACACAGATCGTCTGATACTGATACGCATAGAATGTGGTCTCAACGCCTTCCAATGCGCCATAATCCCTGTTTCCCCCGTGATTATAGATCAGGCAGTCCGATGGCTTTTTCTGTTCCAGCAGTTCTCTCGGCGCACCAAGATACGCTTCTATCGCCAGCCCGTCACTCTCATAAAAAAAGTGATAGCTGACATAGTCATCCGCAAGTGCCACGCCCGCCTGCTGTTCATACGCCGACAAATCCATTTTTTCAAAGTCGGTGATCCCGTTTTCGGTAAACGCTTCCTCTACGCGCGCCTCCGCATCCTGCTCCACTTCTCTGCTTCTGCCGCAGGATATCAGCATGCCTGCCGCTAAAAATACCACCAGAAAACCAATTGCCTGATCTCTCTTTTTCATTTTTATCCCCTTTTTCTCTCTTTGATAAGCCCGGCCACAAACAAAAAGCCGCCAAGTACCAGACTGCCGATCAAAACGATCAGATACACATTCGCGTTGATCTGAAGATCGGTGTTCCAGCTTGAGAAATCGGCGGAACAGATCGTAAGCCGGATTCCTTCCCCTAAAAGCCAGTTACAGATATCCTGTCCGAATGCGGTCCAGAGCCCGCAGACTGCCGCAATACATCCAGCTTTTTTGAAACGATTGAGCTTTGCGTATCTTGCAAGCCAAAAAACAAGCCAGACTCCAAGCATATAGACAGCCGCGACCGTAAGCCCGCCGCGCAGTTCCTCCATCGAACCGTCACGGACACACACGATGCAGATCGTAAGGAACAGCCAGACCGTATCCCACGCCATTGTAAGCAGCCCTTTTTTATCCGAAAGTGCCGCAGGAAGCCTGACCGCATGCAAAAGCACCGGAAACAGCGGAACCGATAACCCAAGGATCGTCGGGATCGCAACGATAAGAAATCCACCGCCGCCATTCATCCGATCTACAAAAAACAGGATCAACAGCAATGCGCCCACACCACAGAGGATCGTGCGCGAAAGCCGGTTTTTTAAGGACAGAAGCGGCACCGCCGTCATTGCCCCGACGAGAAGCATACTCGCGAGCGTAACGAAAAATACGCCAAGTCCTCCGCCATTTGCCATCCCGACGATCAGTGTGATCAATACCGGCAGTATCAAAAGTCCCGCAATGATGATTCCCGCCTTAAAAGCAGCTGTCCTCTCCCTTTTTGCGTGATGCGCCAAAACACTCTCCGACTCTGCTGCGATCACGTCTTCCACCGTATGATCTTTTAATTTTTGAACCACCTCTCTGCACGCCGCACACTCCGCGAGATGCTCCTCTACTACTTTCTTACTCGATGCGCTGCAGGCATCATCCAGATAAAGCGGCAGCAGATCCTGTACCAGATCGCAATCTCTGCTATTTTCTCTACTCATTTTCCTCCATCCTTTCCTGTATTTTTAACCTCGCCCTGTGATAAGTCACCCTTGCCCAGTTCTCGGATTTTCCGAAGATCATGCCGATCTGCGAAAACGACAGTTCTCCAAAGATCCGCAGCTGGAACACTTCTTTATAGGGTTCCGGCATTTCGTGAAGAACAAGGTGAATCTGAAGCGCCATGTTCCGGTCTTCCGCTTCTTTCGCAATGTCTTTTTCCGAGGGCACTGCCTCACTCAGTTCTGCCGTTTTTGTATTCCTGCGGTACCCATCGATCGTAAGGCGTTTCGCAATACTGCACAGCCAGGTAAATTCACTGGATCTGCCCTCATATTTTTTCTTCGCCGTCATCGCCTTATAAAAAGTATTCTGTGTGATCTCCTCGGCAGACGCCTGATCTTTCACCATCGTGAGCACATAGGAATACACCTGCATATAGTAGGTATGATATAAATTCTCGAAGTCCAGAACCGTTCACCTCCTTTTCTTTCACTGATTAGACGGAGGAAATGTCATTTCGTTACAAACTTTTTTTGTTTTTTCTTTTTTTATTTTTTTGTCACACGCTTCATGCTCCGGATGCGTGCCTTGTCCTCTTTTGTGACGCGGTAAGACTCCGTGATCTTCTGAAGCGACTTATTGTAGGTAAAATCATCTAAGGTATTCTCACGCAGCAGCACCATCGTCTTTTCCTCAAATTTCACATAACAGATGGAAATTGCCCATGCAACTGCCATTTTGACATAATATCCGTCATGAGATACCTCATCCAAAACCTGAAGCACTTCATCGATATAAGTATCTGTTATAAAATGATCGAGCAGCATAACGATCCCGAAGCGCGCCACAAATTCCCGCCGGTCTTTTGCAAGGCAGACCGCATACGCGAAAAATGCCTCCACATCCTCCCCGCTCTGCGGCTTCATACCGCTGCATGTACTGTCGCACACCGACCAGTTATCGATCTTTCCCACAAAAACATCTAAATAAGGCTTCTTTTCCTCAAAAGAAGCCTTAACATAACCAAGCGTCATTCCCTGGAGCATGATCTCTTCCATCGAATCATCTGCCGCGCCTGTAAGATATTCCTGCCATTCCCCGCGCGCCAGCTTTTTCGCCAGCTTCCGCAGCACCGGAAGCCGGACACCAAGTATATGCTCCGTTCCCGGAAGCAGTTTCATCGTGAACGCGCGGTAATCCTCCTCAGCCTGCGCGAGGAGCCAGCTATGTATATTTTCATTGATCTCCTGTGCCATTAATCCAACTCGCCTTCCAGCACTTCGATCGCTTTTGCCACCTGATTATCGGAATAAATATCAAAATCCGCATCCGGGTCACCGGTGTATTCGTATTCCAACTCAATATCCGGGTCAATTCCGGTTCCCTGGATATTCTCGCCCTTCGGCGTATAGTATTTCGCGATCGTAAGTTTCACCGCATCGCCATCCGGGAGCGGAATGATCTTTTGTACCACACCTTTTCCGTAAGTCGTCGTTCCGATCAGCGTTCCATAATCATAGTCACGGATCGCCCCCGCAAAGATCTCGGAAGCGCTCGCGCTGTAACCGTTTACAAGCACTGCCATCGGATACTCCAGTTTCGTATCATCGGAAGATTTGAACTCCTGACGGTTTCCGTATTTATCCTCTGTGTATACAAGAAGTCCTTCCGGCAGGATATCATCGAGCATCTGTGTCACAGCCGTGATCATACCGCCGCCGTTGTTTCGTAAATCCACGATCATTGCTTTCATGCCCTGGCTTTCCAGATCCGCGATCGTCTTTTCAAACTGGTTCGCGGTATCCTCGCCAAATTCCGAGACATAGATATAACCGATCCCGCCATCCAGAAGCTGTCCGGTCACTGTCTCATAATTGACCTTGGCGCGTTCAATATCATACTCCAGATCATCCGATTCTCCCGGACGGTAAATCTCAAGATGGACTGTCGTTCCCTCTTCCCCGCGGATATGCTGGACCAGATCCGACACTTCCATACTCGTCGCGTCAATGTCATCGACCTTTACGATCACATCTCCTGCTTTCAGTCCCGCTTTCTCCGCCGGTGTATCCTCATAAACCTTTGTGATCGTCACCTGCATGCTTTCCTTATCCTGGGAAAGACCGGCACCGATCCCGTAGAAATTGCCCTGGGTCTGCTCCATCAGATCCTTGTATTCTTCTTCCGTATAATAAGCGGAATACGGATCGTTTAACCCTTCCAACAATCCGGAATAGAGCCCTTCCTGCAGGTCGGACGCGTCCACATCCTCATAGTAATTCAGATTGATCTGTCCCATCAGCTCATCCAGTTTGGACAGTGTCCCGTCATCCAACACGGTCTGTGCTGTCTGGGAAGTTCCCGCCGTCTCGCTCACCTTAAGATTTCCATGCGCAAAGAGAACCGCGCCTGCCGCTAAAACAACCGCCGCTGTTCCGAGCACGCCGGTCAGCACGCCGGACTTAAATCCATGCTCTTTTTTCTGTTCCAATTCCTTATTTTCTTCCATTTGCTATTTTCCTTCCATCCTGAAATTTTTTCTTTTCTCCCCCGAAAAAATGAAATCATTTCCTGTCTATGTCTATAAATAATCCCACGGACTGACATACGATCCGTTTACACTGACACCGAAATGCAGATGGTTTCCGGTCGAAATCCCGGTACTTCCCACTTTGGCAATGCTCTGTCCCGCGCTCACGGCATCTCCGACCGAGACATTGAGTGAAGACGCATGCATATATACCGTACAGAGTCCGTTCCCATGGCTGATGATCACATGGTTTCCCGCTGCGGAGGAATAACCGGAATAGATCACCTCTCCGTCCGCCGCAGCCACGATATCCGCCCCGTAGGAGGCTCCGATATCGATTCCCTTGTGGGAAGAAGAAGCTCCCTCGGTCGGAGAAAGTCTGTTTCCGTACTCACTGGTCACACGTCTGCTGCTCGGACACGGCCAGGTAAACGCGCCGCCTGTATAGCTTGGCGGTTCCACATAGTCCGTAGTGGAGCTTCCCGAATTTCCGCTGTTTCCGTTTTCCGTGGAGACTTCCGTTCCGCTGTTCGCCGCTTCTTCCGCCTGTCTTTTTGCTTCCGCCTCTGCCGCAGCTTTGCGTTCCGCCTCGCGCTGTGCCTGGAGGGCAAGCTGCGTCTTGATCTCCTCTATGACTTCTTCCTGCGCGGCGATCTCATTCTGATAAGTCTGTGCCGCATCTTCCGCGGTGTCTAACTGGGATCCGATGTTTGCAAGCTCCGTCTCCTTCTGTCCACGCAGTGCCGCAACCGCGCTCTTCTGATCCTGCAGTTCGGTCTGCATTGTCTCAAGATCCGCGTAATCCTGCTCCAACTGCGCTTTCGTATCCGCTACGGTCTGCGTGGCATTCTGATACTGCTCCAACATATTTCTGTCATACGCCGACAGTTCATACACATAGTCCACCGAATTCAAGAAATCCGATACACTGCCGGATGTACAGAGAAGCTCCATATAAGACATGCTCTGCGCGTTCTCATACATATACTGTATGCGCAGCTTCATGCTCGCATACTGCGCCGCCGCATTCTCCTCGGACTGGGCGAGCAGCGTTTCCGTATCGGAAATTTCCGAGTTTTTCTCGTCTAGCTTCTGTTCGAGACCTGTCATCTGATCCGAGATATCCGACATCTTCTGATCGAGTTCCGCAATCTTGGTCTCGGCATCCTCCTGGGAATTCTGAAGCTCCGTGATCAGTCCCTGTGCCTCCTGCAGGGCGGTCTCTAACTGTTCTTTCTCCTGCTGCGCATTGGAAAGGGAACTGTCACTGCTGCTGCCTGCCGTCTTCTCTGCCGCGTACACACCGCTCGCTGAAGTGATGGCAAGCACACCCACAAGCCCGGCAGCCATAACTTTTTTCTTTCTTTCTGACCAGTTTTTCATATAGTCCTCATAGCGGAATATGGGCGTCCAATACCGCAAAGCGGCATACGGGCACCCATCGTTCCTTTTTCTATCTTCGTTTACTAAACTCTCAAATGTTTATGGATCGTAATGCGGCTTCCCATAAATCCGATTCCGACACCGAGGATCAGTGCAACCGGAACCAGTGTACGGAACACCTCATTGACCGGCAGGAAATTCATCATATTACTCAAAAATGAGAATTTTCCCGCAATATATACCACTACTTTACTGTAAAGCACATAAAGCAGTGCGAGCGGAAGCGCGGATCCGATCAGCCCGATCAGAACTCCTTCCACCACAAACGGTGCCCGGACAAAAAAGTCCGTCGCTCCGATCAGTTTCATGATACCGATCTCCTCTTTCCGAACCGAAATACCGATCGTTACGGTATTGCTGATTAGGAATGTGGAAACCGCAAGCAGGATCATGATGATCCCGATCGATATGTAGCTGACCAGCGAATTGAAATCGGACAGCGTATTTGCCGCGACTTCCGACTGGTTGACCTTGCGGATGCCGTCTAATGACTGCAAATAGGTTACCAGCGCGTCCTGCATGGAAACATCATTCAGATAGATCTCATAGTGCGCGGAATTGGCAAGCGGGTTATCCTCCGCAAATCCGTCCGCGAGATCCTCCGCACCCTGAAAATATACTTTTTTGAAATCTTCCCATGCCTGCTCAGCCGACACATAATTGTAACTCGCGACTTCCGCGCGCTTTTCGATCTTATCGCCGATCGCCTGGATCTGCTCCTCGGTGATACCCTCGTCAAAAAACGCCGTGACCGCAACTCCCTCTTCGGCGCTCTTTACCATCGCCTGGAAGTTGGCCGCAAGCGAATAAAAGATACCGAACATGAAGATACATGCTGCCATCGTGGCAATGGAAGCCAGGGAAAAAAGGCGGTTGTTCCAGATATTTTTAAATCCCTGTTTTACTGTATAAAAAAACGAACTAATTCTCATAATTTCCCTCTCCCGGTAATTTATCGTACACGAGCACGCCCTTGTCGATCTTGATCACACGTTTGTTCATCTTCTTTACAAACTCAAGATTGTGCGTGACCACCAAAACCGTAGTGCCGCGTTTGTTGATCTCCTCCAACAGACGCATGATCTCCCACGCGTTGTTGTTGTCCAGATTTCCGGTCGGCTCATCCGCCAGAAGGATCTTTGGTTCATTTACCAGCGCCCGGGCAATCGCAACACGCTGCTGCTCACCACCGGAAAGCTGTTTCGGCAGGGATTTGTATTTCGCTGCAAGTCCGACCATGGAGAGCATCGTCGGAACACTGCTTTTGATCTTGCGGTTTGACGCGCCGATCACGCGCTGCGCAAACGCAACATTCTCATAAACATTCCGATCCTTGAGCAGACGGAAATCCTGAAAGACCACGCCGACGTTTCTGCGGTAGCGCGGAATCTGTTTTCTTCGTATTTTATGTAAGTTTCTGCCGTTGATCGTGATCGTTCCTTCTGTCGGTTCCAGTTCCTTTAACAGAAGCTTGATCAGCGTTGATTTTCCGGAACCGCTTTCTCCAACGACAAATACAAACTCTCCTTCTTCTATATTCAGATTGATATCATTTAACGCAGGGATTCCCGCTGAATATGATTTGCTCACATGCTCAAGCCTGATCATATGTTCCTCCTAGTCTAATAATCCAGTGACTCCATATATTTCATGTATTTCACGACCATAAGCGCGATCTTGAACGTGATCGCATCCTCAAACACCCTTAAATCCAGTCCGGTGCTCTTTTGCAGCTTATCCAGCCGGTAAACCAGTGTATTCCGGTGAATGTAAAGCTGTCTCGAAGTCTCGGACACATTCAGGTTGTTCTCGAAAAACTTGTTGATTGTTGTAAGTGTCTCCTCGTCAAAATCATCCGGTGATTTGTTATCAAAAATCTCCTTGATGAACATCTTGCACAGCGGGATCGGCAGCTGATAGATCAGGCGGCCGATTCCAAGCGTGGAGTAGGCGATGATATTTTTCTCCTCAAAGAAGATCTTTCCGACATCTAACGCCATGCGCGCCTCTTTGTAGGAACGGGATACTTCCTTGATCTCATTGACAACCGTACCGTAAGCGACATAGACATCCTTCTCGGTCTCGGTTCCCTTAAATACATTTAAAATGATCTCCGCTGTCTTCTCAAGATCGTCGTAGGTCTCATTTTCCGCAAGTTCCTTTACCACGATGATGTTCTTTTCGTCTACCGCCGTGACAAAATCCTTGGATTTTCCGCCGAAAAGAGAACGCACCTTCTCCAGTTCATTGCCATCCTT
Source organism: Roseburia yibonii (assembly GCF_014297335.1). Classification (NCBI taxonomy): domain Bacteria; kingdom Bacillati; phylum Bacillota; class Clostridia; order Lachnospirales; family Lachnospiraceae; genus Roseburia; species Roseburia yibonii. Next base: position 475,680 of record NZ_JACOQH010000001.1, read on the forward strand.
CTCACGGTTGGTCTCAACGATAAATACCACGCGTCGCACTTCCGTCTCGATATGGAGCTTTTTCGCGCGGTTATAGATATCCACCAGAAGCAGGTTATCCAATAACAGGTTCTTGATAAAGTTATCCTTATCAAACCGCTCCTTGTAAGCGACCAGAAGGTTCTGGATCTGGAAGCTTGCGATCTTTCCGATCATATAGACATCATCGCTGTCTCCGTTCACGATCAGCACATACTCGAGCTGATGTTCGTCAAACACTTTAAAAAACTGACATCCGGAGACAACCTGACTGTCTGCCGGAGATTCCATAAACGCGATCGCCGGACCTACAAATCCTTCGGAATCCTGAAAGGTCGTTGCCATTACCTTTCCCTCCGTATCAATGATGCACAGATCGATCCTTGTGATCCCTTTCAGCCCATCTATGGTACTCTGAAGTATTTGATTTGAAATCATAGACTCACTCCTTCTCTATTGTATTTCCTTTCTGGAATCATATACAATTTTCACAAAAAAATCCGGTTTTCTTAGTCCAAAACCAACTCTTTATTTTAACATTTTAATGCAAATCACCAAAAAAAGAAAGAGGAAAACCGATTTTTTTTATGCTAATATTCCAAAAATCCCTCTCCGACCACTTCCCGGGCATCTGTCACAATCACAAATGCGTTATTATCAATCTTTAAAATGATCTCTTTTAACACCACGATCTCTTTTTTGGAGACCACACAATACAGCATGCATTTTTCATCCCCGGAATACATTCCGACCGCGTCAAGTCCGGTCACTCCGCGATCCATCTGGGTCATGATCGCGTCCGAGATCTCCTTATACCGGTCCGAAACGATAAATACCGCTTTGGAATACTTCATACCTTCCATTAACGTGTCCGATACCTTTGAGGTGACATAGATCGCAACAATGGCGTAAAGCGCCGCCTTGACACCGAACGAATAGATACCGACCGCAACGATGATCCCGTCAATGACACAGATGATCTGCATGATCGTATAATGTCTTAATTTGTGCTGGATCAGAGCAGCTAGCATATCCGTTCCGCCCGTTGTGGCACGCGCAAGAAGCACCATTCCCATTCCGACTCCGCAGATCACACCACCGAAGATCGCGGAGAGCACATAGTCCCCCTCTGCCAGATTCCATAACGGTATCACATATAACCACGCGGAAAGCAGCACCGTCGCCACTGCGGTACGGGCAACAAACTTCTTTCCCTTGATCAGCGCCGCAAGCAGAAATAACGGTACGTTTAACACCAGGTTCGTCAGCCACAGCGGCACCGCACCTTTTGTTACATATTTCGCAATAATCGCAACACCGGTGAATCCGCCGGTAACCAGTCCTACCGGATCATAGATACACTGGATCGCCAGTGCCATAAGCCCGGTTCCGACCACCATCAGGATCGCGTCTATCCAAAGTGGTCTGCGGTTCAGTAATAAATTCATTTCCATTCAGCCTCATTTTTCATTGTTATTATATTCATTCAGACGGTTCGTCAGTTTTTTTCTGCGAATGTTCCGCCGCATCCAGCGCAGCGGAGAGTGTCCCTTCTCGTCTGCCGCGTAATGCTCGCCGAGCCCGTACCACACCCTGGCACTCAGCTTTCCCCGGTTATCCTCCAGAAAATGTTCCTGATACGGGGATGGCAGCACGGAAAAGATGACATCCGGTGTCTCCATATTGATGGCATTGACGACCGCGTCAAGGTCTCCGATGCAGGTTTCCATGGCATATTGTCCCACGATCTTCACCTTTTCATACTCATCCTGTAAAAAGGAATAAAGCCGCTCTACCGCGTCCGCTGTCTGCCCCAGCAGATACACGGTCTTTTTGTTGCGGATCAGCCGTTTCATAAATTCAAGAAAAAATTCATTCTCAACCGTCTCCCGGATGCGCTGCGTTGAAGCGGCACCCGCCGCTGTCAGGATCTCCTTTTCTCCGATCACCGCAAGATCCAGCTCCTGTAAGCAGTTATGCATCACTTCATCGCCGCCCGCCTGCTCGATCATGCGCATAGATATGGTCTCTACCGTGTTCATCACATCATTGTTCAGATAAGTCTCCACATTGAACATGGCTTCCCGTACGGTGTAATTGTCCAGTTCCAGTCCTAATATATCTAATTTTTTTAACATTATAGTCCTCTGTTTCCTGTTGTTCACTGCAAGGCAGTTTGATACAAATATGTAGTATATCAAAAACATGCTTATATTTCAACTTTCTTTCCAGCTGTTTACCATAATGTGTCATTCGATACAGTTTACAATTTTCTTCTTTTTTCATAAAATACTGACAAATTTTATGTTTTTTCACCAAATTTTCATTTTTGAAATGTCAATAGATTTCCGGTTTTATTTTAAGGCAGGTATATTTTTATGATTTGTATACAAAACGCCCGTTCTTTTTTTTCACTATGTAAACCACACAAGTTATCCACTTTTTTGTGGATAATGTGCATAACTTCGTGTATAACTCTGTTTTTCCTCCTTTTTCCCCTCTCCCATGTTGATAAGTTTCCACGTTCTTTTTTCCCGCCCGGATTTTTTTGTTCGGAATTTGTGCACTTTGCTTTTTTCATTTTCTTCTTCTCTTTCTGCTCCGTACCAGAGCAGTTCTTTCGTTTCCTTTTCTCCTCTCCTTTACATAACTCCGTTTTCACTTTACATAACTTGGCTTTTACTTTACATAACATCTTTATTTTGGAAGCCTGTTGAAATTGTCGCACATTTTGCCATACAAATCATGCGCTTTGTGCGTCCATTTTCCACGTTGCTAGTACACAAAAAGACAGCAGAAACGTTTTTTGCGTTCTCTGCTGTCTTTCTCTATTCCGTTCAAATGCAATTAGAAAATACGTCTTACTGCAAGGATGTCTCTGTAATATGCGGTAGAGATCTTGATACCGCTTGACGGTGTACTTGCGTGTACAATGGATCCATTACCGATATAAATACCAACATGTCCACTGTAGCATACGATATCACCCGGCTGCATATCGGAGGTGCTGACACCATATCCCACTCCGCGCAGTGCGCTTGAAGAATGTGGAAGTGAGATTCCATACGCGCCGTATACACTCATGACAAATCCGGAACAGTCCGCTCCGTTTGTCAGGCTGGTTCCGCCATATACATACGGATTTCCAACGAACTGGCACGCATAGCCTGCAACTGAGCTTCCACCGCCGCCAGACGGGGATGAATAGGATTTGGAAGATCCTGATTCCTTGGAGGAGGATTTATCCTTGTCCTTACCCTTGGTGCTCTTTTCTTTCTCTGCCGCTGCTGCTGCCGCCGCTGCTGCCTGCTGTCTCTCTGCTTCTTCCGCTGCAAGTCTTGCCTGTTCTTCTTCTACGGTCTCTCCGTATTTATACTCGGTGGAAAGGCCGACATAATCGGTAGATACATAACCTTCACCTTCCTCAATGGAAACCTTGACCCATCCGGTGATCGACTCATCTGTAACGGTAAGATCTTCTCCGTTCGGTACAAGACCAAGGATCTCTGCATCTGTGGACGGAGCGGTACGGACTTTCAATGTCTCCGTATTTACCGTAGCTACACGACGTCCTGCCTGTTTCGCCACATTCGCGTCACCGACGATCAGATATTCACCTTTTATGTATCCGGTGCAATTTCCAGAAGTGATCTTGTACCAGTCTCCCTCTACGCCTTCTACGGAAGCCATGCAGTTCGTGTACAGCTTTCCGACCGGTTCGCTGTCCTCACTCGCCGCGCTTCTGACATTGACGTAGCTCTCTACATTCGCGATCGCCACATCATTAAATTCTGCTGTCACCACCGACGTGCTGTTATTCACAACATCGGCTGCCGCTGCCTTCGCGTTGGAATCGCTCGCTGCCTGTGCATCCGCCTGCGCTTCCTCTGCTGCTGTCTGTGCTTCTGCCGCCTGGATCTCTGCCACATCGCTTGTTCCCGTCGACTGGATCTGCGACATCGTAGATGTGATTCCCGCTACGGTTGTTGTCTCATCCGCCAGCCCGGATACCGCCGTATCCGCCGTTGCATTCTGCGACTGCGTGGATGTCTGTGCCGCAGATGCCACCTGGGTGCTCGCGTTTCCGGATACCGCACATGCGCCCGCAAACGGTGCCGCATAAGTAACTACCGGTGTACCGGAAAGTGCCACAACACTGAGTGCAATCGCTGCCAGCTTCATGATTTTATTCTTCATCGAAATCCTCCATATCAGTTTTCGTACATTTCTCGTTTGTTATTTGTTACAAATTTATTACATTTATTACATGGTTATTATAGCAAAGGGTTTCCCCACTGTCAACCGTGTTATCCTGGAATATTTTTCCTTATAATCCATGCAGATACTCTTCCACTGCGGTGATCGCGTTCGCTCCGTCCGCCGCCGCGGTGATGACCTGTCTGAGCGGCTTTGTTCTAAGATCTCCTGCCGCAAAGATCCCCGGTCTGCTCGTCTTTGTATCTTCTCCCGCGATAATGTATCCGGCATCATCCATTTTTACGAGACCGGAAAAACTCTCCGTGTTCGGCATCGTGCCAACCGCAATGAACACTCCGTCCACCGGAAGGCTTCTTTTTTCCTTTGTCTTCTTATTAGAGATGTCGATCGACTGAACCTGTCCTTCTCCTTTGATCTCCTCGATAACGGTATCAAGTACCAGTTCGATGTTTTCGGTTTTTTTCACCTGTTCCTGCAAGACCTTCGCACCACGGAATTCGTCCCTGCGGTGGATCAGATATACTTTGCTGCAGCCACGCGCGAGAAAAAGCGCATCCTCCAGCGCGACATCGCCGCCGCCTGCCACTGCAACTGTTTTCCCACGGAAGAACGCGCCATCGCAGGTCGCGCAGTAGGAAACTCCCATTCCGCCAAGTTCCTGTTCTCCCGGCACTCCGAGTTTCCGGTGATCCGCTCCGGTTGCAAGGATCACGGTCTTTGCTTCATAGTCACCCTTGTCCGTGCTGATCTTCTTCACATCGCCATCTGCCGATATGCCCTTCACCTCTGCCGTGACAAATTCAGCTTCCATCTTTTTGGCATGTTCCATGAACTTCTGTCCGAGTTCAAAGCCGCCGATCCCCGGAAGCCCCGGATAATTATCCACCTCATCCGTATTTAGGATCTGTCCGCCGCTCATTGGCTGTTTTTCGATCACGAGCGTGCTCAAACGCGCGCGCTTTCCATATATTGCTGCCGCAAGTCCTGCCGGACCGCTGCCTATTATGATCACATCGTATGTCATTGTCGTTTTCCTTTCCCAAAAAACTACACTTCTTTTATACTATTACATTATTTTGAACATTTTATGAATTTTTGTACTTTTTTTACTTTTTTCTTGTTTTCCCGATGCTTCCATGCCATAATGAAATTAACTAAAGTTTATTTCCATGCAAGGAGGTGGATGCTATGGGAATTGATTCTTTGACTTCCATTGCGCTATCTGCACTGGATATGCCGAGTACCAGCACCGACATCGGGATTGCCGTACTTGGAAAGCAGCTCGATCTCAGTGAGACGATGGGCGACAGCATGGTTCGTGCCATGGAGCTTTCCGTCAATCCAAACGTTGGCAGCAACATCGACATTTATGTTTAAAAAGAAGCGGACTGTCGCTGTATGGCAGTCCGCTCTTTCTTTTCCGCCGCTTACCGGATCGCGCGCACCTGTTCACGCATCTGTTCAAGCGAAAATATTTCCTCAAAGTCAAAATCTTCCGCGAGATTTTCCAGATTTTCTTCGGAGTGCTCCATCTCCCTCGCGTAGATCCGCGCCACATCGACCCGGTCTTCGACCGAATAGCGGTGTCCGTTGTCGAGATAGCGCACCACATCCATATCCCGGATCATCAAAAAACTTGTCACCGCAAGTTTTGCCTGGCTGAGAAAACGGTAGTCATAGACCGCCCGCATAAAATGGCGGTAGGTAAAATAACACAGGATCTGTTCCCACTCATAATATCTGTCATGGTAAAACTCCGCAAATTCATTATGTAAACCAATGTAATCCGCTTCCGTTTTGTCCTCTCCCGCAAGCGTCTCGAGCAGATGTGCCAGCGTTCCCGGCCATTCCTCATCGAGTATTTCCATCGGCTCATAAAATCCCGCGCGTTCCCGCATGGCTTCCAGCTGGTTTAACGCAAAATCACTTTCATATTCCGGCAGTTTCTGTTCCGTCTTCATCTCTGCGATCACCGCTTCGATCTTCCACGGCTCCTCCCAGTTTAAGCATTCCTGCACCCGGTCGGCAAAGACCAGATATTCTTCCAGCCGCGCGCCAAGCGGTTTTTCCCGGTTCTGCAGCAGGGCAAGCGCGTAATCCCGCGCCTCTCTGATATATTCCCAGTCCTCTCTTGTATCGACATCTTCCTCATCTTCATCCACTTCCGGTTCATCCGTATCGTCCGCATACTGTGTCTCTTGCTCCGGCACCGGTTCATCCGGGATCTCCCGCTCCACGATCCGAAACGGTTTCTCCTCGGCAAAGATCAGGCGACAGGCCTCCTCACAGGAAAGTCCGAGACAGCGCTCCATGATATTTCCATAGGTAAACGTCACTCTCGGATAATCCGTACAGGTCTCGCAAAGTGTATCCTCGCCAAGTTCCGTATAGATATCACAGAGATTTTTTTCATTCAGAAACGGACAGCGGTTGTTGATCAGAATGAAACTGTCCTCTTCTCCCTCCGACATATTCTGCCGCAGGCGGTCTCCGAACGCTCCCGGAACCGCCTTGTAGTAATCAAAGGTTTTTTCATCGATCTCTACTTCCCAGCCGGCGCAGCAGCTGTGGCGGCAGCGCCCGGCAATACACTCAAATTCATCAAAATAGTCTGGAACCCGCAGTATCATCTTACAGTAATTCCTCCAATTCACTCACCAGTTCTTCAAACAGCTGCAGGGCATCCTCCACCGGCTTTGGTGTGGAGATATCCACTCCCGCCATTTTTAAGAGTTCGATCGGATCTTTGGAGCATCCGCCTTTTAAGAACTTCATATAATCGGCAACGCCCGCCTCTCCCATCTCGAGGATCCTTTTCGACAGGGCGATTGCACAGGAAAAACCGGTTGCGTACTGATACACATAAAATTCCGTATAAAAATGCGGAATGCGCGCCCACTCCAGCGCGATCTGCGGATCCGATACCATTTCCTCTCCGAAATATTTCCGGTTCAGATCCATATATACCGCGCACAGACGCTCTGCTGTCAGCGATTCGCCCTTCGCGTACATCTCGTGCGTGATCTTTTCAAACTCCGCAAACATGGTCTGGCGGAATAATGTTCCCTTAAACTGGTCGATAAAATGGTTTAAAAGATACGCTTTTTCCTTCTTATCTTTGCTTTCCTTTAACAGATACTGCATTAGCAGTGACTCATTGCAGGTAGACGCGACTTCCGCGACAAAGATCAGATAACCGGAATACACATAAGGCTGATTCGCGTTGGAATACCAGCTGTGCAGTGCATGCCCCATCTCGTGCGCAAGCGTAAACACGTCATCCAGTTTTCCCTGATAATTCAAAAGCACATACGGATGCGTGCCATAGGCACCCCAGGAATACGCGCCGCTGCGTTTTCCCCGGTTCTCATAGACATCGATCCAGCGATGGTCAAATCCCTCTTCCAGATGACTCACATATTCTTCGCCCATCGGCGCAAGTCCGCGTTTTACGATCTCTTTTGCTTCCGCGAACGGGATCTTTTTCGTCTGATCCGCCACAAGCGGCACATACACGTCGTACATGTGGAGTTCCTCCACGCCAAGCGCGCGTTTGCGCAGTGCCACATAACGGTACATTGCCGGCAGGAAACGGTGAACGGTTTCGATCAGATTGTCGTAGACTTCCGTCGGAATATTTCCCGGCGCAAGCGCGGCAGCAAGCGCAGAAGGATATTTTCTTACGTCCGCATAGAATTTCGCTTTTTTCACATTCGCGCTGTAAGTCGCCGCCAGCGTATTCTTAAACTGATCGTAGGTCTGATACAGTGCCTCAAATGCCTCTTTCCGCACCCTGCGGTCACTGCTCTCCATAAATCCGCCAAACCGCCCATGCGTCAGTTCCACTTCTTTTCCATTTTCATCCCGGATCGTTCCAAACTTCGCGTCCGCGTCATTGAACATGGAAAAAATATCATCCGGCGCAGTTGCCATTTCATACGTCTTTGCAAGGATCTCCTCCCCGGCAGCGGACAGCGTGTGCTCCTTTCTCCGCCATATCCGGTCGATCAGAAGCCGGTATTTTTCAAGCTTTGGATCTTCCTTTAAAAATCCCTGCATCCTGCTCTCCTCCATTGCAAGCAGCTCCGGCTCGAAAAAGGCCTCGGCAGCGGAAAGACGCGTCGCAGCGACCTGTGCCTGCGCGGCATATCCCTGATAAGTGGAATTTCCCATATCCTCGTGCATCTTCTCATTCGAGTAAACTAACACCTTTTCAAACAGATTCTCCGTCTCATCCGCAAGCGTCAGATACGCATAAAGTGCATCCGCAGATGCACTTACCTTTCCTGCGTAGCCTTTTAACTGCGCGAGCTGTTCTTCTAACTGTTTTACCGCCGCTTCCCAGTCAGCGTCCGTCAAAAACAGATCCTCCAATGCCCATTTGTCCGCCTCCGCGATTTCTGAACGCGCCGGCAGTTTTTCTATTTCTGCCATTGTTTTCCCCCTGTCTGATTTTAGTTGAGTCCCCGGAATCCTTTTCCTATGATCTCACTGCTGTTGGTGATCGCGATAAAGGCTCCCGGTTCCGTTTTATGGATAAAATTTCGAAGCTGTACTGCCTGAGAACGTTTCATGACAGTCAGTATGATCGTTTTTTCTTTATGTGCGTATGCGCCCTCCGCATGATAGATCGTTGCGCCGCGCTTTAACTCATTCTGGATGAATGTGCAGATCGGCTCCGGATTTTCACACACGATCGTAAAATACTTGCAGAGGTTGATGTTCTCGATCACGCCGTCAATGACAAGCGATTTTGCCATCAGTCCGCAGAATGAAAACAGTCCGGTCTCAATGTCAAAGACCAGGCTTGCCGCCACCGTGATCCCGAGATCTACCAAAAACAGTGCCATTCCGATATTTAAAGTGGAATATTTTTTTAAGATCATCGCGATGATATCCGTGCCGCCTCCGGAGGCGTTGACATTAAAAAGGATTGCGGAACTGAACGCCGGCAGTACGATCGCGTAGATCAGCTCTAAGACCGGCTGGCTCGTGAGCGGCCCCTGCATCGGGCAGAACACGTCAAGCAGGCTGAGTCCTAGTGAGGAAAGTACACTCACATAAACGGTCTTGATGCCGAAGCCTCTGCCCAAAAACAGGAAACCAAACACCAGAAGTACCATATTGATCACAAAGTTCAATGTACTCGCGCGCAGTGCCGTAACCTGGGAGAGGACAACCGCAAGACCGGTCACCCCTCCAAACGAAAAGTTATTCGGGAATTTAAAGAAGTATACTCCCACATCCAGAATGATCGTTGCGATCGTAAGTGTGATGTACTCTAAAATCTTCTGATCCCGCTTCATATTTCTGCTCATCTGTACTCTATTCCTCTTATCCTTTTATAACATGATCCCTGATTTTTCCTTGCTCTTGTCGATCATCCGGTTCAATTTGCGGAACGGTACCGCAACGACCAGTCCAATAAAAAGACCGACGCAGACAACAATACAGAGTTTTAAAATGCATTTCCAGTAAGTCATCGCATACATACCGCCGATCGTCTCACGCAGCGCGTTCATGCCAAATGAAAACGGCAGGAAACGATAGATTGCCTGATAGATCTTCGGCAGTGTCTCGATCGGGAAAGTACCGCCCGCACCCGCAACCTGGATTACCATGATCACGACCGCAACCGCTTCTCCGACTGTCTCAAATGCCACCGTCAGCGAATAGATCAGCATCGTAAACGCAAAACTGCTCATTGCGCACGCGAACCAGAACAAAAACGGATTGTGGCACTGGATCTTGATATAAAACAGATCCCCGAGCACCGCGATCAGTGTCTGCACCTGACCGATCAGAAAGAAGGTGATGTAACGTCCGAAAAACTGCTGGTATGGCTTTGTCTCCATGATCCCCGGTTCCGGATGCACCTTTACATGTATGATCGCTACCAGGATCAGCGCCCCTACCCAGATCGCAAGTATCGTATAAAACGGTGACATCGAGGAACCGTAATTTGCGATCTCATATACCGCTTCTGTGTCAAGCGCAACCGGTGATGAGATAAAACTGCCCAGAAGTTCCGGGTCTGTCTTTAAGACATCCAGAAGTTCTTTATACTGTTCATCCCCGGTAAGTGTCGTGATGTCGGTACGGATCTGATCGAGTTTCTCTTTCATATCAACCGCCATATCACGCGAAGACACCAGCCCTTCCATTCCGGAAGAAAGCGTGTCTCCGTATTCTTCGAGCACATCCGTCACACCGCTCAAATCCCCGTCCACGCCGGAGAGGATCGCCTGTGCCGAATTCAAAGAGCCCTGCATGGAATTGATTGTAGACCGGAGCTGTGGCTTGATCGAATAGGTATAAGTGTCACCCAATGCGTTTATCTTTGTCTTACATGTCGAAATCTCGCCTAAGATCTGCTGTTCCAGTGCTTTGACCGCATCCGAACCGGCTCCCGCATTTGTGGAAACCGCCTCCAGATCCGTGGAGATCTGATCGAGCTGTGTCTGGATCTCAATCACCTGCGCGTCCACGCCGTCATACACCACGATCGATGAGGTCGTAGAACCGAACATCTGCTTTAAATACGGCATAATCGCCTGTGCTCCCGCAAGTCCGTTCGTCACGCTTCCCTCTTTTCCCTCGAGGTTTGACAGGTCATTCTGTATCATGGACGATACCTGATCCAGGGTCGTGCCTATCATATCCAGGCTGTAGCTTACCATATCAGAGACGGTATCCGCGCTTGCCGTCCCGGAAGTGACTGCTCCCTGCATCGCGTTTACCGTATTCTGCCCGTTTCCGACCAGATCGTTCAGATCCGGGATCATCACCTGTGTCGTATCGATCAGGCTTGATGCCGAACCGGTCACGCTGATAAAGGAATTCATGATATTGATATAATTCTGCAGGTCTCCGTCAAGTTCATCCAGCCGTCCGGTCACCGCGTCAACCAGTGACACATTTCCATCCGTATCCACCAGTACATTGCTCACCTTCATTAAGGATTCCGCGATCGTACTCACGAACGTGCTGTTGACCTGTTCCTGCACTGCGGTCTTCGCCTTGGAAGTGATCTTTGGCGCGATCGCGTTCTTCTTTTCGTTTTCATAGTAGGTGATCTTCGGATGTGTGACATCTCCGCTCATGAAGCTGACCATATCCTTGGAAAAATCCTTGGAAATCACCAGTGCCGCGTAGTATTCCCCACTGTACACACCGTCCGTCGCTTCTTCCAACGTATCCGGGAATACCCAGCCTATCGTCTTGTTTTCTTTCAGCCCGGAAAGTACATTATCACCGATGTTCATCGAAATTCCCGCGACTTCTGTTCCCTCATCCTGGGAAACGACCGCGATCTTTAAATTGGATGTGGCTTCCTGCGCGTAAGGATCCCAGTTGGAAAGGATATTGAACCATGCATATAAAGACGGGATCACAGAAAGTCCCATGATCACGACCACCGCCACCACGTTGGTGCTGAGTCTTCGGAAATCCGCACAGAAAATCTTAATTATGTTCTTCATTCTTATCTGCTCCCTCTTCCTCTATTGCAAGTGTCTCGCTGTTTAATGTCGCGTCCAGCTTTTTCACCGCGTTCTTTAACGGCCCGTCAATGGCAGGCACGCCCGGTCCGATCAGCGCTTCCACGCCGGCATCGCCGCGTTCATCCAGCTCGTTTAATTTTTCCTGTAATTTATAATCACTGTATTCTACAAAGACCAGATACGCCGCAAGGATAAACAGCGACACGATCCAAAGTACCAGAAAGATCGTTTTTGAGCTGCCTGTCCAAAACAGCATTGCGAGGAAAATCAACGGTATGATGATCAGGCATTTCAAGCCGATACGGATCCTCTTCTGGTTTTTCAGGTGGATCTTCTGCTCATAATCCAAAAGAATGTCGTACATTCTCTCATACTTACTGTAATTGTCTGTATTCATAAATGCCGCCCTCCTCTTACATCATCTTCGTATCTTCCATACGTTTTTCCATAAAGTGGTTCAGCCTGATAAACGGAATCCGGATCACAAGTCCGATCATAAGCCCCGCGACCGCAAACACGAGAAGTTCGGAGAGCGCCGTCTCAAAGGTGCTTCCGTACATGCCCGCAACCGTTTCACGCAGCGCGTTGATTGCATATGGGAACGGGAAAAATATATATACTTTCTGATAAAAGTCCGGCAGTATCTCGATCGGATACGTTCCGCTCGATCCGGCGATCTGGATAACTACGATAACGACCGCAAAGGCTTTTCCCATGTCTCCAAACGCAATGGTGAGCGCGTAGATCAGCATGGAAAACGTAAAACTGGTGACCGATGCGGCAAACCAGAACAGTCCCGGATAGAGGATCTGGCATTTTAACAGGAAAATATCACCGAGCACAACGACTGCTGCCTGCACCTGTCCCAGGACAAAGAACAGCAGATATCTTCCGAAAAAGAGCTCATGATGCTTCGGATGATCCAGTTTGTCCGGATCCGCTTTTACCTTGATCAGAGATACTAAAAGCAGTGCGCCTACCCAAAGCGCCAGTACCGTATAAAACGGTGCAACTGCGGAGCCATAATTTTTCACTTCATAGACCGGTTCCGTCTCAATGGATACCGGCTGTGCAAAGAACTCTCCGTAGGTCTCCGGATCTCCTTCGAGAATATCCATCAGCACATCCACTTTTTCGTCTTCGCCTGCGGCATCGAGTTTGTCTGTGATATCGGTAAGCTCGCTGCTGACCGAACGGATCACCGCCTGGATCTGCACCAGACTGTCATCCAGTCCTGACATTGTCGTCTCCACGCCGTCAAACACAAGTCCCATGTTGCCAAGCGTGCTGTTTAAGTTGTTTAACAGATTGGTGACATTCGTCAGTGCCTGCGACATGCTGTCCAGCACATTCGACATTTCCGGCACAAGGTTGTTGGAATATACGCCCTTCATATTCTCGATCGACTGTTTGCAGCCGGAAAGTGTGCTTGAGATTCCCGCCGCATCCGAATCGATCGTAGTTTTCACATCATTTGCGATTTTGGAAGCGTCACTGCCCTGTTCCGCCTTGATATCCGAGATCGCTCCCTGGATCGTATTTAACGCCGTTGTGATATCACCGGCTCCGTTTTGCAGTGACTGGATCGCGTCCAGTGCCGCCTGGATCTGCTGCTTGGTCTCCTCACTGAGCTGGATATCGGATGGGATCTGAATATCCGGGATCTGGATGTCCGGAATCTGGATCCCGCTCTCTGTGCTCTGTTCTCCGCTCTCATCCAGTGCCATCTTCTGTTCGTCTGTCACATCTTGTAACTGCTGCTGTTTATTCTCCGCTTCCTGTCTGCTCAGTTCTTCGAGTGTCTGCTGCAGGGTACTAAGCTGCGCGATCAGCGCTTCCGTATCATTTTTTGTCTGCGCAATGCTCTCCGCCGTCACTTTTGCCTTGTCACCAAGTCCCGCATTGGAAAGATCCGTTGCCACAGCGTCCAGCGATGCCTGCACCTGATTGAGCGCTTCCTGCACATCCGTGTTAAAGCCCGCCAGCGTCGCCTGTGACGCGGTAAGGCTCGCATTGGTATCCGTCACATCCTGTGCCGTATCCGATATTTTGGTGCTGAGTCCCGGGATCTTGTCGCTTGCAGAATTGACCGACGCAGTCAGTGCCTCATTTCCCTGGATAAAGGTATCGATCATGCCGTCATACGCCTGTAAGCTCGCATTGATCTCCTTTAATTTATCCTCAAAGCTCTCGATCCCATCGGAATTTTTGAGATCCGCCGACAGCTGGTTCGTCTCTGTAAAGATCGTACTTGCCACCACTTCAATAAATTTCTCATTGATGCTGGTCTGTAACGTCGTCGCCGCAGTATCCGTGATCTTCGGCGCGATCGCGTTTTTCTTCTCATTTTCATAATAGGTAATGGAGGAACCCTGGAATCCGTTCGTGACCGATTCATACATATTGCTGGTAAAATCCTCGCCGATCACGACTGCCGCATAGTATTTGCCGCTGTAAACACCATCAAGTGCCTGATCCTTATCGGTAAATACCCAGCCTATGGTATCGTTTTCTTTCAGCTCATCGACAACTTCGTCACCCATATTGACGACCGACCCGTCCGACAGCGTGTAATCCTTATCCTCCGTCGCGACTGCGATCTGCACGCTCGATGTATTTGCGTAGGGATCCCAGTTGGAATAAATATTAAACCATGCATACAAAGACGGTATGATGCAAAGTCCGATGGCGATGACCAGCGCGAAAAAATTCTTCATCAGTCCCCGCACATCCGATAAAAAGATCTTGATTATATTTTTCATGAGTATTTCCTCTCCCTGTCCCGAAAAATGTATCTTTCCTGCCCAAAGGGCAATAATCAGACTTAGTATAGCATAGAAATTCTAAAACAGAAATGAAATTTTTATTAAATATAGAGCCATCCGGGCGCTGCCCGCCGCACGAAAAAACTGTTCTCCGATCGTTTGTTTCTTTCTATTCTACTGTCACAACTTTCGCAAGATTTCTTGGTTTATCCACATCATATCCCTTATCCGATGAAACGTAATAAGCCAGAAGCTGTAATGCGGCTGCCGCCGGCAGACACATAAACTCATCCCGTACATCCGGCAGTTCAAAGGTAAGATATCCCTCTTCCTCCTCCGGCATCAGCTGTTCTTTCGCGAACAGCACCACATCCGCTCCGCGCGAACGCACTTCCCGGATATTTGAGACTTCCTTGGACAAAAGCTGTTTCTGTGTTGCCACCGCAACCACCGGTGTATGCTCCGTGATGAGCGCAAGCGGTCCGTGTTTTAATTCTCCCGAAGCATATGCTTCCGAATGGATATAGGAAACTTCTTTTAATTTCAAAGATCCCTCCATCGCAATAAAATAATCGAGTCCTCTTCCGATCATAAAAATATCCTTCGCGCTGATGATGCGTCCGGCAATATGATGGATCTTCTCTTTTCCCGCAAGCACTTTTTCCATGGCATCCGGCACCCGCTTTAATTCCCGCACAAAATCTCTCGTCTCTGTCTCCGTGAAATCCCCTCTCACATACGCCATGCGCGCCACTAAAAGCGCAAACAGCGCAAGCTGGGATGTGTACGCCTTGGTACTTGCGACCGCGATCTCCGGCCCTGCATTGGTGTAAAGCACCGCGTCACTCTCTCTGGCAATGGAAGATCCCTTTACGTTAATGACCGCGAGCGATCCAGCCCCTTTTTGCTTCGCGTATTTCAGCGCTTCAAGGGTATCGATTGTCTCTCCCGACTGGGAAACCGCAATGACTAACGTCTTTTCATCCACGACCGGATCGGTATACATATACTCCGACGCCATTTCCACGCTGACCGGAATATGTAAAAACTTTTTCATAAGAAACTGTCCGGCAAGTCCGGCGTGCATCGCGGAACCGCACGCAATGATGCATACGCTTTCACACGACGTAAGCAGGGAATCCGGCACCTGTTCCCCGGAAAAGTCCGGCAGGTCTTCCGTCGTTTTTTCTTCCAGCATACGCGCGATCACCCGCGGCTGTTCCGCCATCTCTTTTTCCATATAAAACGGGAATCCGTCTTTCTCGCTCATATTCAGTTCAAAATCGATCTCCAGATACTCCGGTTCTTTCTTATTTCCGTCAAGATCCGTCAGTGTTATCCCGTCTTTTGTCATTGTAAGCACATGGTATTCCGGAACTACAAAATACTGCCCGGTATATTTTCCGATCGCGGTCACATCCGATGCCAGGATCGCTCCGTCTTCGGTTTTTGCCGCTACGATCGGGCTTACGTTTCGGATGGAATAGATCCGCTCCGGGAAATCCGCAAACATCAGCACAAACGCAAACGTTCCCTTTAATTTTCCGACCGCTTTTTTTATGCAGTCATAAGGATCCCCCGCGTAAAAGTGATCAAACACACCAGCAGCGATCTCCGAATCCGTCTGCGATCTCAATTTTCCCAAAAGACCATACTCCGCCGCAAGCTCCTCGTAATTCTCAATGATCCCGTTATGTACGAGCGTCACTTTTCCCACGCGATGCGGATGCGCGTTCGCGTCACACACGCCTCCGTGTGTTGCCCATCTGGTATGCCCGATGCCGCAGGTCTGTGTCAGCTTCCTGCCCTCACACAGTTTTCTGAGGTCAGCCACTCTTCCGGCACACTTATAGATTTCTGTCTTTGTTCCGTCCGGATCGGACAATGCGATCCCCGCGCTGTCATACCCACGGTATTCTAACAGTTCAAGTCCGTTCAATAAAACATCCTTTACGCTTTTTTTCCCTGTATAGCCGATAATTCCACACATAAATTTTCCTCATCTTTCTTTTCTATATCATAAAACGATTCATTCTCAGTTTATTTTTCTCATTCTTCCGTTATACCGTATTTGTTTTGCAGTTACCCGCATATTTGCCGGTATATCTCGCAGCGGAATCTACGAAAGGGCGTCCGCCGAATTTTCGATAACCCTTTTCCTCGTTAACCTGAATGTTCAGGTGCATGGCGCTGGATGGGAAAACATGTTTTTGTCATACAGCAAAAACAGCGTCCGGATGGCTCTGTATTTAATTGTCAAGGTTGTTTTCTCTTGCTATTACATTATATATAAGATAAAACAATAAGTGCAAGCAGATTAGCTTGCACTTATCGTCTCTTTCAAAATTCCGGTAATTTCTACCATGGATTCTTCAAATTCTTTTTCGTTGTTGTTCTTAAAGATCAAAAGACCATCCTTGCTGTCCGCATTGTCCAGTTCTTTCGGAATATTAAAATTACAGGATGCGATATACTCATCCCAGTGCTCTAATTTCCATGTATCACGGTCAGAATTGCGTTCGATCATACGCTCATGTACGATCTTTGGATCTGTCTGTACCCAGATCACAGAAAGTGTTGCGCCTTTTTTCGCAAGCTGTTCTTTTAAGTTGTCCATATAAGCGACATCACGCACTTCTCTGGTGAACGGTGCGTTGATCAGTACGATATCATCATACTCAAGCGCCTCTAATGCCAGATCTACCACACATTCGTACTCGTAATTGCGGATGTGCTCTTCAAAGAAATCACTGCTGCGGTTGTACGGTTCGCCGGCAACTTTAAAGATCTGTTTGGAAAGGACGATCAGTGTATCCTTGTCCAGATAAACGCAATGGTTCAGGCGTTTTGCCAATGCCTTTGAAATATACGTCTTGCCGCAGGCTGGCGGTGATGTTACGATGATTAATTTCTTAGTCATTCTAAATTTCCTCCCTGAAATTGGATAAATATATATTTTGATATTTTTTTAACATTCTTGAATATACATTATAAATATATTTTTCTCATTTTTCAATCATTTTCACTCCATGCTTTTTCACATAAAAGTATGTGTGATCCAGCATTTTTTTATTTATATCTATCCATCCATTTTTGGATCGCGCATTTTCTTCCGTCATTTTAACTATTTTCTACGTTGTCCGTCTCGTATTACCCGGTTAATCTGCTCGAAAAAGCACGAAATTTTATCAAAAAATTTTCATCAGGGAGGACGATCCGGTCATCTTTACGCGGTCAGAACCTTTTCGATCTCAACCACATACATCGTATGAAAATCATTTCCCGGATACCAGCGCTCGATATTGCTCTTATCGATAAAACAGTCCGCTTCTAACGGCTGCGCGTACAGTTTCTTACAGATAAACGCGAGTCTCGCGTCCGCAAAATACGGAACCCCGTTTTCCTCTGCGATACCCAGTCCGGATTTTGCGATCTTATCCTCGTCTCTGCCGGATACCGTACCAAAGTAATTTAACTCTTTCCGGTAAGCCTCCGGCAGCACGCTGATCGACATTTCCGCCGCCGCATCCACAAATTCCTTGGTATAACGCTGCGGGCGGATGAATAAAAATGCAACCTGTTTGCCCCACATTACGCCAACGCCGCCCCAGGACGCCGTCATGGTGTTCACCTTTCCATCCTTTTTCGCTGTCAGAAGCAGCCAGTCTTTTCCTATCATCTGAAATGCGTTTTCGTTCAGTGCTTCACATGTAATTTCCGTCATAATGATCTATGAACTCCTTTCTTACTTCTTATTATAATGCCATCATAACACAAAGCTATCTTATGCGGCAAGACCTGTACGTTTGCTCTCTTATTCATAGTAGATCTGTTCTTTTCCGCCGATCGCCATCTCCAGGTACTGATCGATCCACAAAAACGCGCCGTCCGCGTCCCGGTCACAGATGTAATTATAGAGGATCTCCGTATTTCTGCTTAAGCGCTCAATCCCGTACAGCTTACAGTACCGCTCCCAGAGCGTGATGACCACCGGTTTGAATGAGGAATAAAAGATCGGCAGGATGCTGTTTTTTGAAATAAACGCAAGCTCATGCTGGAACGCGAACGCCGCCTCCGCCGCAGCCTGCGGCGTTTCTGTCATCGCAAGTTCCACCAGCTTTCTGCCAAGCACTTTCAGTTCTTCTTCCGTTGCGCATAAGATTGCCTGCTCCGCAGCCATATGTTCCAGCGCGCGCCGGATCTCCAGAATAGAACGGATTTCCTGTCTGCCGAGCCGCCCGCCGTGATACTCCATGAGTGCGATCAGCGTGCTGATGTTCCCGTTTCTTCTATAATCAGAGACGAACGTCCGCCTGCGCGGCTGGATTTCCAAAAAGCCCTCCTCTGCCAGTTCCGCGAGTCCGCTGTTTACCACCGCGCGGCTCACCTGCATCTGTGCCGCCAGCTCGCGCTCCGAGGGAAGCGCGGTTCCGATCGGGATCTCCCCCGATAATATTTTATCCTGCAGCTGACTCACAAACAGGCTCTTTAACGTCGGCGCAGATAATCTTTCAAACTTCATAGTGCCCTCCTTGCTACTGGTTATACCAGATACCAGTGACTTTAGTTTATCATACTTTTCCTTAAAAACAAAGTCTGTTTTTCTTCCGAAAACTGTGAAAATTCAACATTTATACCAGAATGCCCCTGCGGCAAATTGACGGTATGCCAAATGCATGATAAAATAATAACAAAGTATTGGTATGTTCCAACTACAGATAAGGAGTTTATCGTATGAATCATGTAAAAGTACTCGAAATCAAGCAGAGTGTTTTTGCGAACAACGACAAGCAGGCGGACGAACTGCGTGATCTGTTGAAGCAAAAGCACGTTTTTTTACTTAATCTGATGTCTTCTCCGGGTTCCGGAAAGACAACCACCCTGCGTCAGACCATCGCCCTGTTAAAGGACGAATTTAAGATCGGCGTCATGGAAGCGGATATCGACTCTGACGTTGACGCGGCGGCGATCGCAGCGACCGGCGCAAAAGCGATCCAGCTTCACACCGGCGGCATGTGCCACCTCGATGCCGCCATGACAAGACAGGGACTGGAGGGACTCGGTACGGACGATGTCGATCTCGCCATCTTAGAAAATGTCGGAAATCTGGTCTGTCCGGCTGAGTTTGACACCGGCGCTGTAAAAAATGCCATGATCCTCTCCGTTCCGGAGGGACACGACAAGCCATTAAAATATCCGTTAATGTTTTCTGTCTGCGATGTTGTCCTGATCAACAAGATCGATGTCATGCCATATTTTGACTTTGATCTGGAAAAATGCAAGGAATATATCCACATGCGCAATCCGAAAGCCAAGGTCATTCCGATCTGCGCAAAGACCGGCGAGGGCATGGATGCATGGAAAGAATGGCTGACCAAAGAAGTAAAGGAGTGGAGAGCATAATGGCTGATTTTACTAATGAAAATAACAAAGAATTCCGTCCGCTGATCTTAAAACTCGGACAGAAGATCACCGACCGTCTCGGCCGCAAGATCACGCCGGATGACCCGGAATACTGGGGTCTTGCCTGCATCGTCACCGATGAGATGGCAGAGGTTGCGCTCAAAATGGACGTGCGCAAACCGATGACCTTAGAACAGATCGCAAAAAAGACCAAATCCTCCGATTTAAAGAAATTAGAGGATCTGCTTCAGGAAATGAGCGTTGCCGGTCTTTTGGAATACAACTGGGAAAACCCGAAACACGAAAAACAGTATGTTCTTCCGATGTTTGTTCCGGGAAGTGCCGAATTCACCAACATGAACCAGAAACAGCTGGACGAACATCCGGAACTCGGACGTTTCTTTGAGCGCATGTCACGCGAGCCGCTCGAAAAAGTCACTCCGATGGTTCCGCAGGGCGGCGCCGGTATCGGTATGCATGTCATCCCGGTCGAGAAAGCAATCTCCTCCGAAAACCAGTCGGTGGATATCGAACATATCTCCCACTGGCTCAAAAAATACGAGGGAAAATACGCGGCAAGTCCCTGTTCCTGCCGTCTGTCGAGAAGAACCTTCGATGAAGGCTGTGCCGATGATCCGGAAGACTGGTGCATCGGTGTCGGTGACATGGCTGACTACCTCGTTGAGACGAACCGCGGCCATTATGTGACCTATGAGGAGGTCATGGAGATCTTACAGCGTGCGGAGGACAACGGTTTTGTGCATCAGATCACAAATATCGACGGAGAGAACAAGATCTTCGCGATCTGCAACTGTAACGTCAATGTCTGTTATGCGCTGCGTACCTCGCAGCTTTTCAATACACCGAACCTCTCCCGCTCCGCTTATGTGGCAAAGGTCGAGACCGAGAACTGTGTTGCCTGCGGACGCTGTGTGGAATACTGCCCGGCAGGAGCTGTAAAGCTCGGTCAGAAGCTCTGCACCAAGGAAGGCCCGGTCGTTTATCCGAAACACGAGCTTCCGGATGCCACCAAATGGGGCCCGGAGAAATGGGACGAGGACTACCGCGACAACAACCGGATCAACTGCTACGACACCGGTACTGCGCCATGTAAGACCGCCTGTCCGGCTCACATTGGTATCCAGGGCTACTTAAAACTGGCTGCGCAGGGAAGATACCGTGATGCGCTCGCCCTGATCAAAAAGGAAAATCCGTTCCCGGCTGTCTGCGGACGCATCTGTAACCGCAGATGTGAGGATGCCTGCACACGCGGAACCGTCGACCGCTCTGTTGCGATCGATGAGGTAAAGAAATATATCGCGGAACAGGATCTAAACGCCGAACACCGTTATATCCCGCCGGTCGTACAGCCGTCAAACCGCGGCACGTTCCCGCAGAAGATCGCGATCATCGGAGGCGGCCCTGCCGGTCTCAGCTGCGCGTTCTACCTCGCGGAAAAAGGATATCATCCGACCGTATTTGAGAAAAACCCGCTGCCCGGCGGAATGTTAGTATATGGTATTCCTTCCTTCAAGCTCGAAAAGAATGTCGTTGCGGCAGAGATCGATGTCTTAAAGGAAATGGGCGTGGAGATCAAATGCGGCGTGGAAGTCGGCAAAGATGTAACGATCGCTTCCCTGCGCGAACAGGGTTATGAAGCTTTCTACATCTCGATCGGCTGTCAGGGCAGCCGCGCGCTCAACATTCCGGGCGAAGATGCCGAAGGTGTGATGTCTGCGGTAGAGCTTTTACATACTACGACCGAAAACGAATCCTATGCGATCAACGGACGCAGCGTTGTGATCGGCGGCGGTAATGTTGCGATCGATGTTGCCCGCACCAACACCCGCTGCGGTGCTTCCGAAGTCAGCATGTTCTGTCTCGAATCCAGAGACGAAATGCCGGCTGCCGATGAAGAAGTTGCAGAGGCTTTGGAGGAAGGCGTAAACTTACAGTGCGGATGGGGTCCGAAGGAAATCCTCACCGAAAACGGAAAAGTGACCGGTGTGGTATTTAAAAAATGTCTCTCCGTCAAGGATTATGACGGAAGGTTCAACCCGACCTTTGACGAAGACGATACGATCACCGTTCCATGTGAGAACGTATATTTAAGTATCGGTCAGAGCATCAAATGGGGAAATCTCTTAGACGGCACCAAAGTCGAGCTTGGACGCGGAAACGGAATCGTCGCGGATCCGCTCACCTACCAAACCGCGGAACCGGATATTTTTGCCGGCGGTGATGTATACACCGGGCCGAAATTCGCGATCGACGCGATCGCAGCCGGAAAAGAAGGCGCCATTTCGATCCACCGCTTTGTACAGCCGCATAGCAGCCTTGTGATCGGCAGAAACAGACGCAAATTTGTGGAGCTTGACAAAGACAATCTCAAGCTGGGAAGCTATGACAGCGGTTCCAGACAGGTTCCCGGCGTGGACGCTTCGATTGACAGCCACACCTCCTTCCGTGACGCGAAGCTTCCGTTTACCGAAGAACAGGTAAAAGCGGAAACCGCAAGATGCTTAAGCTGTGGTGCTTCCGTTGTGGATCCGAATAAGTGTATCGGCTGCGGTATCTGCACGACCAAATGCGCGTTTGATGCCATCCACTTAAACCGTGAGCTTCCGGGCTGCAGCAAGATGGTAAAATCCGAAGACAAGATGAAGGCTATCCTGCCTTACATGTTAAAACGTGAGATGAAGATCAAATTCCGTAAAAAGGATGAAGAATAATGCATGAACTTGGTATCGTATTTCACATTGCCGACAGCCTGCTTGCTGTCGGCAGAGAAAACAATCTGACTTCCATTTCAAGTGTGACGATCGAACTCGGTGAAGTCTCCGGTGTCGTTGACTCCTATCTCACCGACTGCTGGCGCTGGACAGCCGAGAAGCATGATCTGCTCCGCGGCTGTAAGATGCTTATCGAAACGCTTCCCGCCGTCACTTTGTGCGAGTCCTGCGGGAAGACGTATCCGACCGTAACCTACGCGAAGGTCTGTCCGTTCTGCGGCAGCGAAAAGACACACCTGGAAACCGGAAATGAGATCAACATCAAAGAAATCGAAGCATACTGACGTTTCTTTTTGCTTTCACCTTCTTTTACAGAAGTTGAAATAAATAAATTACATATTTATAAAGGAGGAGTTCGTTATGTTATTTCAGGTATATGGAGATGCCTCCATCTACAAATTTTTAGGCTGGATCCTGGTATTCGCAGGTCTTGTCCTTGCAAATGAAATTGCACGAAGAACTAAAATGGGAGGAATTCTTTTCTTCTTCGTCCTGCCGCTCATTCTGACCGTATATTTTATCGCAATATACGCAAGTGCAGCCGCAGGCGCAACATGGGCACTCGAAAACGACACCTATGTACATATGACCAGCTGGTTCCACTACGCGAAACTGTACGCCGCAACCGCAGGCTGTATCGGTTTTATGATGTTAAAATACGAGTGGGGCATCGGCAAAAAAGCCTGGTTTAAACCGTTCCCGTTCATCATCGTAGCGATCAACATCTTAATCGCAGTATGCAGTGACTTCGAATCCGCGATCCGTGGTTCCATGGCACTTGCGGAAACCGGTTCCAGATGGTGGTTATCTTCCGAGGGCGTATGGCTCTACGGCGGATGGTGGAACATCTTAAACGGTATCGCAGGACTGATCAACATCTTCTGTATGACCGGATGGTGGGGCATTTATTCTTCTAAAAAGAAAGACGATATGCTCTGGCCGGATATGACCTGGATGTTCATCCTTGCTTATGACATCTGGAACTTCGAATATACTTACCTCAATCTTCCGACCCACTCCTGGTACTGCGGACTGGCTCTGCTTTTAGCACCGACCTTCGCAGCGATCTTCTGGAACAAGGGCGGCTGGATCCAGAACCGTGCCAATACCCTGGCGATCTGGTGTATGTTCGCGCAGGTATTCCCATTATTCCAGGATCAGGGCAAATTCGCCGTTATCCCGGTTCTCTACGCAGACGGCTTCATGAAGAGCGACGTTCACCCACAAAGCGCAGATCCTAAGGTTATGGGATTTATCGCTGTCCTCTCTATCATGGCAAACGTTGCCGTATTCGCTGGAATCATGAAACGCGCGGCAGCGCAGAAGAAGAATCCTTACAAGAACGAGATCTTCGTTGGAACAAAGGATTACGAAGAGGCTATGGCAAGAGCAAAATAAGCCACCTCTCCATACAAAGAAAGCAGATGAGAATTTCTCACCTGCTTTCTTTTTTTGCCATTTCTAAGAAATACTGATGTACTCTTAAATCCGCGTCAAGTTCCGGATGAAATGCCGTGACCAGCTGATTGCCCTGTCTTGCCGCTACGATCTTTCCGTCAACCGTCGCGAGCACTTCCACATCCTCATACGCCTTTTCAATATACGGCGCACGGATAAATGTCATTGGAACCGTCCCGATCCCTTTAAATTCTTCCTCTGTAAAGAAACTGCCGAGCTGTCTTCCGTACGCATTGCGCAGCGCACGGATATTCATGGTTCCGAATGCCGGAGTGCCGCCCTCCACTTCTCTCGCGAGAAGGATCAGGCCGGCACAGGTTCCGTATACCGGAAGCCCCGCCTGTATCTTTGCAAGAAGTGGCTCATAAAGCCCGTCTTCCCGCATCAGCTTCGCCATAACGGTGCTCTCTCCGCCCGGAAGGATCAGCGCGTCAAACGGACGCTCCAAATCCTTCTTCTGGCGGATCTCAAAGACTTCCGCACCGAGTTTTTTTAACATCTGCTCGTGTTCGAGGAACGCGCCCTGCAGCGCCAAAACCGCAACTACCATTTTATTTTCCCCGCTCTGCCATTAAAATTTCAATTTCCTGCTCGTTGATACCGACCATCGCCTCGCCGAGGTCTGTGGACAGTTCCGCAAGCAGTTTCGCATCGTTGTAATTTGTAACCGCTTTTACGATCGCTGCCGCACGCTTCGCCGGATCACCGGATTTGAAGATACCGGAGCCAACAAATACGCCTTCCGCGCCGAGCTGCATCATAAGCGCCGCATCCGCCGGAGTTGCCACGCCGCCTGCCGCGAAGTTTACGACCGGAAGCTTGCCGTTTTCATGCACATACTGCACCAGATCGACCGGAACCTGTAACTGTTTTGCCGCCTCAAACAGTTCATCCTCACGCATATTCTGGATACGGCGGATCTCCGCGTTCATCATACGCATATGGCGGACTGCCTGGACAACATCACCGGTTCCCGGTTCTCCCTTGGTACGGATCATGGACGCGCCCTCCGCGATACGTCTGAGCGCCTCGCCAAGATCTTTTGCTCCGCAGACAAACGGTACTTTAAATTCATGTTTGTTGATGTGATATACATCATCTGCCGGGGAAAGCACTTCACTCTCATCGATGTAATCGATCTCGATCGCCTCTAAGATCTGTGCCTCCGCGAAATGACCGATCCTGCATTTTGCCATGACCGGAATGGATACCGCTTCCTGAATGCCGCGGATCATCTTCGGATCACTCATACGGGACACACCGCCCGCCGCGCGGATATCCGCTGGGATTCGCTCCAATGCCATAACTGCGCATGCGCCTGCCGCTTCCGCGATCTTTGCCTGCTCCGGTGTCGTAACATCCATGATAACGCCGCCTTTTAACATCTGTGCCAGTTCTTTATTTAATTCATATCTGTTTTCTTTTGCCATACCATTTTCCTCTTCCATCATGATTCTCTTTTATTTTTCGCTAGCTTATGATGGTATTATAATTCAAATTGGTATTATGAAAAGAACCAGTTTTTATATTTTTATACAGTCCAGTTTAATCTTTTATGAAACGATCGAAAAATTCTTCCTGCGGGCACGGTTTTCCATAATAAAATCCCTGGATAAAATCCGGGCCGAGTGTAAGGATCTGATCCAGCTCCTCTTTCGTCTCCACACCTTCCACGCAGATCTTAAGCCCGATGCTGTGAACCATCTGGATGATACAGAGCATCAGCCGGTTCTCATAATCATGCTGCAGTGCCTTTATCGTAAAGCTGCGGTCGAGCTTTACGATATGCGGTGTCATATTTCCGATATTCTGCAGATTGGAATAGCCGGTTCCGAAATCATCGAGCGCAATATACACGCCATATTCTTTCAATTTGTCCCAAAGCTCCTGGATCATCACCGTGTTTCCGACACCGCCGCTCTCTGTCAGCTCCGTGATCACGCTCGACGGCTCAACCTCCGTCTCTTCAATGCTGTGGATGATCTCCTCTAAGATC
This sequence comes from Roseburia yibonii, assembly GCF_014297335.1. Lineage (NCBI taxonomy): Bacteria > Bacillati > Bacillota > Clostridia > Lachnospirales > Lachnospiraceae > Roseburia > Roseburia yibonii. Next base: position 501,832 of record NZ_JACOQH010000001.1, read on the forward strand.
TGGCTTTTTAAGATCTGGATATAGGAAATATTGATACTGATCTTAAAATCCGGTTTCACGCTCTGACATTTCTTGCACATGAGCAGCGCGTTTTTTAAGATCCACTTTCCAACCGGGATGATCAGTCCGCTCTCCTCAAGCACCGGGATAAATTCCACCGGCGATACCATTTCCTGCTCGGACATATGAAACCTTAGCAGTGTCTCCGCCGCGAAAAGATTTCCCCCTTTCGACCGCATGATCGGCTGGAAATAGAGCTCAAATCCTTTGAAATCCTCCGCTACGGACTGACGCACCGCCCTTAGGATATCTCTTCTGCGCACAAATTTCCGGTAGTCTTCTTCCGCAAACAGATAGACCTGATTTTTTCCGTTTCCTTTTGCCTGACTGAGTGCAAACTGGGATATTTTCATCATTTCGCCGTAGTCCCGCGCCTTGATGTCCTCGCTCATCACAATACCGCCGGAAACCGTATACACCGCTTTATAGTGATCCTTTTCGATCGCCGCCTCGATCGCGCGGCAGATGCCATTGTAGATCGCCACTGCGTCCTCCGCCGTCCGGCCTGCGGCATCGAGCAGAATAAACTCGTCCCCGAGCATCCGGTATACCGTCTGTCCCGGATGTGCCGCTTCCTTCATCCGGTCGGCAAGTACGCGCAGGATATAATCCCCGTATTCTATGCCAAACCGCTCATTGATGTCTTTGATGTCATCAATTCCGATCCGCAGGACATACCCCTTTTTGTCCACTTCCTGCAGCTGCTGCACCTGCTCTTTAAACGCTTCCTCCCCAAGCAGGTTGCTGACATTATCCGCCGCCTGTCTGGCTCCGATCTCATTGATACAGCCGAGCAGAAACGTCTCTTTCTTTTCCCCGAGCACATAAATGCATCCTTTGCAGTTGATCCAGATCGGCTGACCGTTTTTTCCGATCCAGCGGTATTTGATATTATGCGACTCTTTTTCCCCGCGCAGCATCTTCTTTAAATCCTCGGACAATATCTTGATATCATCCGCGTAAACAAACACGTTATGCGCCTCCACCACATCATGGAACAGATTGGACGGCAGCGCGAAACGATCCAACGCCTTCTTTGATATGTAATAAGCATCGTTTGTGATGTCATATGCGTACAAATAATCATTCATACAGGGAGCAAATTTGTCTATGATGTCACAGAGCATCTCAAATGTGCTCGCCGATCGTTGTTTTTCCATGAAATATCCCTTCTCCTCACTTTTCAAAAAACTGCACTCTGGCTACTTTAAATCAAGTTTAGCACACTTCGCTCCTGTTTACTATGAAAAAAGCATACGTGTTTTGTTTTTGTGAATATTCTATAAAGAACTGCGACAGGCCTCCCCTCTGATGCCCATCGCAGTTCTTTCTTTGATTCATATGCTGCTGTCTTCCGAAACCTGCCGGATCCCGTCCAGCATATAAGACCATCTGAAATTCAGTCTATAGATTCAGTTTAACATAACTCATTTTTCAATTCATTCGTAAAAAAGCGGCATTTTCCGACTTTTACTGTTTTTCCATCTCGCGGATCAGATTTACCATCTCGATCGCGCTGACTGCACAGTCAAATCCCTTGTTTCCGGCTTTGGTTCCGGCACGCTCGATCGTCTGCTCGATATTTTCCGTGGTCAGCACACCGAACAGAACTGGCACCCCGCTCTGTAAGGATACATTCGCGATTCCCTTTGACACTTCACTGCATACATAATCATAGTGTGAGGTATTTCCACGGATCACCGCTCCCACACAGATCACGGCGTCATACTTTTTGCTCTGCGCCATCTTCTCCGCGATCAGCGGGATCTCGAACGCGCCCGGCACCCATGCGACAGTAATGTCGTCATCTTTCACGCCATGACGGAGCAGCGCGTCTGTCGCACCGCCAAGCAGTTTTGTTGTGATAAATTCATTAAATCTTGACGCAACGATACCGATGCGCATGTCTTTTCCTTCGTTTCCTGCTACTAATTTTCCTTCTAATGTCTTCATTTTTGTTCTCTCCTTTTTCTGTTTTGATGAATTTTTATTCTGCTTCTTTGATATCCAAAAGATGTCCCATGCGTTTCTTTTTGGTCAGAAGATAAAATTTGTCATAACGGTTTGCCGGTATTTCGATTGGAACCCGCTCTTTGATCTCCATGCCGAAATCGGAAAGCTGATAAACCTTATCCGGGTTATTGGTCAGCAGGCGGAGCGTCTTCACGCCGAGATCCTGCAGGATCTGCGCCCCGATGTAATACTCCCGCATATCCTCGGAAAATCCGAGCGCAAGATTTGCCTCCACCGTATCCATTCCTTCGCTTTGCAGTTCGTATGCTTTTAATTTATTCAAAAGCCCGATGCCTCTGCCTTCCTGCCGCATATAGAGTAAAATCCCCCTGCCCTCGGCTTCGATCTGCCGCATTGCCTGATCGAGCTGCTGTCCGCAGTCACAGCGTGCGGAATGAAAAACATCTCCGGTCAGACACTCGGAGTGTACCCGGCATAACACGTTCTCTCCGTCCCCGATCTCGCCCTTGACCAGTGCCACATGATGTTCCCCGTTTAACAGGTTGCGATAGCCGTAAGCGCGGAATTCGCCGTATTCCGTCGGAAGCAGCGGGCTTGCCACACACTCGACCAGCTTTTCGTGTTTTTTGCGGTAATCCTGGATCGCCTGGATCGTGATAAAGCAGATGTTCCATTTTTCTGCCAGTTCGATCAGCTGCGGCGTGCGCAGCATCCGTCCGTCGTCTCCCATAATCTCACAGCAGAGCCCGCATTCCTTTAAGCCGGCGAGCCGCATCAGATCCACCGTCGCCTCCGTGTGTCCGTTGCGTTCCAGCACACCGTTTTTCTTTGCGCGCAGCGGAAACATATGTCCCGGTCTTCTGAAATCCTCCGGCTTCGCGTCCTCTGCAACGATCTTTCTTGCCGTAAGTCCGCGTTCTTCGGCGGAAATACCGGTCGTTGTATCTTTATGATCCACCGATACCGTAAACGCGGTCTCATGATTGTCCGTATTATCCTGTACCATCTGCGGAAGCTGCAGTTTCTTACAGAGCTCCCCGCTCATCGGCATACAGATGAGTCCTTTTCCATGCGCTGCCATAAAGTTTACATTTTCCGTTGTCGCGAACTGTGCCGCACAGATGAAATCCCCCTCATTCTCTCTGTCCTCGTCATCCGTTACCAAAATGACCTTTCCGCTTTTTAATGCCTCAAGTGCTTCCGGAACTGTATTAAATTCAAACATCTTTTTTCCTCCCTCTAAAATCCATATTGCTGCAAAAACGCTGTATCGATCCCGCTTTTTGTCTGCACAAATTTTTCTATGTATTTTCCAACCATGTCGTTCTCAAGATTGACCGCATCCCCGATCTTTTTCCCGGAAAGCGTCGTCTCCGCCGCCGTATGCGGGATCACGGAAACCGAAAAGTTATCCCGTTCCACCGCTGCCACGGTAAGGCTGATGCCATCGATCGCGATCGAACCTTTTTCCACAATGTAGCGCATGATCTCCGGATCCGCCAGGATCGTGTACCAGATTGCATTGTCATCCCTCCTAATATGAAGGATCTTTCCGGTGCCATCCACATGGCCTGCCACCATATGTCCACCGAAACGCCCGTCTGCCGCCATCGCCCGCTCCAGGTTCACAGGGCTTCCGGGCCGCAGCTTGCCAAGCGTTGAACGGGAAAGTGTCTCATTCATGACATCCGCCGAAAAGGTCTTTCCCGTGATCTCCGTCGCAGTCAGGCAGACACCGTTTGTGGCAACACTGTCTCCGATTTTTAGATCCGAAAAGATCTTATTTCCACGGATCACGAGCACTGCGGACCGCGCTCCTTTTCGTATTGCGTCAACTGTTCCGATTTCTTCAATTATTCCGGTAAACATGAATATTTCACATCTCCTTCCACCAAAAGATCTGCTCCGATCCTGCGGACGCTTACATCGGACAGCTGCCAGCCATCGGACGGAAGCACGGCACCGGATCCTTCCACCGGGCTTTTCGCCTCCGCCCCGCCGAACAGTTTCGGTGCGATATAGGCCTGCACCCGCTGTACGATCCCCTGTTTCAGTGCGGAGAAATTTAACGTGCCGCCGCCTTCTAAGAGGATACTGTCAATGCCCTGCTCTCCGAGCATCCGCATCAGTTCACCCAGATCGATATGTCCTTCTTTTTTCGGAACCACCAGGATCTCACATCCCGCTTCCCGATAAGGTGCATGCTTCGCCTCATCCGCACATGCTGTCGCAAGGATCGTCTTTGTCTCATGCGCCGTGGTCACAACGTTGCTTTCAGGCGGTGTGCAAAGTCCGGTATCACAGATGATGCGGATCGGATCTCTTCCTCCCGGTATCCGGCAGGTAAGGCGCGGGTCATCCGCCCGCACCGTTCCGAGCCCCACCATGATCCCCATATAGCGGTTACGGTCCTTTTGCACATTTTTCCTTGCGTCTTCCCCGGTGATCCACTTCGAAGCGCCCGTTGCTGTCGCGATCTTTCCATCGAGTGTCATTGCGTATTTCATCACCACATACGGTCTTTTTGTTTTGATGTAATGAAAAAATACGGCGTTTAATGCATCGCACTCTTTTTTTAATACCCCGGTCTCCACGGTAAGCCCGGCCTCCTGTAAGATCCGGATTCCTTTTCCTGCCACGAGCGGATTCGGATCCGAGGATCCGATCACCACGCGGCGGATGCCGCTTGCCAGGATTGCTTCGGTACAAGGCGGTGTCTTGCCGTAATGACAGCACGGCTCAAGCGTCACATAAATTGTCGCCCCCTCGGTGCTCTCCTTACAGTCCGCAAGCGCGTTCCGCTCCGCATGAAGTCCGCCAAATCTTTCGTGCCATCCCTTTCCGATCACTTTTTCATCCTTTACGATCACCGCGCCCACGAGCGGATTGGGATTTACCGCGCCCATACCGCGCTTCGCGAGTTCCAGCGCCATATCCATATATGATTCATCTACTGTCATAAATTCCTCCTGTCACAGGCAGAAACAAAGTGCCCTGAAGAATCTTCTCCAGGGCACTTATCTCTGATGATCTGAAACTGCCTGTTTTGTCCTCATGCTGACCAACAAAAAACTCTGAAATGATAACTATCATCTCAGAGCATCTCACGCATATTTCAGATATCAAAATATATCATCGTATCTTCTTTCATCCAGACTGTACTGTCGGCTTCGGAATCACACCGAATCATGCCTTGCGGCTCGTGGGCTTTACCACCGGTAGGGAATCGCACCCTGCCCTGAAGATCTGTTTTCTTTTTACGAAATTTACCATACCACTTATCCTGTTATTTTGCAAGAGGTTTTTTTCTGATCCGGTGTAACTGCGGTTTTAAAGTAAGTTCCGACAGCACCATGCCATCCCGCACGCCGAGCACAAACGCGACCGCATCCGCGACATCCTCCGGCACCAGACGCGCCTCCTCTTCCTCCGCTTCCCTAAAGTCCGCGTTCCGGTAGAGATTGGTCTTTGTCATATCCGGGCAGATCGTCGTCACCTTCACCCCGTACTTTCGCGCCTCATCAAACAGGCTTCTCCCAAAACTGTAAAGTCCCGCCTTGGTGGCTCCATACGCGCAGCCGTGCGGATTGCTGTTTACCGCCGTGACGGACGCGATGTCTATGATATGGCCTTTATTCTTTTTTAAGGTCCGCAGCAGCTGAGCGCTTAAGATCATCGGCACTTCCAGATTCGTGCGCACCATCTCGGCGATCTTTTTCGCGTTCAGCTCCTCATGCAGCCCATAGTAGGCAACTCCCGCATTGTTGATCAGTACATGGATCTCCCATTCCGCCGCGATCCGCTTCACCTGTCCGGTCAGTTTCGCCGTATCCAGAAGATCACAAATGATCGGATGAAAGTTTCCTCTTTCCAGTTTACATAACTCAAAATTCCTGCCAAACCCGAACACCTCATAGTCCATATCACACAGCCGTTCACTCACTGCCAGACCGATCCCGGACGATGCCCCGGTTATGATCACTGCCTCTCTCATCTATGTTTCCTCCTTCTCCCACAAAAATATCTTTTCCTCCGGCAGATACTGCGACAGCCGCTCCACCAGAAAGCCTTCCATTTCCCGCGTCAGCCCGTCCCCATAATGGTAGACACCCCGGTCATTTTCATAGGGGAACTGGACGACTGCGGAATCCGGCGCGTTCTTCCGCATTTTCTTTAAATAATCCTGTGAGACACGGAAGCTTCCGACACTCACATCAAACAGTCTGCCCCAGTCCATCTGCTCCGCAATCGCAAGAAGCATCCTGTCATACGAGTCCTTCCAGCCCGCATGATAGATCATCGGATCAAAACAGAGCCGCACCGTGCACCCACACGCCTGTGCTTCCGCCGCTGCCGCAATGCGCTGTGCAAGCGACGGGGTGTAATGTTCATACCGCTCTATGACCTCCTGTGGCGACATCGTAAACGCGTACACGACGTGGGAGGACGGTTCTGCGTGCTTAAAAAAGCTGTGGTTCGCGCATTTCGTCCGAAGCTCGATGCGAAGCCCATTCCCGCCCTCTTGTTCTTCTTTTTCACATTCGTTTACAAAGCGCACCCATTCCCCTGCGTATCCGGTGATCTCCTCTAGCGCCAGAAGATCGGTATCATAGGATACACACAGGTACATTTCATGCTGCGCTATTATCTTTTTTACCTCAGCGAAAATGTCCTCCAGATTCACAAAGATGACCAGATGCGCGGACGGGTACATCCCCTTCAGGTAACAGTACTCACAGTCATAGATACAGTTCATCACGCAGGAGGTATAATAAAAATACGAGTTTCCGAAGTTCTGACAGACCGGCGCTCCGGGATAGATCAACGTCCCCTGTTTCGCCGCGAGGATCAGGCTCTGCGCCCGGTGCTGCCTCAGATAATCCTGCCCCCTCCGGCAGAACACATCCTTGTAATGATCGATCCAGACCACCTGCGCCTGCGGAAATTTCGCCAATATCCTTTTTGTGCGCGGATGGTCCTTCACTCCGCGTTCCACATAAATGTGGGAAAATGCCGTATTATAATAATTTTCGCCGGATCTCTTCAAAGCAGTTCTTCCCCTCTCTCTTATCCCTGCACGGGAGTTTTCCAGATGCGTACATTTCTTTAAGCACCGTCCGGTAATCGATCCCTGAAAGTGTCCAGTAACGGATATGCTGACGTACCATGGCCTCCATCGTCTTTGAAGCGTGCAGGTCTTCGGTCAGACGCCGGATATCTGTCTCCTCTTCGTCCTGTTTCGCCCCGCATCCGCATTCTTCCGCTGCTTCCTCTGTGATCCGGCGCAGGCTGTCGATGTACGCGCAGACCGCCTCCTCCTGTGCCGCGATCTTCTGCCCGATCTGCTCCGGCTGTCCGGTCTTTCCGTCACCGGCAACTCCGTGATCCGTCACAACCTTTAAAAACGTCATCTGGTGCGGTCCGAAATAGTAGGCTCCCGCCTGATAGACCGCCGCCGCTTCCATATCATAAAGACGTGCCCCTGCTCCGTTTTCCGGATCCTGCGTTTCGTTCGCTCCACGGTAGGGAACCGCCTGTGTCACGATCTCTGCCTCCGCAAACGGATGGCGGTAAATCACATCCGGGTAAAACGTCCGTCCGGTTGTCTGCTCTGTGATCTTATTACAGAGAAAGATCTCTCCATCCCGCACGGACGGATCATTTGCATCTGCCGCCGCGCTCCCGATATTGACAAGAAAATCACCTTTTCCGGGCGGAAATTCACCGAATGTGCCGCTGACTGCGCACGCCGCCGCGATATTTCCGGCACCGGTCAGGATCAGGCGTATCTTTAACTCCTCATTCTCAAAAAGCTGAAAATGAGTATGTGCCGTATCTTTTTTCAGTTTGTAATGCGCGATCACGCACTGTGCCTCCGCATAGAATGCCGTAAACAGATAGATCATCTTTTTTGTCCTGCCTTTTTATTCACTTTTCCTATTGTACCATCCAGACGCAAAAAAAGACAGCCAAAATGGCTGTCTTTTGCTGCTGCTTTTTAATAACCGATCGGTCTGTCGTGGCTGCTGGCTTTCAGTCGCTCCATCGCTCTCGCGAGGGACGCTTTGGAACGGTAATATTCCTGAATACTCTGTTTTTGTCTGAGCTGTTCCTCGGCACGCTCTTTTGCCTCTTTCGCACGGCGGACATCAATATCCTCCGGTGACTCACAGGTATCCACGATGACTGTGGCACGGTTATTCATGATCTGCGCAAAACCGGTTCCGGTAACACCGTAGATCCAGTTGCCGTTTTCCTCCTGGATCCGGATCTCTCCGACTTCCACGGCAAACGCCATATTCTCATGATGCGCCTGAATTGCTTTCTGGCCATCCTCAAGCGGAAGAATGACCTGCTTGCATCTTCCGTCAAAAAACACACGGTCACAGGCGATTACTTTAAGACTAAATGTATTCATGCTTCATTCCTCCTAGTTGGCGGAACCTGTGCCCTCCATCTGTTTTGCCTTTTCCTTTACATCCTCGATCGTCCCGACGTTAAAGAATGCAGCTTCCGGATAATCATCCATCTCGCCGTCAATGATCGCCTTAAATCCGCGGATCGTCTCCTTTAACGGAACGTATTTACCAGGCATACCGGTAAAGTTCTCCGCTACATGGAACGGCTGGGATAAGAATTTCTGAATCTTTCTTGCACGGTATACGGTCAGCTTATCCTCATCGGAAAGCTCTTCCATACCAAGGATCGCGATGATATCCTGCAATTCTGTGTATTTCTGCAGGATTTCCTGCACACGTCTTGCAGTCTCGTAATGCTCTTTTCCGACTACATCCTCTTCCAGGATACGGGAGTTGGATTCGAGCGGATCTACTGCCGGGTAAATACCCTGTTCCACGATCTTTCTCGAAAGAACGGTGGTTGCATCCAAGTGGGCAAATGTTGTTGCCGGAGCCGGGTCTGTCAGGTCATCAGCAGGCACATAAACTGCCTGTACGGAAGTAACGGATCCGTTCTTGGTCGATGCGATACGTTCCTGTAATTCACCCATTTCATTTGCCAGTGTCGGCTGATAACCAACGGCTGACGGCATACGTCCGAGCAGTGCGGACACTTCGGAACCAGCCTGTGTGAAACGGAAGATATTATCGATAAACAGAAGTACGTTCTGATGTTCCTCGTCACGGAAATATTCTGCCATGGTAAGTCCGGTCTCCGCAACTCTCATACGCGCTCCAGGCGGCTCATTCATCTGACCGAACACTAAGGCGGTCTTGTCGATAACACCGGATTCTGTCATTTCTGTCCAGAGATCATTACCCTCTCTGGAACGCTCGCCGACACCGGTAAAGATGGAATATCCACCATGCTCGGTCGCGATATTGTGGATCAGCTCCTGGATCAGTACGGTCTTACCAACACCGGCACCACCGAACAGACCGATCTTACCACCTTTTGCATACGGCGCAAGCAGGTCGATGACCTTGATACCTGTCTCAAGTACCTCTACGACCGGGCTCTGATCTTCAAAGCTCGGCGGATCTCTGTGGATGACCCAGTGCTTCTCTCCCTCGAGAGACTCACCACCGTCTAAGGTATCTCCTAATACATTAAATAAACGTCCTAAGGTTCCTTTGCCGACCGGAACTTTAATGCCGCTTCCGGTAGCTGTTACTTCCATATCTTTGTGAAGTCCTTCACTGGATGCCAGCATGATACAGCGGACGGTATTGTTTCCGATGTGCTGCGCAACTTCCATTACGCACCGCTTACCACCGTTGTCTACCTCTAACGCATCCTTAATAAATGGAAGGTCGTTATCTTCAAATTCAACGTCAACAACAGGTCCCATAACCTGTACGATTTTTCCTTTTTTCATTCCATTTACCTCTCAAATAACGGGAGGGAACCTCCTTTCTTTATTTTTATTTATTTCTTTTTCTTATTTTTCTGTGCCTTGGCACCACCGATCACCTCGGTGATCTGCTGGGTAATATCTGCCTGCCGGACACGGTTATACTGGATCGACAGGCTCTGTAACATTTCCTTCGCACTGTCAGTCGCGGTCTGCATCGCCATCATTCTTGAATTCTGCTCACTTGCGAAAGACTCAACCAGTGAACCGTAAATGATACCGGTGACACAGTTTGGAACCACATGCTCAAGGATCGCTTCCATGGACGGTTCCACCTTGATCTCCTCCTGATAGGTATCGATCGGTGCCCGCATAAAATCTTCCTTTTTGAGCGGAAGCAGCTGGATCTTTTCCGCGTTCATGTTAAACGCGTTTTCCATCTTGGTGTATACGATATACACCTCATCCAGTTCGCCCTTGTCGTACAACTCCATGACACGGTCTGTGATCACACGCGCCCTGTGCAGGGATGGATTCTGTACCGTATACTTAAATTCGGTATCTACTTCCAGTCCCTCTTTCGCGAAATACTGACGTCCCAGCTCGCCGACGACGAACAGCTTGTTGTTATTTCCCTGTTCGAAAAGCTCATGCGCCATTTTGATCACGTTATGATTGTATGCGCCCGCAAGCCCCTTATCCGCAGTGATCACGATGTAACCTCTTCTTTTCTCAGCGTCCGGGATCTCCGTCTTCTGATCAAAGTAACGGCTCTCCGTATCCGGAATATGTCTGAGGAAACGGGAAATCGCCATCTGCAGAGAATAAAAGTAAGGCTCGGTATCCTCAAGCTTCTGCTTCGCAACGCGGAGCTTGGAAGAAGAGATCATATACATGGCATTCGTGATCTTCATGGTATCCTGAATACTTTTCATTCGCTTTTGGATTTCCTTGGTATTTGCCATATCCTATCACCTGCTCTTAAACTCTTTGACTGCCTCTACAATGGACTCTGTGATCGCGTCATCCAATACTTTCTTTTCATTGATCGTATCCATGATGTCTTTGTGCTCTGCCGCGAAAAACTCCAACATCCGTTTCTGGAAATCCTTGGTCTCCCTAGTGTCCACATCGAGAAGCAGACGCTTGTTCGCTGCAACCAGTGTGATAACCTGCTCTGCAAGACTCATCGGATGGCAAAGCGGCTGTTTTAATAATTCCATCAGTCCTTTTCCGTACTGTAACTGCTCTTTGGTCGCGTCATCCAGATCGGAACTGAACTGTGTGAACACTTCCATCTCACGATACTGCGCAAGATCGATACGCACGCTTCCGGAAGCCTTCTTCATCGCCTTGGTCTGCGCCGCGCCACCGACACGGGATACGGAAAGACCAACGTTTACCGCCGGACGCATACCGGAGAAGAAAAGATCACTCTCAAGGAAGATCTGTCCATCGGTAATGGAAATTACGTTTGTCGGGATATACGCGGATACGTCACCTGCCTGTGTCTCAATGATCGGCAGTGCAGTGATCGAACCTCCGCCCAGTTTATCATTTAACTTACTGGAACGCTCAAGCAGTCTCGAATGTAAGTAGAATACGTCACCCGGATATGCCTCACGTCCCGGAGAACGCTCAAGTAACAGGGACAGCGCACGGTAAGCAACCGCATGCTTGGAAAGATCATCATAAATGATCAGTACGTCTTTTCCCTTGTACATAAAGTATTCTGCCAGCGCGGTACCCGCATACGGCGCGATATACTGTAAGGACGCGGAATCGCTCGCTGTTGCGGAAAGCACAACAGAATAATCCATCGCGTCATTTTTTGTCAGGGTATTTACCAGCTTTGCAACGGTAGATGCTTTCTGTCCGATCGCAACATAGATACAGATCACATCTTTTCCTCTCTGGTTTAAGATCGTATCAACGGCGATCGAGGTCTTACCTGTCTGACGGTCACCAATGATAAGCTCACGCTGTCCACGTCCGATCGGGAACATGGAATCGATCGCAAGAATACCTGTTTCCAGCGGCTGGTTTACAGACTGTCTGTCTACAATGCTCGGTGCTTCCTGCTCGATCGCACGGTAATCATCTGCAGGGATCTCGCCCTTTCCGTCGATCGGAGCACCCAGTGCATTGATAACTCTTCCAAGATAGGCATCTCCTACCGGGACACCCGCTTTTTTCTTTGTTCTGGTTACTTTTGTTCCTTCTTTTATTCCGGTATCTTTTCCTAAAACGATGCAGCCGATCTGATCTCTCTTGATATCCTGCACCATTCCCTTTACACCATTTTCAAAGATAACGATTTCGCCATACATGGCATGCTCGATTCCATAGATCGTCGCGATACCGTCACCTACCCAGATGACTTCGCCGACTTCCTGACCGCCACTTACCATGTCATAGTTTTCTATTTCACTTTTCAGAATGGAAATAATTTCTTCTGAACTTATGGAACTCACGTTATCACCTCCAAATCAATTCCTGCTTTAATTTATTTAAACGCCCTTTCATACTCCAGTCCTCTTCCCTGTCCTTCACACGAATCACGAACCCGCCGATCAGATCCGGCTGTTCGATCAGTTCTATCTGCACTTCATTTTTTCCATATTCTTTCTTCAGATGTTCTTTCATCTGCGCAAGCTGTGACTCTGTCGGTGGCGTGACATAGGAAAGTGTCGCGCGCAGAATCCCGTTGTGCGCGTCATAACAGGTGTGGTACGAAGAAAATATATCCGCAAGTTCACCCACACTGCCGTTGTCGCAGAGCACCTTTAAAAAGTTTCTCACTTCCTGCGGGAAGATGGAATCTATCAGTTTGTGTTTCTCTTTTGCGGAAACAATCGGGCTTCCCAGAGATTTCGACAGTTCCGGGGTAAGAGAAAAAATTCTTTCTGTCTCTGCTACGACCTCTCCTGCCACACCGAGTTCATAGAGGACAGTTCCGTAATTATTCGCTGTCTGTGTCATCCGAATCACCTGCTTTAGCTAAAAACTGATCATACAATGACTGGTTGCTTTCCTCCGTGCTCTTTTCGCCGATCACCTTTCCGGCTGCCACGAGTGCGAGATCCGCGATCTGTGACTGAAGATCCTGCACGGTCTTTTCGCGCTCCAGTTCGATTGTTTTCTGTGCGTTTTCAATGATCTTATCTGCCTGGGCATCTGCTGATTTTACCTTGCTGTCATATTCTTTCTGCGCATTCTTTCTTGCTTCCTCAAGGATCTTTACAGATTCTTCATGCGCACCTTTTAACATGTCTTCGTACTGCTGTTTCAGCTCACCCGCCTGCTTTCTCTTATCATCCGCGTCCGCAAGCTGTCCCTCGATCATTTCCTTACGCTTCTGCATAATACCGGTTACCGGTCCGATCAGGAACTTTTTCAGTAACAGATAAAGAACAATCAGATTTATGATGGTAAAGAGGACGTTCCAATCGATTCTTAATAATTGCATTCTCTACCAAGTCCTTTCTTTGGATTAACCCAGGAATAAGATGATTAAGATGGCAACAACCATACCGAAGATTGCAGTACCTTCTGCCAGGGCACAACCAAGCAGTAATGCTTTTGTGATCTTGCTTTCTGCTTCCGGCTGTCTTGCGATCGCGTCTACTGCCTTAGATGTTGCAAGACCGATACCGATACCTGCGCCAATACCTGTTAATGCTGCTAAACCTGCTCCGATTGCGATTAATGATGTCATAATGAAACAACTCCTTTTCTTTTTCTTGTTTTAATTTTTTTATTCCATAGTATCTTTAATAAATAAAGATGTTAAAAAGACAAATACATATGCCTGAATCAGCCCGTCAAAAATATCAAAATAGAAGCTGAATGGGATCGGCACCAAAAGCGGTGCGACGATTTTAATAAGTTCCATGATTACGAATGCGCCAAGGATATTACCAAAGAGACGCATACACAGTGACAATGGACGAATGAAAATTTCCAGTATGTTCATTGGGAGCATGACTGGAACCGGTTCCGCAAAACTCTTCAGGAATTTCTTCGGTCCCTTCTTCCGGATACCTGAAAATTCGATCAGAATTATGCTCATCAGTGCCAGGGCACCGGTGACGCCCACATCTTTCGTCGGAGATTTCATTCCGAGCAGTCCGATCATGTTTGACAGCGCGATGTAAAAAGCGACCGTCATCAGATACGGGATATAACACTTGCCCTCTTCTCCGAGAAGATCGTAAAAGAAGTCATAGATCGTTCCGATTACCGTTTCGAGTGCCAGCTGCCTCTTACCCGGGTTTTCCACCCGCAGTCCGCGCACCAGCAATATCGAACCTATGACCAGCACTGCCATGATAAACCAGGTGACAACGACGGATTCAGCAACCGGTATCCCACCAAATATGGGAATCGTGAACGCCGTCTCACAGTTTAATTCTTCCATCAGTGCTTTTGACAGATTCTCCGTATTTACCCCTTCCTTTCTTATTTAATATAGCATTTCTTAATGCCGAATGTATTCTACTGAAATCTACCCCGAATGTCAATTCTCGCTTTCTTCCAAAAACGGTGCTGTTTTTTTGGTTGTTTTGCACAATCATATTTCAATTTCCCCGTCATTTTTTCATGATTTTTAAATTCTTTTTTATCATTCTTTCCGATTTGTTTAATTTTCAAGCGCAAACCAGAACGAAATCCCGTTGAAATGACCGAACATTTTCTATACGTGTGTCAAATGGTTAAGTTCTCCCCCTGCTTTGACGATATATTATATAAATGACTGCCATGTCTATTTTGTATGGGCATGTGCTATCGATAGATTTTCGCAGAAAGGAGTATCCGATCATGCACACGAGTATTTCCGGTTCTTTTTCACGCAGTTCCTCCTTCTTTGGAGGTTCGAAGAAAACCAAACGCCAGTCCCTGTCTTTTAGCGTACACCGCAGTATGAGTGAGACCGGCTATCTGATGCGGCTCGCCTCAGCGCGCACACCGTCCCAGGTATCCGCTGTCATCGCCGCGGCACAGGCTGACGCAAAATCTGTAAAACAGAGTTCTTCCAGTTCTTCCGAGATCCAGAAGGCGAAAAAGATCGCCAAGTCCATCGAAAAACAGGGGACGTTAAAATCCGCGAAACTGCGCAGGGAAAAGCAGCTGGAAAAGGAAGCCCGGACGGAACTCGCCGCAAAGAACTTAAAGCGCGCGAAAAACACAGCTTCCAAGCTCGCCAAAAAGAGGCGTGTGCGAAAGGCGCAGGAGCAGGCAGCCATCGCGAACAGCATTCCGGTCTCCGATCACCGCAGGCGTCATATGGATGAATATGTGGACGACAGCACGCCGCTTTCCCAGTACTCCTTTGATAATCTAAAGACCAGGGAGGAAGCCGCCGCACAGGCAGCCGCGATCAACGCGGCAATAAACGCAGGGGAAACTCCATCTTCCGGCGATGCCGCAGCAGCCACCACTGGTTCTGCGGTTTCCAGTGCAGATGCCGCGGCCGCTGTTTCCGGCATCTCCGGTGTGTCCGGGTCTGCCATTGACTGTTCTATATAATTATAAAAAGATGACATCCGGGTACTTCCCTGATGTCACCTTTTTCTTTCGTAATTATTTCTGGTCCGGAACCAGTTTTTCCTTGCCGCCCATATATGGCTGCAGTACCTTCGGAATGCTTACGCTTCCGTCTGCGTTTAAGTTGTTCTCCAGGAACGCGATCAGCATTCTCGGCGGAGCAACAACGGTATTATTTAAGGTATTCGCAAAATATTTGTTTCCGTCTTTTCCTTTGACACGAATCTTTAATCTTCTTGCCTGTGCGTCTCCAAGATTTGAGCAGCTTCCGACCTCGAAGTATTTCTTCTGTCTCGGTGACCACGCCTCCACATCACAGGATTTTACTTTCAGATCCGCAAGATCTCCGGAGCAACATTCCAGGGTACGAACCGGGATATCCATGCTGCGGAACAGATCTACGGTGTTCTGCCAGAGTTTGTCATACCACATTTTGGACTCTTCCGGTTTGCAGACAACGATCATTTCCTGCTTCTCAAACTGGTGGATACGGTAAACACCACGCTCTTCAATACCGTGCGCACCCTTTTCCTTACGGAAGCACGGAGAATAACTGGTCAGTGTATACGGCAGCTTGTCCTCGTCCTGGATCGTATCGATGAATTTACCGATCATGGAATGCTCGGAAGTTCCGATCAGGTAAAGATCCTCGCCCTCGATCTTGTACATCATGGCATCCATTTCATCAAAGCTCATAACGCCGGTCACCACATTGCTGCGGATCATAAATGGCGGAATGCAGTAAGTAAAGCCACGGTCGATCATAAAGTCTCTCGCATAAGAAAGGATCGCGGAATGCAGTCTCGCAATGTCTCCCATCAGATAGTAGAATCCGTTTCCTGCTACTTTTCCGGCAGCGTCAAGATCGATGCCGTGGAAGCTCTCCATGATCTCCGTATGATACGGAACTTCAAAATCCGGTACGACCGGCTCACCGAATTTCTCGATCTCAACGTTGCAGCTGTCGTCTTTTCCGATCGGAACGCTCGGGTCAATGATATTCGGGATGACCATCATATCTTTGGTGATCTTTTCCTGCAGTTCTTTTTCTTTTGCTTCAAGCTCCGCAAGACGTGCCGCATTCGCGTTTACCTGGGCTTTGACTGCTTCCGCTTCGTCTTTTTTGCCCTGTCCCATCAGTGCGCCGATCTGTTTGGAAAGCTTGTTTCTGCTCGCGCGCAGATCATCTGCTTCCTGCTTTGCAGCTCTCGCTTCTTCGTCAAGGGCGATCACTTCGTCCACCAACGGTAATTTCTTGTCCTGGAATTTGTTTTTGATGTTCTGTTTTACAATTTCCGGATTCTCTCTTAAAAACTTCAAATCAATCATGCTGTTTTTTCCTCCTAAAATAAAAAACCTCCCGTCCCGTACAGGAATCTCCTGTATCTGGGACGGAAGGTAAATTTTCCGCGTTGCCACCCAAATTGCCATATTGCTATGACCTCTCTGACGTAGGATAAGGACTACGAACCCGCAGGTTTCCCTGCTGACTCCGGAAGTGGAAAGGTTCTTTGCCATATCGGTTCTCACCGGCCACCGACTCTCTGAAATGTCTACAAACCGCAGCTTCCATTAACATCAATTTTTGATATCATGTGTATTATACACTTATTTTTTGGATGTTGCAAGGAAATCTTCCCGCGATTTAGAGCATTCCGTCCTTGATCACATCATGGTCGCGCAGTACTTTCTCGATCACGGTTCCCTGAATCTTGCGTAACAGCGGTTTTTTGATCAGATTGAGCGGTCCCGGCAGCTCGATCTCAAGCGGGGATTTGCCATCCATCAGTTTCACACTGCTGTCGAGCAGTTCCCTGACATCGTATACACTGCCCCATACTTCCGGAACGCCACGATCCACACCGAGCAGTCCGTAAACCGCCTCCATCGCGGTACGCACGGAGTATTCCGTCGTGAATACCGTATCACGCGGTGTCTCGGTAAACTGGCCGAGGAACGCAAAGTTCACGCATCCATCCGGGATCACATCCGGGCGGTCGCCTTTGGTTCTCGGCATGAAGAATGCCGTGATATAAGGCATCATCGTAGGAACGCAGACCGCACTGTGCTCCGCAAGTTCCGGGATCTCCTCTGCCGGTACCCCGAGGTGATACAGCCACTCCTCGGTGATCTCCTTACCGGTACACTCTTTCATCGGTTTCTTCACATAATCGCCCGGAACATCCGTAAACAGACCGTATACCCATACGCATACTTTTTCTTTGTCCTGATCTTTGAACTGTCCCTGACGGTTGATCGTCCAGCTGAGCAGCCAGCTCGAATCCCTGCAGCTTACGATTCCGCCGGTTACGACCTTTCCGCTTCTCGGATCACGTTTGCAGATCTTTGTGATATAAGGAATGATCTTGTCATCCAGAGTCGTCACCGTTGCGGATTCCCAGTTTGTCTTTGCCACATCCGAACAGAATTTCTCCGGATGGCCAAACGCCGGATCCTGTTTTGCGATATTCTTCCAGAGGCTCCAGCATCCGCTCGTTCTCACCTCGGCATCGCCATTCGGCGCATGATTCTGATCTCCGTAGATCGTGCCCTCGGTACAGCTTCCGTTTGTGACAAATACCAGATCATTTTCCGTCAGAACAATGCCCTGTTCCACGCCTTTTACCTTGCAGTCGATCGCTTTTGCAACCTTGCGTCCGTCTTTGATCTCAAAAATGACATTGGTAACTTCGGTATTGAACTGGAAGTCAACGCCCGCATCCTCCAGATACTTCTGCATCGGAAGGATCAGCGACTCATACTGATTGTACTTGGTAAATTTCAGTGCGCTGAAATCCGGCAGTCCCGCGATATGATGGATAAATCTCTGGAAATACAGTTTCATCTCAAGCGCGCTATGCCAGTTCTCAAACGCAAACATCGTTCTCCAGTACAGCCAGAATGTGGAATCAAACACTTCCTCATCAAATACATCCTCGATCTTTTTGTCGTAGAGATCCTCGTCCTTCGTAAAGAACAGCTTCATGATCTCCATGCATCCCTTCTGGCTTAAATTGAACCTGCCGTCCGTATGCGCGTCTTTTCCGCGTTCCTCGGTAGCACGGCACAGCGAATAGTTCGGATCTTCTTTGTTTAACCAGTAATACTCATCCAAAACCGACGCGCCCGGCACTTCAAGCGACGGAATGCTGCGGAACAGATCCCACAGACACTCAAAATGATTCTCCATCTCACGTCCGCCACGCATCACATAACCTCTCGTCGGATCAAAGATACCGTCGCAGGCGCCGCCTGCCACATCCATCGCCTCTAAAATATGGATATTGGAACCTTTCATCTGACCGTCACGCACAAGGAAGCATGCCGCCGCAAGGGATGCCAGTCCGCTTCCTACAATGTATGCGCTCTTTTCATCGACGCCTTCCGGCTTCTTCGGCCGTGCAAACGCCTCATAATTGCCGTTTGTATAGTAAATTCCCTTGCTGTTTTTTTCGTATTTTCCACGCTCGGTGTTGCGATATTCTGACCGCTCCTCTTTCTCGTTTTTCTTTTTTGCCTCTCTGGATACGGCAGAAGTTTTCCGCCCCTGCGCCGCTACTGCTGCAATTCCCGCGCCTGCTGCAAGCGCTGCGATCCCAAGTCCGATCTGTTTCTTACCTGACATATGAAAACCACCTTTCCAACTGTCGGATGCGTCATCATCCGCTGCTTTGCTTTCTGTTTTTATCTTACCCCATTTTATGATAATTACCACTTACAACCGGTCTGAAATGATAAAATTTTTATCATTCTTCTGCCATTGATAAACTCAATGCTCCCTGATCTGTTCGAAGTTGTGGATGGAATTGGCGATATTCCCGTACAGTGTAATTCCCAGGCGCTTCACGATCACCCTGTAATCATCTTTCATGCCCCGCTCGATCCAGTCCAACATCGTGCCGACAAAACCGTATTTGTAAAACTCGGCGATAAAACGCTTATCCTCCTCCGCGAGCTCCATCCCCGCGCATTTTTCCCCGACCACATCCGCGATCAGCTGATACGTCAGCTTATACAGATAGCTCTCGATCTTGTCCTTGCTGATGGAATGGTACACATTCATGATAAACGGACGGTTTTCCAGAACAGCCTCGAAGATCTGTCCCATTCCCTCCTGCCAGGTGTCGTATGTCTTCTTATCCTGCAGTGCCCGCTTTCCATCCTCGATGCACACCCACTCCACAAGATCATAAATATCCTTGAAATGATAATAAAAGGTCATGCGGCTGATCCCGCACTCCTCGGTCAGATCATTGATCGTGATCTTGTCGATCGGCTTTTGCAGAAGCAGCTTCTTTAGTGCATCTTCCAACGCATACTTGGTACTACCCGCCATCTCGTCTCCTCCGAAATCAAGTTTTCTGATACTCTGTTTTCATTGTAACCGTTTCTCTTTCCGACCGCAAATTAACTTTTTCGAAAGTTTTTCTAAATTTTTTAACAAAAAGACCTGCACTCCTATTGTAAACTAGTCTCTTTTCAAAAGTTGACAATATTTCTCAGGTATGCTAGTGTTGACTTATCATTTTTACTAAGGAAGGTATTACTATGTTATCTGAAATTCAGTCGAACGAACCTGCAAACGAGCTTTTTTTCTCCATCGGAGACGAACCGGCTCTCTCCCGCGACGAGGCGGTCGCACTCATCAATCTGCCGGATGACCGGGTAGATGAGCTTCTCCTGCGCGCCGGGGCACTGCGAAAAAAATATAAGGGCGACCGGGTCGGCATCCATCTTCTGACCAATGTAAGAAGCGGAAACTGTTCCCAGAACTGCGCCTACTGCGCCCAGTCATGTCGTTCTTCCGCAGACATCGAGACTTACAGATGGGTCGCGGAGGATAAACTCTATCAGGACAATTCTTTTGTGCATGACAATCATCTTTCCATGCACTGTATGGGATTAAGCGGTATGAAATTTTCTGATGAGGAGATTGAAAAACTCGCAGAACGCATCCGCGTCATGAAAGCGGAAGGGACACATCTGTGCTGCTCGATCGGTTTTCTGACCGAAAAACAGGCACTGATGTTAAAAGAAGCCGGACTCGACCGCATCAACCATAATTTGAACAGCAGCCGTTCCTATTATCCGAATATCTGCACCACCCACACCTATGAACAGCGTGTGGAAAATATCCATATGCTGCAGAGACTCGGCTTTGAGATCTGCAGCGGCGGCATCATCGGCATGGGGGAAAGCAGGGAAGATGTCGTTGATATGTTACTTGATCTCCGCGAGATCAATCCGGAAGCGCTGCCGATCAATTTTCTGATCCCGATCCCGGGCACGCCTCTCGCAGATACGGACACCTCAGCGCTCACCCCTGCTTATTGTTTAAAGGTGTTATGCCTCGCCAGACTGATGGTGCCAAAGGCGGATATCCGCTGCGCCGCCGGCCGTGAGATCTATTTTAAAGGGCGGGAAAAGGAACTGCTCACCGTCGTAAATTCCATCTTTGCCTCCGGTTATCTGACCGCGGACGGGCAGGGCATCTCCGATACGTTACAGATGATCACGGATGCCGGATTCACCTATGAGATCGAATCGGACTGACCTGCTCCCCGGTCTCTAAGGTGCCTTTTTTAATTCACCCACCGGATCTGTTCGCCTGTCACAAGCGGATAGAGGGAAAGACTGCTTCCGTCCAGATCTTCGTGGTGCATGTCTACCGCCGTGATCTGATGGTTGTCGTAGGTCGTGTAATAATAGATCCCTCTGTCTGCATTACAGCAGGAGGTGTAAAGCGTGATCTCGTATTTTCCCTCCGCGACTTCACAGCATCCTCTCTGCTGGTCTACGGAGCCAAGGATATGGAAAAACTGGCTGACGCTCTCTGCCTCACCTTCCCCCGAGATCGCATGCATTTTGGTAAATGCCACTTTCGCGAAACGGGATGCGGAAGAAAGATCTCCCGGCAGTCCGAACGCACCCATCCCGCGGCTGTAAGTCTTTAACGGAAGCTTCTCGGAGAAATGATTTTCCGGCTGTTTTTCCGATAAATTCATATAGTTGTTTAAAAGAAACATCTGGGTTTCAAACGGCGGGTTGTTGGTCAGCACACCGACCGGATTGTCGTATATATGCAGTCCGTCCGCCATACATTCCACGGTGATCGCTTTCTCTTTGTCCGCAATGATCCAGTGCAGCCCGGCACTCGGCAGTTTTTCGTTAAACGGTGTCCCGACCAGATTCATTTTTCCCAGTAATTCCCGTGCTTCCTTTACCGAAGCGGACTGCGTCAGTATCCAGGGAATAAATTCATACTGCGCCACATTCTCCCTGTCATCTGAGACTTCCTGATATACGGCATTTCCAACAAAATTAAGCCCTGCCATACCAACGCCTTTTTCATTGATCCCATCATAATAAAGCGGATAATCTCCCACCACATGAGCCATTCCTATGATCGCGTAATGACTTTTTTTCTCGCCCATATACCGGAACTGAAACGGATATTTCCGTGGTGTGACCGTCACTTCATCTCCATATGAAAATTCATAATCCAGTGTTCTTCCAAAATAAAAATCTTTTGTTTTATAAGTTGCTGCTGTACACATACACATCGTTCCTTTCTTCCTTTTGTTATCCCTATTATAACCGCTTCCCACGCAAATATAAATACCCCGGAAATACGACTTTGATTTCGTATTCCGGGGTTTATGTTTTTATTCCTCCGATGATCTTTCAGACATCTGCGCCTTTTAACAGTTCAAGACCCATTTTTGTGATCTGCGTGATCCGATAACGGCACGTCTCGTCCAGATAACTCCAGATTTCATTTAAGATGTTGAAATTTTCAATATGCCCGCTTAACAGATACGACGGACTGCAATGGAATTTCCGATACGCGTTCCAGATCAGTTCAATATCGATATCTGTCTCGCCGCGCTCCAGTTTGCGGTATTTTTTAATACCGATCTCCAGCTTTTCTGACATTTCAATCTGGGAGAGGGCATGAATGCTCCTCAGCTTGTAAATAACCGTATCTTCTCTGTCATCCAGTACCTGTCCAAGCTGTCTTAATTCTTTTTTATAATATTCCAGTTTTTCTTCCGGCACCTCGTCCGCCGCCTGATCAAGGCCCGCCTGTAACAGCCATACAATAAGCCGCATCAGCTGTTCGCGTTCCTCCCAGGAAGTCACACCGTTTTGCTCGATCAAAATTTCTATTGCGCCCGCTCTGCGATGTTCACCCGTAATGACATAATCAATATCCATGCCCTGTCTGGCAAACTCTTTGAGCGTTTCTGCCTGATAACGGTTGCGTCCGGATTCCAGCCGGCACACCTGCGCCTGACTCAGATTCATGTCCTTACTGATATCGACCTGTGTTTTGCCCATCTGCTTGCGGAACTGGACGATCCGGTCTAACACCTGTTGGTATTCGTTTTCTCTCATCGTGTACAATCTCCAAATATATATGGATATTGTACGCAATCTTCGCGCACCTATTCGTATACCGTTCGCGTATTTTGTTTCCTGTTTTTTCCTCCTTGCAAAGAAAGACGAAAGACCGGTCTTTTTTCGTCTTTCGTCTTTTTCTTCTATATAATATAAAGTTTTCTAGGCATCCGATCTGGAATAGGAATTTTTCATCTGACTGCTCAGTTCAAAAAGTACCTTATCCAGCGTATCTCCTGCCGCCTCTTTTAACATATCCGCGATCTTTTCGTTTGCCTCGGTTTTTAACTGCATCCGTTTTGCGGCATCCGTTTCTTTTTCAAGCAGTGCGTCATACCGGTTGATCAGTTCATGCCCCTTGGACATCACATGTTCCTCATAACGCTCCACATGGAACACGGACTTCTGATAAGATGCGTCTGCCATCGCAGCGATCAGCCGGCTCGCCCAGTAGAAATTGCCGGTGGACACTTCTCCTGTCGTATTGGAAAGGTATTCCGGTGTTTCGTCCACATCCGCGTAAAACGGCACCAGCACATTAAACGCGTTGGACGCAAATGCCAGCCACTCGATCGTATGGCAGTCACGTTCTTTATCCGGACGCATCTGGATCACCGCGAGGAAATCATTGCGGTTGATCCCGATCGAACGGTAAGCCCCACGCATGGATTTATCACCATACGCCGCATACGGATCATACGGTGTGCCCTGATAATGTGAGGAAAGCATATATTTTACATCCTCCACCGTCACTTTCCGCTCCGGCACCATGCACCACGGCAGATCATCCGAGCGCGGGGTATACTCTGCATTCGGGCCATCCCATACCCTGGTATGCGGATTTAAGTAACGCAGCATAAACCACGCGCGCGGCGTATTGTATACATGATCGGCATCATCATGGCTTCCGAAAGTATCTCTCGGATTCAGTTTTCCATCCAGTGACAGATCCAGATGGTTGCTTTCGATAAATTCACGCAGGTCAGCGGAACACATATGTGCCTGCTGTCCGTTTAACGCATCCTCAAGATCAAATGCGTCAATGCCAAGCTGGTTCGGCATCACAACATACACGTCATCCGGCACTTTTTTCGCGATCCAGTGATGTCCACCGATCGTTTCAAGCCACCAGATCTCATCCTGATCCTGGAACGCGATCCCGTTCATCTCATAGGTACCATATTTTTCGAGCAGGCTTCCCAGGCGCCTGACACCCTCTCTTGCGCTGTGGATATACGGAAGCACGATCGAGACGATATCCTCTTCTCCGATCCCGCCCGGGATCTCTTCCTTTCCATCCTCTGCCGGCTGATAAACCACAAGCGGGTCTGCTCCCAGCACACGCGGGTTTGAAGTGATCGTTTCGGTCGCTGTCATCGCGACGTGCGCCTCATTCACACCGCTCGCCGCCCAGATGCCCTCTCCCTTCACCGCATTCGGCACCGCAGTATAGCGCATCGGATCATCCGGAAGTTCGATCTCCACATGAGAGATCTCGGATTTATAACTGCGCGGCTGCTCCTCTTTTTGTACCACCACAAATTTTTTCGGCGTGAAATGTCCCGAACCGGAATCATCATTTCGCGCGATCATCGTAGAACCGTCATAAGACGCTTTTTTCCCAACCAGAATTGTCGTACAAGCCATATCTATGTTCTCCTTTATTACTTCTTTTTAGTATATGATTCATAAGTCATGGCAATCATACCACTTTTCGACCGGGTTCTACAAGGGGCTAATCGTCTCTATTTTTCATTACCGCCCATTTGAAAATACGCCCAGATTTTTTCTTCCACCAGATCTTCCCCGATCACGATCAAAATCTCCTGTCCGTTCTCAATCGGGCAAAGCGTGATCTCTTTTGATGTCGCATTCAATTCAAGCCAGGTTCCGTCCTCTTTCGGCAAAAAACCTTTCACGCGGAAAACATGTCCTGCCAACGCATCCTGCATCAGCTTTTCCACCGCGTTTTTCAGCTCTTCCTCACTCATATGCACATCCATAAAGTAGAGCGATTCAAATGCCTGTTTCTTTGTCAGATCCGGCTTTTGATAGACTGCGCTGACATAACCGGCAGACGCGATCTTCTTAAAATCCGCTTCCGCAAGTTCATTTCCGCCAAGCCGTAACACCTCATTCTCTTCAAACCTGCGCTTGCAGCCGATCTTGGCAAGTGCCCGGTTCAGATGGGCGATCGTATGCTCCTGTTCTTCCACGGATGCCGCATCGCACTTACTTAAGATCACACATCCCGCATTTGCCGCCTGGGAAGCCAGCAGATATTCTGCCTCTGCCGACAACTTTTCCTCCAGATGCGCATCCACAAGGGCAATGACATTTCCGATCTCATACCACTGGTCGAGCGGCTCGTCGTGCAGCACGTCAAAAAATTC
This sequence comes from Roseburia yibonii, assembly GCF_014297335.1. Lineage (NCBI taxonomy): Bacteria > Bacillati > Bacillota > Clostridia > Lachnospirales > Lachnospiraceae > Roseburia > Roseburia yibonii. The sequence goes on from NZ_JACOQH010000001.1 coordinate 527,020, forward strand.
ATCCATATCATAGATCCCGGACGGCTCCACCAGCACACGGTCATAGCCGCACATCCCCATTGCGATCAGCTTTGTCCGGAATCTGCGCCGGTGCGTCTCCTTATCACAGCCGCCGGAGATCATCTCAAGCTCACACTGGTCTCCCATCAGTTCCTGCAGCAGCATCATGTCCACATTGACTGCTCCGAAATCATTTTCCAGGATTCCCAGATTGCAGCCCTGCTCCATCAGACGTGCCGCATATTTCTTTAAAAAAGTTGTTTTCCCGGATCCCAAAAATCCGGTGATCAGATCGATCTTTACCATCGTCCATTCTCCCTTCCCTTTTATCCTTATTCCAGGATCACACCATCCCGGATGCGGATTCCAAACTGTTTTAAATCCACCCTGTCATCAACCACCACGATCCCATCCGCGCGGAGCAGATCTGCCTGCCTTCCGGCTCCGCCAAACGCAAACGCGCCGGCAAGCTCTCCCTTCGCGTTCACCACACGGTAACACGGGATCTCCGCAGGATCTGGATTTTTGTGAAGCGCGTTTCCAACCGCCCGCGCCATCTTCTTATCTCCGGCAAGTTCCGCCACCTGCCCATAGGTTGCGACCTTTCCCCGCGGGATCTTTTTTGCCGCTTCATAGATCCGCTTCGTCGGACTGTCCGTGACCAGATCATAACTCTCCGCGATCATCCGTTTTATGTCAACCGCAGGGATTGAACCGTCCAGTATGATCGTATTCCAGTGCTCCTTGTTCTGATGCCAGCCCGGGATCACCGCCGGATAAGCACTGCGCCAGAAATCCCGCCACTGCGGATCCACCTTCACATTGAGATTGATGTATCCCTCTCTCTCGTATGTCCACAAAAAAGCCTTTTTGCTCCCCGCCACACGAACCAGCTGCCAGTTGGTATCACGAAATGGCGTCTCTTTATAAGTTCCCGGAAAAGACAATCCATAGGCAAGCGCTTCCTCGCGCGTTGTGATGCTTTCCTGTTTCTGCTTTTTCATTTCTTCTCACCTGCTATTCTTCCGTATCCGGCATTTCAAAATGCTGATAATCTTTCCTGGTCTCCCAGTCCCCGCCCCACACAAATCCATGTTCCGTGAAAAGTTTGTAACACAGATCCCCGTGGTCGATCTTATAGGGAAAATCCAGCGTCCGGTCAACATAAGGCAGCGCTGTCTCAGGTTCCACAACAGTCTGTCCGTCCACTTCCTTTACATATGGATTGTAAAGCGTATTGATGTCAACCGCAAGTCCTTCTCCATGTTTTGACACTTTTGTTGTGTGGGAAATAAAACGGAAATTAAACGCAGACGTATTATTATCACGCATCGAAGCCTCGTCATCCGCATCATAAGCATCCACAAGCCGCACTTTTTCGATCGGGTAATCCGCTTCATACAGCTCCCTAAAGATTTCTAACACATCCTCCGCGATCTTTTGGTTTACGACCAGCTCCCCCTCTTTCGTATTTCCATCCAGATCTTTGTGCAGGATATGCACATAGCGCAATTCCTCCCGCGGCACCATGCAGTCATCCCTGTATGATTTTCCCTGCATCTCCGAAAAAAGTTCGTCTGAGATCTCGGTGATGTAAAATTCCTCTGCCGGATTTTGGTCCGCAAACGCCGGTTCCATCTCCGATCCGGGTTCCGGTTGTTCCGCTGTCTCTTTACTGTCCGGCGACTTTATCTCCTCCGTCTGCACTTCCTCTGTTTGCGCTTTCTCCGTCTGCGCTTCCTCCGTTTCCGTCTTCTCCGGCACCGTTTCTTCGTTTCCGGCATCCTGCCTCTTTCCGTACCGCCAGACAACGGCAAGCACGGTTACTGACAGCGCCAAAACCGCAAAAGCTCCAAATAATCCCCTCTTTTTTCTCATTGAATTTCCTCCAGACGGCTCTTTAAAAAGCCATAAGTTTCCTCGTCCCGAAAACATTTTAACAGATTTTTGCGCAGTTCTTCGAAAAACTTTTCGCCCGGCTTTTTGAATTCCATATGCCGGTAGAGCGGCGACTCGTAAAAACTGTTGATCAGACTCACACCGGCGAGCATCTCTTTCATGAGCGCGATCACCTGGTCTTCCTTTTTTTCGATCGTTGCAAGCTCCAGCCGACTGGCCGCCTCATAATACTTTCCCATTTCAAAGCATTTTACCAGCTCTACCTGTTTATCCACCAGCAGATGCGCCATTTTAAGATCCTCCAGCTTTAACGCCAGCAGATACATTCCATGAAATATTCCGTTCACTCTCTGATACTCGGAAAACAAAAGGTGCTCATACGTTTTATATGCTTCTTCGATCTGACCTGTTTCGCTGTAGAGCTGCGCCTCTTTTTCTTTTCGCGCCGGATCCTGCTCTGAAAAATAATTCAGATATTCCCCGGCTTTTTCGTACTCCCTTTTTTTCATATAAAAGTGAAACAACGAATCCGCAGCACCCTTTCGAATCTTCTCATCTTTACTTTGCAATGCCCGGACGTAGCAGGAATTGATGTACGCATCATAGGTTTCCGGATCCGGGATTTCCTGTATCGTGCGCTCTGCATCTAACAGAACCGCCATCTGCAAGATCAGCGACTCGCAGTTCGGGTACTCTTCGAGTTTTTCTTTCGCCCATGCAAATGCATCCTGATACGGCATTTCCTCCAACATCGTCGTTGCTCTTTTTAGGATCTCTCCGATTTTCTCTGTCGTCAGTTCCTGCTGATACGATAACAGCTCATCCGTTGAAATTCCAAGAAGTCTTGCGATCGGCATAAGTAACGTGATATCCGGCAGCGAATTCCCATGTTCCCATTTATTGACCGCCGGCGCCGTGATGCCAAGTCTCCTCGCCATCTCTTCCTGTGTCATATTTTTGCTTTTCCGGTATTTCCGGATAACCTCTCCCACCTGCATACATCTGCCTCCCTCACAGCCCTGTTGTTTTCTATGGATTTATCTTATCAGATATGTATGCGTTTCACCAGTGAGCAGATATGAAATAAAGGTTAAAGAAATTAACCACGGCTCATTTTGGGTTGTTACGAATCAGAAGCATCTGTTTTGCATCCTTCTGAAATTCATACCCCGTTTCCTTCAGTTCTACACTGTAGTTCTTTTTGAACTCATCGATCACACGCGAGATCATATCCGTCTGGCGGGCATCTAGGTTCACCACGTTTTGCAGTGCAAGCAGCACTGCCTGAATTGTCTGTTGGCTTGTACCTTCAGAAACTTCCACTGTTGCGCCATTAAGATGGATGATGACAGCAGCTTGTGTGTCCGGGATTGGTGTCTGTACTTCCAGTTTTCTGAATGCCACCGGTTTTTCATCCGGTAAAGGCATGAGAGATGCTGGTAATTTATCGATTTCCATTTCCCAGAGTTTTTTGAGATTCCTGTAATAAGTCTGCTCGGCAATACCGTGAGTTTTACACCATGAGGTAACGGTCATTCCGCTTGCCCTGCATTCAGTGATGATAGTTTTCCATTGTTCGAGTTTCAGTCTTTTACGAACTTTAGTAACCTGATCCATGATGACTAACCTCCTAACATTACTACGCATTACTATAACTAACGTTACTATATGTGATGATTATCTCATGAATTGCATCTATACCGAAAGGCACTGTTTTATTAAGCGCTTACGATAAGAAACAAAATTGGACTTTGTTTTGGAGTTATTTCGCTTCTGAATTTTTTGAAAAAATTAGAAGAATTTTAGAAGCGATAACCAAAAAAAGGCCTGAAACCGTGTTTTTTCACACGGTCTCAGACCTTGAAATTACTGAATTTTTGGAGCTAACCTCTAAGCCACTCTAAGCCTACTCAAACTCGCAGAGTCTGATTTGATTCAGGTTATTCTAATGTGGTTATCTATACTATTTTGTATTGATAATTCGTGCCTTTTCCACACATTATTTTTCGTTTCACATATTTTTAGTACCAATCCAGTACCATTGCATTTTTTCATTATTGTGTGTAGTTCCGGTGGCTTGCAGGTTGGTTTACTATTCACAGAATAATTTTCTGCTGGTTTGCTTGTCCACCTATGGAAATTATAATCTCCAAGCGATATTTCTGCAAGAAAAAGTTTTGTGGTACTAATCGTTAGTACCACGATTGTTTTCTATGTACTGAGCAAAATCAATTACCTTTGCTGGCTTTCTCTTAGCAGCAATCCCTAATCGTTCCATGTCTAATTTAAAAAGTTCACTCGGATATCCATACGCATCAAATCCCTCTGGCTGACAAATATCTCTGTTCAGATACTCACTAAGTTCCCATTGATACTTTGCTTCTTTCTCCAGCTTCTTACCAAAATACTGTGCATCCATTACCATTCTGTTAATGCCACCAACCGATTTCCTACCATGGGTTTTTGTTACAGTTGTATCACCTGACATTTTAAAATACTGCCCTATCTGATCCTCGGAATATCCCATTCCCTGCATCACGCCATGAATCACACGGCTGATATACATTGCATAGTAATTCCAGTTTCTTGGTTCAATATCTGTCATTGCTATTGTATAACGATTACTGGCATTTACAATAAACAAGACATTTCTTCCTTTTATTTTCGTCAAATGTGTGTCCCAGCAGAACACAAGTGAAGCACCTTTGCTTTCTTCAATATTTGTTGTTTTTAATCGATCTTGAACTGCTTTTGTAGCACCAATCTCCATGTGTATCACCTGCTCATCTCAAGTATTCTTTTCACTTCCATCTGTAATTCATCACTGAAGTCTGATAAATCATCATATGCAATTACTTTCAATCTTATAAGACGAACAATATCCCATATTACTTCTAATTTACTCATCTCCATGATAACTCCCGGATGACGCTTATCTTCCTTTATCCGCATTTCCAGTTCCCAGAATTTATCTGATGCAGGCTTTGTATCATCATTCAGAAAATTTGCATACTCTTTAACAAGACCTTCCATATAATTTTCCTGCCAGCCTGATAATCTTTCTCGATCTTTCTAAGAACTTTCAGCCCTCAATTTTATAGTTTATCTAAAACAGATCACTATGGCTTCCTGTCCTTGTAAGGTAGAGCAATAATTCTCCATCATCAATTTCATAAATTAGCAACCAGTCTGGCGTAATATGACACTCTCTGCATCCTGCAAAATTTCCTACAAGTGAGTGATCTCTATTTTTATCTGGTAATGTTTCTCCATTTGCCAGCTTTGATACAACTTCATCCAGAAGCCTCATATCGTATCCTCTTTTAATAGCCACTTTTAAGTCTTTCTTAAATTTTTTGGATGATACAATACTATACATCTGCTTCTACTTCCTTCAACAATTCATCAAAACTGGAATATGTCCGTTTATTAGGATCTTTCTTTAATCTCTCTACTTCTTTAATTGCCTGTATTGTTTCCTCATTTGGTATATTTCTTGATATAACAAACGGAATCGCCTGCTCTCTTACGGCTTGCTTTGTAAAAGTAACAATAGCAGTTGTCATGTTCATACCCAAATCAGCAAATAATTCCTCTGCCTGTTTTTTTAAATCCTCATCCATTCTGATAGTTACATTTGTTGTTGCCATATTATCTCAGCTCCCTTCTTATTATCATTATATTCTTTTTGTATTGCTCAGTCAATACATTGTATTGCTCAGTCCGTGCATAATGTGCTGTCACTTTTTATTCAAACTCGCAAATAAAATCTTACTACTATACTTTTTAGTATTGGTATTATGGTTCTATTTGGTTTTATATGTGTTCTACTATCCTACATCCATAGGCTGTACTGAACGGTGTTATCAATTTGTTATCATGAGAATGTTATCAACTTCTAAATTGAATCATTCTTTCTTGACCAATTGTCTATAGAATAAAGTGTATAATTTTTGGTAAGTATTTTATTCACAAATTCCTGCGTATCTATTTTTGCCCACATTTTTTCAATTAATTCATTGCTTACGCGAACAAATCTTTCTTCTAACAGTTGTTTAAACATATTCGATGTATTAACATCCTGCTTATATGCCACTTCTAACACTTTGTTATCAAACACATATGATAAAAATACTTCCAATAATATTTTATTTTCTTCCGTATCTTCGCTCTGAAAGGCTCCTATTACCTTTATTAAATATTCACATAATTCTGTGTTACTTTGTATATATATTCCTCCAAAATTTTTTACTCCTATTTCTTCTTTTAACCCTGATATGACCATATTCTTTTTAGGAATATATAACGATCTTGCTGCCAATCCTCTATTTCTCAGATCAAATTCATACCATAAATCATTTTTACAAGAATAGGTAACATGAATTCTTCTTTCTTTATGCGCAACTTCAATTTTGCTTACCTCTTTATTCTTAAGTGCATATTGATGCAATAAATTTCCCATATCTATATTACATATAACATTTTTAACTCCTGCCAAAAAATTATCTTTACACACGACACCTATAAGACTACTCAAGGTTGCACTACTTCGTACTTCCTTCAGTAAATATTCTCCCGCTCTTGTCATTTCACATTCGAAAATATTTATCTCTTCCAATTCAGCAACATCTTCGGCCGAAACTATCTGTCTTACACCTTCATTTTCTAATGCTAAACACTTCAAATGCGCCAATCTATGAATTAATACATCTTCATCTATTGGTTCTATACGACTATTGCTATAATCATCATAAATCAAAGGACGCATTAGATATCTTCCTTCAGATACCGCCCAAGATTGTGCATAATCTTGATCCTCTAATCTATCCATCTGTTCCTGCACATAATCTTTGTATACGTCATATATATCAGACAATATTTCATTATTTGCATCTAATTCAATTGCAGATCTTGCAACATTTGTTTGATATTTGCTGTTTTTTATATTTGCTATCGCCAATATTGATGTATTTTTATATCCAGGTGTAGAAAATTCAACTCGTATTCCCTCAACACAAGTCCCAATTGGTAAAATTGCTTTTCTTTGCACACGTCTATTATCCGCACTCATCAAACACCAATCAGACATGTACTTCAAGTGCCTTACCGCATAAGCTACTGTCACATTTCCATGTTTCTTTTCATATACATCATATTTTTCTCCATCAACATCATGGCCTGTTTCATTTAAATATTTTATCAGTATTTCTTTTAGAGAATTATAACCAATTCTTATATTTTCATTGCCGTCAACGATAAATATACCGGAATTTCTGGAACTACAATCCACTTTCGTAAATCATTTTCTAGTTTTGCCATGTCTACATCACTTCTGACATATAATTTTACCATTGTTCCATGTTGTTTGATTCGTACATCTAACTCATTTTTATCCATCTTACGTAGTAAATAACTTCCATTTACCTTTCGCAGATTAATACTATTTGCTTCCTCTTGCTCATCGGAACTTGTCACTATATCAATATCATTTGCAACCATAAAACAAGTCAAAATTCCAATACCAAAATGACTTATAGATGTAAAATTAGGAAATTGTTTTTTCACCACTTCATCTCTATATTTTGATGCTCCAACTTTCAATAAATAATTTTCAACATCTTGGATAGACATTCCAGTTCCATTATCCCAAAAGCTCAATTGCCGCTTAACGCTATTCCATTCAACCCAAACCTTTCCCTGCGAATAATCCTTTCCATTTCTTTTTTCATATTCTGTCTGTAATCTCACCGCATCTATACCATTTTGCACCAGTTCTCTAACCACAACCGAAGAATCATTGTATAACGTATGACCAACCAACAATTGTAAAATATTGTCCTGAGCAATAGTAAACTGCAATTTTTTCTTTTCAAATCCATTAACCTCTATCTGAGATTCATCAACTTCTCGCCAAGGAAATTCATATCCTACTGCTCCTTCTCGTTTTTGAGCTTTTTCAACTATTTCACAACATTTAGCTAATTCTTTACGCGTATACTGCAAATATGAAGATAAGCCAAAATAAGCCTCTGCAGTTTCAGCTCCATCAAAGTACGCTGTAATTTCTATCGTATCTTTCTGTTTACTATTATCAACAACTCCTTCTTCATTTCGCTGATCTTTTGGGCGAACAGCTCTAACGGCCATTTGCTTTTCCCATTCAAGAACACTTACTGGATTACTTACATTAATAAGCCTTCTAGCAACTGAAGGAGTTCTATCTCTTGTTATGTGCAACAAATCTGCCGTTCGCAAAATAATTGCAATATAATTAAGATTTACTTTTTCATTTTCTGTATTTCCATACATCTTTTTTACTTTATATTTTGAAAAATCTTCTATATCATCTTTATGATGACTTTCACATATCATAGCCAAATCTGCTTTAAACATTTTATCTAGATTTTTCAATATATCCTCAATTTCCTGACACACAGCCTCGGCTTCGCCTAAATTCCTAGCATTCTTTCCTTCAATCCATTGCCGAATACGTGCAGCATGATTTTCACGCACAAATTCCTGATATAGAAAAGAATCTCCCCGTTCTTTAGCACATTCTTCATACTCAAATTCTTCCGTATTTTCTAGAACTTTTTCTTTATATTCTTTAAAACCAGTTTCATCTCTATGTTCAAATTCGTCTTTTGTAACAACCATGCCCAAATCATGAAAATAAATAGCAAGCGTAAGCATAAGCCATTCCGCATATGTCATTTTTTCCTTTGTAATATCTGGGATTAACCATTCAACGATTTTTAACATCTCGTCAATATGCTCAATACTATGCACCGTGTATTCTTCAAATATTCCACCTTTTCCAATAAATCCAAGCATCGTTTCCACTTTGTCTCTAATATGTAATAGCTTTATGCCCCTACAAAATGACAAATTTTCTGCTTTTTCAGCTTGCAGCTCTACATAGTTTGTAAATTGATTCATTCAATTCTTCTCCTTCCGTGCCTCCATAAAGCGGTTATCCTATCTAGTTATTTACATTTAATCTCCCGAATTAAATTCTACCAGCTTTTCCCAATCAATACTTCCATCTTCTCTACAAAAACTATTGGAAAATTCCCTAACAAGTCTATTAGCTGCTCTGTTATAACTTTCTTTATAATCAGCCACATATTTCTCCGGCATAGTTCCCATATATCCGATAATCTTTATGTAAAAGTCTTCGTCTCCTGTTAATTCTGTCCAGAATCGTTTTCCAGCCAATTCCTGATACATTTTAGGCTTTCCTCTACCAGATTCTTTCTTTTTCCCATAACAATAACCGATATATGCTTCATATCTTGCCTTTGCTTGCTGTGCCAACTTAGAAGCAGCTGTAAAATTCTGTTCCTGTCGTTTTTTACTGTCTGCATTAAATACGGACGGCCCACTTTTAACAGCTATTGCAGAGATTGTATTTGTTTCATTGTTCTGAATCATAATATCAATACCTTCTGCCAAAGCTTTATTTCCACCACTTGCAGCAATAGCAATCGGTTCAAAAAAGCAATTTCCAAAAATCGTTTCTTCACTAGAACTTACAAATGCTGTAAGCACCGAATCTACGATTTCAGTTGCACTCTGCATAGCCTTTGCACGGTATAAATACGGGTTTTTACGTTTCATTACCTTCTGTATGTTTAATCCATCTATCTTTTCAATTAACGTTCCATAAAATGTTTCCAAGGCAGAAGCAATCGCCTGAATTACAGCCTGTTCATCATATGAATTATTTAACGGCATATAAATTTCCTCCCAATTCTATTGCATTTCTAATCTTATCATGTACATTTGTGCCTCTAAAGCGTTTTGTCTGAACTAAAGCTGTCTTATTAGCCACAGAAAGCACAGCCTTTCCAATAGCTTCTGCTAATCCTACCGGAACAGCATTCCCTATCTGCCGATATTTTGCTGCTGTCGTTCCAGTAAATACCCAATCATCCGGAAATTGCTGAATTCTTGCATATTCTTTTACGCTTAATGGTCTATCTTGTGTAGGATGACACATCATTGTTGCTTTCTGTACTGGAGAAGTAACTACAGTTGGTGAAGGCTGATCATATGATAACCTTCTATAAAATCCAACTTTTCCACCTCCGGATTTATATGCACCTCCCATAGCAATAGGAATAATATTCTCTGGTAAATCTCTCCAATTCCCACCTTCCGGAACCATTTTCAAGAATTTCAATCTTTCTTCACTTAACGTTGCACATTCTCCATGGTCAGATTCCAAATCTTCAATCACACTTCTAACTGTCTGCCACTGATACTCCTTGCTTTGATGCATCTGAAAATGTGTAGGAATTGGTAAGAAAATATCTTCATTATCCCGACTACCAATTAACACAAACCTCTCTCTGAATTGTGGAACGCCATAATTTACAGCATCAAGTACGCCATATACAGTTTTATATCCCAGTTTATCAAATTCTGCTAAAATCACATCAAGCACTGTTCCTAATTTCTGATCAGGATCGCTTTCATCTCTTTCAGACAAAGGCACATGTTTCAATGGCGACGACATAATTCCTTTTACATTTTCCATCACGAAAAAGCGAGGCCGTATATAATCAATCATACGAATGAAATCCATAAACAAACTGCCTCTCGGATCATTTATACCCAATCTTTTTCCTGCTGTAGAAAAAGGCTGGCACGGCGGTCCTCCGCAAATCAAAAATGGCTCTCCTACAGATAAGCCTGTCATATCTAATAATTGCTGGGGCTGTATTTCCCTAATATCTCCGCCCAATACTCTATGGCCATTGGCCTGCATAGTTTTTACACAGGCTGCATCAAAATCCTGTCCAATTGCTACATTTAAACCTGCTTTTCCCAATCCAATGTCTAATCCCATTGCTCCAGAAAATAAAGAAATAACATCTCTATTGGCAGCATATCTACTATAATTATTTTGTTTTATATTTTTATGCATTAAACTTTCTCTCCGTTTTTTAATACGAATTTTCTTTCAAAAGAACTGTTTACCGCACCTGCTATATCTTCTAATTCAGCTATGGTAAAACTCTCCCTTTTCATTTTTCCATTAAAATTCTGTGGTGTTGTCCCTATTCGCCGTGCAAGCTCAGCTACGCTAATATCTGACCGCACACACAGTACCTTGATTTGTTCAGAAATCGTCATTTCGGGTACCTCGTCATTTAATCAACTCTTACTTTACAAGTATAAATCATAGCCTTTATACCGTCAATCAAATAATTCATGTCCAACAGCCAATGGTACTTGTATCTTTTCCTTTAACTTGTTAGAATAATTAATATTCCCAAAGGTGGTGACCCGTTTATGTCTCGTGATTCTGAAACTGTCTCTAAAAATATGCGTAGCATTCATAGCAAAGACACATCCATAGAACTTCAACTCAGAAAAGCTCTATGGCACAAAGGATACTGATATCGAAAAAATTATAAAGCCTTGCCCGGCTCTCCTGATATTGTTCTGACCAAATACAAAATTGCTATTTTTTGCGACAGTGAATTTTTTCATGGAAAGGACTGGGAAATCTTAAAACTCCGTCTTGAAAAAGGTAAAAATCCAGATTACTGGATTAAAAAAATTGAACGTAATCGTTCCCGTGATTTTGAAACTGATAAAAAGCTCTTGTTTCTGGGTTATACAGTTATACATTTCTGGGGTCAAGATATCAAAAAACATACCGACGAATGTATTCAAGCTATTGAAGAAGCTATATGGGACAGCACCTTTTCAGAATTATGTGGATGCTATGAATTGGTTCAATTATTAGTTCCGATCTGCTTATATTAAGATAAACTTCTTTAACCTTAGTCCAAATGATTATTGAAGTTTATCTTATTCCATTTTCTGCTAATATTCTGCCAATTTCATATAACGCACCAATTTCAAATCTCGCTACCTTATATAATTTTTCATCATTCATTTTATTTCTAAAATAAATACCATCAAAATACATATAATCATATGTTGGTACAAGATCATATGTCTGATTTGCTTGTATCGTTCCTTCTCCCTTTAAAATGCCCGACAAAGTGGAATGATTTCCATTATAAACAATTGTTAAACCTATAGGATAAATATATGTGGCCATATGATTTATTTTGTCATATTCAAATAAATTACCTACATTTTGCCCTATATTTAATAATGCATTAACAAATCGCTCTTTATTCCACGCACATACCAATATTGCATCTTTTGATAAATCTATATTAATATTGCTCTCTCCTAATTCAAAACTCTTACTATTGTTAAGTTTATCGCTATTAATTAAATACTCTCCTATATCCTTGTATATACTTTGAACATCTGTAACTTCTTCATCCTCATACAATTCACGTACTATATCATATAAATGATAATTTGACATTGCTCTTATAAGTGAATAAACAGGATTTTTTCTCACATCCTTAATATCATTTTTTTTGATGAGATTATGTGTTGTCTTCAACACGCTATTTAGTCTCTCTTTTTTCTTTTTATCCTCATTACAAAATAAGAACATCATTTTCCTCCTAAAGTTTCTTCTCCACCTTCTCCAATTCATCTAACAATGCTGGTCTCCTTGGATATGTCTGCTTCAACTCCTTAATTACCAACTTTGCTGTATCTTTGCCCTTCCATTTTATAAGCTGTGCAATATTCTTCGTTATCTTCTTATATTCTCGTCTATCCTTTGCCTGAGCACAGCTTTCACTTATTTCCTTATAACACAACTCATATATCTGCTCCGGATATTCCTTCACCAAATATTTTCCATAATAAAACAAATCATACGGATTCTCCATTACATCTTCAAGTAATCTCTTCTTTTCATTTTCTGAAATAAGAACACTGCGGTAGCAAACAGTTCGCTTGCTATCCTTTAATTCATCCAATAGACTCTCGTAATTCTTATTCCATGCACCACACTCCTTGTAAATCTGTTTCAAAACACCCCAGAACTTCTCATTTCCCATTAATAACAGCTTTTTTGCCTGTGCGATTTGCTTTTCCGTGATGTTTGCTGTCTTGTATATGTCATATAGCACGTTATTCCAATCTTCCGGATCGCTACTATGATAATGCCATGTCTCTTCTGCGTTTGCTTTCTCTAAACAAAGTTTCTCTGCTTCATCATAATTCTTATCTTCCATAGCATCCTTGATAGCAATAATACGGAGTTCATTTATTGCAATATTCTGATATAGTTCCTTCTGTGTATTCTTTTTGCCATATAAATGTCTATGTAAAAGGTATCTTACAATCAAATCTTCTTTTTTCGTATATTCCGGGTAATAATCCTCCCGTGAAATTTCCAAAAGGGTACCCAAAACCTTTTCAAGCTTCTTTGCACTCTTTTCGTCGCATAGGCAAATCCCACATTTCAGCAAATCATAACGCCAGTCAGTCCAACCATCAAAAACACTCTTTTTTGCCTCTTTTATAATCAATGCAAGTGCTTGATCTCGCATCTGTTTATCCTGTTTTTCGACTTCTTTTGCGCATTTTTCTATTAATTCGTATGTACACATGATAACGTCTGTAAGCATTCCCGAACTACTATCTGCATGAGATGCTAACTTAACACCAGATACCAAAATATATGTAGCCGACTCAAGTGCAACCATATAACCACTTATTGCTAAAGTCTCAGCACACATATCAAGACAGTCATGCATATCCATACAAATATTATTGCAGCTACTCCAACCAATGTATCCGCGATGGGTGTTACATTTAATTGATGCAGCGATTGTATTTTTCACTATTGGCATAATATCTTCTGTGGGTATCATAGCAGCACCTCTTTCTTTCATTCAACAATATCAATCTTATGTCTTTCAGACCATTGCCTTGCGATTTTTTCATAAGCTTCATCACGATATTGGTACCAATGTTTCTCCTCTGCTGTATGCAGAACTTGCTCTCAAAGCAGATGGCTTGCAAGGATATGTAGATGCTATGAATGAGTTCAACTAAACTTACATACTCCCTCTGAGTCTTAAGTTACTCTATAAGTTTCTTTTGAGTTTTTATTGAGTTTTTCTGAAAACAACTCAATAAAAACTCAATTAAATTCTCGATTGCTCACATCCAAGAAATATATATTTTACAGCAAGCAATATTCCAGCGAAATGTTGTATTATCTCTTTCAAATCATCACTAAAATCTTCTAAATCTTCCATGGTAATAGCTCCTTCATTTAGGAGCGAAAGCATAATATAAAATTGAATTGATCTGCTCATCTCACATTGCACTCCACAATCTTTCTTATCCTTTTTTATTCTTTTCTCCAATGTCCAAAATTTCTCAGATGAATTTCCATCTCCACTTAGTATTTCAATATATTCTTTGTTGAGCTTATCCATATAAGCTTCTTGCCATCCAGCAATTTTACTTCTGAATATTTTCCAGTCTTTTTCTGGAAATTTGTTCATGCTTATTATCTCCTACGTAACATCCACTTCTACACTTTAATATACCTTCTCTTTTTTGTAGTTCCAATACATGCTAACAACTCCATATTCACCAATTCATTTAATAGTTGCCTTGTCCTAGGACCTTTTAAACCTATCTTTTCTGCTACCTGCTCTGTACTATGTTCAACCCCAGCATCCATATAGACTAAAATCTGCTTCTGCCTTTCTGATAAATCTATTGCTTTCATTTTTGAATCTGCTGATTTTTCTGCTAATTCATCATCAGATTCCTTTTCCATCTTCATAACAAGTATAACCTGATCAAGATTTGTATCTTCAAGCAATTCCGGTTTTATCCCCGTTACAAATAGCCTAAATATGTATCAAAGAAACTTCAGTGCCTACCTTCCATCCACATACTTTTTCAGCAATGTAAATTGCTTTGAAGAAAGCTTATTTTTGTCGCTCGAATTTACTACCACTTCAATTTCTGGCTTAAAATAGTTATCCGGAAGAGATTCTAAGTAATCTTGTAAAGATGCTAATTCTAAAAACAAATAATAATTCTTTTGAACAAACCACTTACAAAGGAAATTACATTTGTCACTTGTACACGTTTCACCACATTTAACTTTTATTGCAGTTTTGTCAATTGACTCCAATCCCATTTCTTTACATCCATACGGATTTTCATGCGTTAACTGTGGCAATTCAACATCTACCCTTAGCATAATTTTTTCAACAATACTGTTTTTCTCCAAGAAATTTACTGTTTTGTTCTCATCCAAGTAATAATCTGTTTCTATTTCATATCCCTTTGTAATCAAATGGGACAACCAATGAAATCTCGAAGTATCTCCCATATTATCTAAGTTATGGTTTAAAACCAATGCAGATACACGATAATTACTCATATCCAACAAATCTGCCAATCTCAAGATTATCTTTGTGAATTTTTGACTCCACAACTTCGAACTGGCAGTTGATTTGATTTTATAAATATCATTTACGTTATATCCATGTGCTTCTGATACCTCTGCAACAATTTCTCTAAGTGCACTATCTATAAATCCCAGTTCATGTCGATTTCTTATTTCTGTAGCACTATTTTTTGCATGATTTTCTCGTACTAATTTTTCATAAAACGAATCAACTTTTAAATAATATTCTTTAAGTAATCTCTTCACTGGTCGTTTTGCTAAATTTGATTTTTTCAACTCTTCACGTATATTCTTAACAAAATCTGAGTATATTTTATTACTCTCGAAACCTCCGGATTGAATTGAATCTAAATCTGGAAATGTTACCATTGATATATCATGTAAATAACAGGCTATGAACAACACATAATAGTCATTTTTCGATATATTAATATAATCTATCGCCCTTATTATTTTTAATGAATTTTGAATTAGTGTCTGCTGATTAAGCAGATATCTGCAACTTCCAGCTCTTACATCTGTTCCAGTCATGCCAGAAGCGGAACAGGCGCAAAAGAGCGTAAAGTATTCGCCTCTGAATCCTGAACAGATTCGTCACGAATACAGATAATGCGATAGAAGTCAACTGCGTTCCTTCCAGTTTTGTGGTAATGCAGCTCATACCATAACAGCGTTTGCTCAGGCTGAAGGTGCGCTCCACTTCGATTCTATCGGTATTATCCTGATACTCCTGTTTTTTATCAACTTTTGCT